>CAZGKY010000209.1:0-2553 GCA_964525625.1 uncultured Atribacterota bacterium | reverse complement strand
ACGCCTATGATAAAGCCGGAAATATTACCGGAGAGATAACCCCGGATTTTAAAAAATCATATACTTATAATAAAAGCTATCAGCTCATTCAAGAACTGGTTAAAATTCAAGACTCCGTAAAAAAACACCAATATATTTACGATAAAGCTCATAACCGGATAAGTGAGATTGTGGATGGTAATAAAATAGAATATACCTATGATGAGGCTAATCAGTTAATTAAGAGAACAGATAACGGAAAACAGATAACAGAATATAGCTATGATAAGTTAGGGAATCTCGCCAGTATTAAGGATTCAGGATTAAGCACTAAGGAGATAAATTATACATATAATGCCAGAAATTTCTTGACGTCTGCTAATGTAAATAATGAGGTAGTAAAATATGAGTATGATTCTTTAGGAAGAAGACTATCAAGGGAACCCGCCACAAAGCTTGGGCGGACAGGTGCCACTAAATATATATACGACGGTTTTACCAGAATTCAGGAAATAGAACCCAAGCTTGTCGGGGAGAAAAAGATTAGTTATCTTCGCGGGCGGGATATGGATGAGCTTATCTCAATGACGGCCTCACCGACTACTTACTATTATCAGGACATATTGAATAATGTCCGGGGGCTGGTGGATAATCAAGCGGAAAAAATTCAAACATATAACTATAGCGCTTTTGGTGAGCCGGAGGTTACCACCTATCAGAAAAGACTGGGATTTATTGATATGAGGATAGACCAGCCGTATCTTTTTAATGGCAGGCCGCTTGACCCGAAGACAAAGTTGTATTATTATAGGTTGAGGGATTATAATCCTGAGACCGGCCGGTTCATCCAGCCTGATCCGCTCGGCCAAATCCTTGGACCAAACATCTATGCTTATGTAAATAACAATCCGGTTAATTGGGTGGACCCGTGGGGGTTATGTGTAGAGATTGGCTATAGACCAATAGATCCATTCGGGATAATTTATCATACGTTTTTGAGAGTGACAATTGGCAAGAAAACTGAAGAATGGGGTTTTGATGCTTTAGGGATTGGGATGGGATTTTATTCTTTTCTAACTGGCTTGCCAGTACTGGGAGATATAAGAATTGAAGAATATTCTAAAAATAAAAATATTGTTACATCATATAAGACGGTTGCAGAGGGAACAGATATTGCGAACAAAGTTTTAGAGAATATCATAAAAAGTGATAAGTCGCTTTTTGGGGTATTATACAGTCCAAGTCACAACTGTTACCATTGGCGCAATTTTATTCTTTGGAGTTCGGGGATAGACATCCCTAATGATAACCCATGGGAGCCATTAATATGAAAAAAAATATTCGTCGTAGTATATTCTATATACTGATTTTTCTTGTTATGTTAGGCCCAGCTATTTACTTGTCAGAAGTAATTTATATTTTAAGAAGTGGAATTACAGGTAAATTAATATTCACAAACAGTAAACATATCTATTTGGTGAATTTCCCCTACGTGTTTAGAAAAAAATCTATATATTCTTTATTGGTTAAAGAAAAACACAATTTAGGGACTATTACAGACGTTGATTTTTCTTCAGATAAAAGAAGCATTATTTTCAGCAAAAATAAAGGTATTATGGAACCGCATCAACTTTATCTATTAAATTTAGATTCTAAAGATGTTCATCAATTAACTGATGGAGAGAAAGATTGTGTTAGTCCAAGTTGGTCGCCAGATGGTATTGCTATTGCTTTTTTAGCTTCACCGGGTTATAAACTTCATATATTTAATACTAATAATAAACAGATGAAATGTATAAGTCAAATACATTGTATGAGGATTAAACCTTCCTGGTCACCCGATGGTCAGAAAATCGCTTTTACCGCGCAAAGAAAAAAGATGCTTAGTGATACAGCGTACACTTATTACGGAGAAATCTATATAATAGATATAGAAACCGGTAAGGAAGAAAAAATTATTACTGGATCAAGCCCGGTGTGGTTACCTGATGGAAAAAGAATTATTTGTCTTTATGAGGATGGGTTTTATTCTATAGATGTTGTTAACGGAGGGGCCCCAAAAAAAATTTACTCTTCATATAGATTAAATTGGTTTGTTTTGTCCCCTGATGGTAAATTTATTTTATATCATCTTCACACTCCTGATTTATCGTTTCCCTCTGACGGATTTCATATTTTATCTTTAGAAAATCTAAAGAGAAAATTAAACTTTGGTAAATTTTCTGGCATTGTCCATAGTTTTTCTTGGGGAAAGTAAAACAAGAAAATACACCCTGTTCCAATGCGCCTGCCTCGCCGGCAGGCGGGCCTGCCCGCTGATTTGCGGGCGGGGGTTTGAATAGTAAAAGAAATAGTTTCATTTTTAGGATATAATGGGAACAACCTTACTATTCTTGACAAGGCCCAAAATTAATTAACTTAAGGTTATTTTAGGACCAATCAGGAAATTCTCAAAAAGGGGGGCAAGAGGTAAAAAGTAGCCTGTCCCCTTTTTAAAGCGGAGGGGGTAAGTTATGAATGACTATTTATTTTCCGGCATTCTGTTATTTAGCGCAATTGCCGCCGGGTGGTTGC
>CAZGKY010000208.1:0-2559 GCA_964525625.1 uncultured Atribacterota bacterium | reverse complement strand
GTATAAAACTCTATTTATCCTCTCATTTTCACTTCTTTGGGTTATATCCTTGATGGCTAATAAAGCTCCCTGATAAGAATTATTGGAGAAGAAAATAGGAGAAGCAGAAATTTCTATCTCCATGGTAGAGTAATCTTTCTTAGTTAATATTGCCTCTGGAATGTAAAATTCCGGGCAAACTTTTTTAAACCAACCAGATTCAAATTTTTGTTGTTCTGAAAAGGTAATGAGAAAGTCAATCTTCTTTCCCTTTAATTCTTCCAGTTGATAATCAAAAAGGGTACTAAATCTTCTATTAATAGCCAGTATTCTGTTCTGTTTATCTAGAAAGAGCATAGCATCAGGATGGGATTGAAAAAGAGGACAATCTCCTATTAATGGAGCGAAAGAACAAAAAGAAATTAATGATCTTGTTATATCTAATCTGGTATTAGGCATATTTTTTTTCATAAATTTTTTGTATAACCAATTTTAATTTTTAATAAATTATAGATAAAATAAATCTATCTGTAAAGTTCTTACCAGTAGGCTGGCCAATATTGTGTTATTTTATATAGCTAATGTTTACCTTAATAACTACTGAGTAAGTTTGTATTATTTGTTACTTACTGTTTAAAAAATTAATAAGATGTAAGATGACGGAAAAAAATTCCCAACCTGAGAATATTTATTAGTTCTTTTATTTTACCTAAAAATATGTGGTATAATCAATCAAATATTATTATAGTAATTTTATAAGAAAAAGAAATTTACTCAATTATCGGGGATTAAAGCAGAAATTTTTTACCCTTTAAAATATATATCATTGAACAAAAAGATGAAGTCTTCTTATTATATAAATAAGTATGAGGATGGAAATTTTGGTTGACCCCCAAGAACATTGGCAACTGCAAATAACAATTTTGAACAATATATAAAAAAGGGGTTTTAAGGGAATATCTCCTGGTTATCTTATGTCATCCCATAATATAAGTCAAGAGTCAGAAAACCATAAATATATTTCTCATTCTTACTATGCCCTGGGTACTTTAATTCATCAAAAATTATATACTTCTCCTGCTCAGGCTAAACAGATAATTTGCGGAGTAACAACATTAATTGCTAGATTGGAAAAGATAATGAGTTTTTATGAGGTAAGAAGTGAGATTAATGAAATAAATCGGCAAGCCGGGAAATCTTGGGTTTTAGTTTCTTCAGAACTATTGTTTATAATTAGCGAAGCCAAGAGATATGCCCGATTAACTAATGGATTATTTAATATTACTGTCGCTATACTGGTTAATCTCTGGCAACAATTTGGTAGGGTAGGGCTGGTCCCTCCTGACTACATAATAGATGAAAAATTAAAGATGGTAAATTACGAAGATATCCTGATAGATGAAGAAAAGAGTAGGGTAAAATTACGGAAAACAAAACAGAAGATAGACCTGGGAGGGATAGCAAAAGGTTATATAGCCAATTGTGTGATAGAATTTTTTGATAACTATGGTCTTCATTCGGCGATGATTAATCTGGGTGGTAATGTGGCGGTACTGGGTATACGAGAAGACGGAAAACCATGGCAGGTTGGAATACAGGACCCTGAACAGGAAAGGGGGAAATGCCTGGCTAGCATTGGAGTAAATAATACCTCAGTAGTTACCTCTGGTAATTATGAAAGATTCTTTTTAGAAGGGAATCGAAGATATCATCATATTTTGGATCCCTTTACCGGTTACCCAGTCAATAAGGGATTAAATAGTGTTACCATTGTGCATCCCGATGCGCTGCTGGCTGATGTTCTTTCTACTGCTGTTTTTATAGCAGGATTGGAGGAAGGAATAAAATTGCTTCATCGCTTTGCGGATATTGAAGCAATTATAGTAAGTAGTAACAGGGAAATATATCTTTCTCATGGTATAATAAATAAATTTCAATTAATCACAGATAACTATAAATTATATCAATTTTAATAAAATTATTAAGGAGAAAAAATGTTTAGGAGGATCAAAAATAAAATGTTGAGAATTCTGCTCTATATTGTCGTAGCAATTCTGGCTATTGGTCTGGCTGCCTTCCTCTATGCTACCCAGGGTTTAAGTAAATATCGCAAGATGATAATTAATGATGTAGACCTAAGTAAGTTAGAAGATGGGGTTTATCAGGGTAAATTTACTGGCGGGCGCTGGAAAAATGAATTAGAAGTAACAGTGAAAGATCATACCATAGCTGATATTAAAATAGTTAAAGCCTCTGATCTCTCAGGAATTACTGCTATTGGTGAGAAGGTATTTCAAATGGTTAAGGAGAAGCAGTCTTTACAGATTGATACAGTTTCTGGTGCTACTGTTCATACTAAAGCAATTTTGAAATCCATTGAAAATGCTTTAACACCCAATAGTCAAAATTAAACTAGCTATTTAGCCCTTTATCAAAAAATAAAACAATTTCTCTGGTTAATATTTATACCAGAGAAATTGTTTTATTTGACCATAAAAAACCACCTTCCAAGAAGGTGGTAATGGTTAACTAAAATGGTTTTACCATAAAAAGATTTAAATAGGCCCGATGATTATATAA
>CAZGKY010000207.1:0-2603 GCA_964525625.1 uncultured Atribacterota bacterium | reverse complement strand
AAAAAACACGGAACTAGATCTAACTGGAATAGACACCAGAAATATCAACTGGGTATGTTTTTCTCAAAAGCACTAATTGTGGATAGCGACGTAATGTGGATAACTCCTAAAGAGTTACCCCCATTACTGGGACAACCCTTCAGGTTGCCCACACTCTCCACAATACTACTACTATTTTTTAATTTTAAAAAAGAACTAATAGAGCAAATAGCAACCAAAATCGTATACGCTGCCAAACATTTTATTTAATCTTGTGTAACTTAATAACAAAGTAAAATAATATAGGATTAGGCTTTTAAAATTAGCAAAATATAACAATGTTTTTTTTAAATCTTTATCCTATGCGAATATTATTATAATTATAATTTTAGGCTAAACTATTTGTTAATCAATTTTCTAAGATAAAATTTTCTTCCTTCAAATTCTGTTTCAACCAATTGACCATTATTAATTAATTTTAGAATAATGGACCAATCAGATTTTGCCCTATTTAAAAAATCCTGAAGCGCTTCTTCTCTCATAGGATGTACTGAGGTGATACTTAAAATATCTTCTTCTACCAGTCCAGTATGGGCAAAGGCATTACCTTCATAGCCAATAAGGTATTCTACTTGGTTGATTCTTTTCTTTAAGATATTATAGCTCCTATTTATCACTTCTTCTGAAGGTGCTTGAACCCATCTTGCTGCTGGTGGCCTAATAGGAATTGATAAATAAGCTTTTGCTGGCTTAATCCTGTCTAAAAAATCCGCTATCCTTTCTATATGGTGACTATCATCATTAACACTTTTTACTAACATCGTTTCGGTTATTATTTTGCCGTTAAAAGTTTGGACAAAGTCTAACATACCATTTAAAATGCTATCTAAATGCAACTTTTTATGCGGTCGATTAATTTTCCTCCATATCTTCTCTTCTACAGAATCTACTTTCAAAGAAACTACATCTACTTCTTTTAGATTTTCCCTTACCTGTCTCTTATCTATCAGGGAACTATTACTAATTACAGCTATCTTAAAGCCTAAAGATTTGATTAATTTAATTTCTTCACCCAAATTAATATCTAAAGTTGGCTCTCCATCAGGTACGAAAGTAAGATAATCAATGACCTCTTCTTTTTCTTTACTCTCTTTTACTTTTTTCTGAACCTCAGCAAAAATTTGATCAGAAGAATAAAAAGACTGTAACTCTACATTCATTTGTAAAGTCTTTCCTAACTGACAGTATACACAAGCATATGAACATATCTTGGGAGGAATATTATTTATTCCTAAGCTGCGTCCTAAACGTCGGGAAGGAATTGGACCAAAAGTAAGCATTTTTACTCCTGTTTCATAAAGAAATTAATTAATCAATATTCTAATCAGTACTCTAATCTATTTATTAAACAACCACAACAAATAACTAAGCTATGCTATAAAATCAATAGAATAACTATGATATTTGGATTATAAGATAAATTGGTTAAATGGATTTATTTATTATGATATTTTTTGCCAGATTGCCTTTATTTCTTTAGTTATTTTATTATCGCTATACTCTACTACTGGTAACCGCTGAACTAAGGCTTCAGTAATTATATTATCAAAATGCATTTTCCCAATAACTTCAATATTATGTGTAATACAATAATTTTCAATTTGTGAGGTATTTTCTAAATTAAGGTCAAACTTATTGATTATTACTACTGACCTCACTCCAAAATGTTGAGTAACTTTTATTACTCTTTCCAAATCATGTATCCCAGAAAGGGTTGGCTCAGTCACCACCACAGCTAAATTAGCACCACTGATAGAAGCTATTAATGGACAACCAATCCCCGGGGGTCCATCTATGATGATTAATTCCAGATCCCTTTTTCTGGCAATTTCTTCAGCCTTCTGACGTACTAAAGTAACTAATTTACCAGAATTTTCTTCGGCAATACCCAATTTAGCATAAACTAAAGGACCATATTTTGTTTCGGAAATATACCATTCACCACAGTGATTTTCCTTCATCTGTATAGCCTGTTGAGGACAAACCTGGGCACATAAACTGCAGCCCTCACAAGAAACATGGTCAATAATAGTCTGTCCCGGAAAGATTTTAATAGCATCAAAACGGCATAATTCTTGACAAAGACCACATTGGTTGCATTTCATCGAGTCAAGAGCAGGAATTAGTCCGGCATAAAAATCGTGCTTTTCTTTTACCTCAGGATGAAGCAAAAGATAAAGATTGGAGGCATCTACATCACAATCTCCCATTACCTTATTTTTCGCTAAGGCTGCCATGCTAGCAGTAATAACTGTCTTACCTGTCCCACCCTTACCACTAATAACAATAATTTCTTTCATTTAATAAACCTCAATTCCTACCATGAACTAATCTTAAACTGTTTGATAATATTTTGAAAAAGTTGGATAAATTTCTGCTCATAAGAATGATCCAGGCTTACTATGGGCATACCTCTGGAATAAGCTATAGCAATATCTTTATCCAAGGGGAGAGATAATAGGATTGGGACATCATTATTCTTGCAATATTCCTCTACTTGACGGTTACCAACATCAAGATCGGAAGAGCGTCGTGTAGGGAAAGAGTGTAGGATAGGGGGGTGG
>CAZGKY010000206.1:0-2641 GCA_964525625.1 uncultured Atribacterota bacterium | reverse complement strand
ACCGCCTAAGTAATCTTGCAGTACTTTTTCGGGAATAATCTCACATTTAAAGCTATAATCATTTAAAGAAACTCTTATTTGTTTGACTGAATAGTTGTGAACCATTTTATATATAACCCTCCATTAATTCGATTAACTATACTATCGTATTCTGATTCTAATTAAATTTATTCTTAAAGCCTGAGCTTATTAATTGATATCGTTTTCAATTAATAAATATGAAAAGATTTAATTTTTTCTATAAGTCCACAATCTATTTAATAACGAATTTTTAATATTTATTAAGATAGATCTCTTTCTAGGAATTATTGAGCTATATCACTTAAATGGTATCGGACTAGGTGTTCAGGAGAAACCTGAATCTTCTAATCATCTGTAGGTCTTCTTTCGAACTGGAATATATTTTGTAAAGATACGAAAGATGATGCATTGATGGCAATTGAAGGTATTAGTATCTAAGTATAGTGATGAAGCAGATGTGTAAAAAGATTTCTACTCCTGCCACCTCACATATTTTCCCCAATATTTATTTAATAACAATAATCTCTTTAGAAAAATTATTCAGGACCTCTGGTTCTCGTTCTTCCACTACTACAATATCTTCTATTCGCATTCCAAATCTATCCTTTAAATAGATACCAGGCTCTATACTAAAAGACATTCCTTGTTCTAAGATCTGTTTATTACCAGTTCTGATATAGGGAGCCTCATGGACACTAATACCAATGCCATGACCAGTCCTGTTAAGAAAGTACTGGCCATAACCGGCTTGAATGATCAGATCCCTGGCTGCCCGATCTACCTCTTCAGCACTCACTCCCACTTTAACCTTCTCTTCAGCAGCTTTATTGGCTTTTAAGACAATGTCGTAGATCTTCTTTTGTTCCTCTGTAATTTTACCTACAAAAATGGTTCTGGATATATCTGAACAATAGCCCTCGTATTGACAGCCTAAATCTAAAATAATGATATCTTCTTCCTCAATTATCCGAGAATCACCACAATAATGAGGCATGGAACTATTGGGACCAGAGGCGACAATAGGTTCAAAGGCTAAGGTAACCCCTTTGTGAGTAAATAGCTCTTCTATCTTCTTCTTGATATCTTTTTCGGTCATCCCCGGAGAAATATTGTTAATAGTTTCACCTACTACCTCATCAGCTATCTGGGCAGCTCTTCTCAATTTTTCTATTTCACTTTTCTCTTTTTTCATTCTGAGTATTTCCAAGAGGTCATGTCCATTGATAAATTTTGCCGATAGCCGATCTTCAAGTTCCAGTAAGTCTATTCCCCTTATGGTACTATTAATAGCAATTGTTTTTCCTGTCAGGTGATACTTTTGATTAGCTTGCTCAAGAGCATCTAAGAAACTTTCGCTATCTTTCCACATAAAGATTTCTGCATTACTGGATAGTTTTTTTTCAGCCTCTTCAAAATAAAGCTGAGGGGAGATATGAAAGTGCTTACCGTTAGCTAAAAAAAAGAAAGCCTGGAATCTCTCGCAAATACGAGGATTGAATCCAGTTAAATAATTCAAATCTACCGAGGGACCAATTATGAAAGCATCAATATTATTTTGTACCATTAGCTCGTGAAGTTTGTCTGTATATTTTTTATTAAACATTACTATTCTCCTTCAATCCATATTTATATTTTTAAGTACCATATTCTTGAAATTTATAAAACCTCAAGCCGTTTTCTCATTGCCTGAATTCTCTTATTCCAGGCATGTAGTCCTAGGGCAACTCCAATAACTCCGTAGGAGATAAAAGCTCTAAAAAATTCTCCTATCTGAGCATCTCCAAAAAGGTTATTGCCTGCCTTAGGCGATACTATAAATAAAGTATGAAATAAGATAATTCCCAGGATTGCCTGCCCACTAGTTGCCTTAGTAACAGAGGCTCCTCCCAAAAGTATTGCGGCAATAGAAAAGGTAGCTATTTGAACATGACTTCCATAAGTGGAGAGAGTTCCAATGTTCTGGAGGAAAATAATTTGTCCCCAGGCAGCAAAGACGGTAGAAATAACCATGGCAATTATTCTTGTTCTATCTACATCTATTCCTGATATCTTGGCAATTTCCATATCATGACCAACTGTTCTAAAATCCTGCCCTAATTTTGTCTTTATAATTAACTCATTAAAAAACCACAATCCAGCAATAAATAAAGAGGTTACTATGGGAAGTTTCACTGTTCTTAAAGGTGAACCGGTCCTAATAACATATAAACTAACTCCCAGGATGATGATTACAGTGATAATTTGGGTAAGAAATCTAAAATTATCAATTGTTTCAGGGATTTTTTTTCTTTTCCAGTAATAATTAATACAAAGACTGACTATTGCTATCACCGCTACCACTACCAGAACATTAAAAAGAGGGTACTGTAGTACACCATCAAGAGAATATTTGAGTCCTGTTTCAGTAGCTAAATCTATAGTGTTTCTAATGCCTATCCCTCTGCTTAGTACCAGATCTGGATTCTTTAAGGGAATTAATGTACCAACCAGAAAAAGAAGAATAAATTGATAAACTCCATTGGCAAAAAACCCAGCAATCATACTGGTTATCATCTCCTGTCCTTTAGTTCTATTAAGCAGAAGAGCAGTTAATATCCCAAAAAGAATGGCAATTGGAGTA
>CAZGKY010000205.1:0-2647 GCA_964525625.1 uncultured Atribacterota bacterium | reverse complement strand
GGATTATCATATAAATCGGTAAATATTTTTTCACCCCTCAAGTGGAAGGCATTATTGAGCACACCCTGCCAGTTTAAATATCCATGAACTTTCCCCCATTCCTTTTCAATAATATTCATCTGCTGAAATAATTCTTCAATAAATGAATTATTCATTATTTTGTCTATATCTAATTTCTTAATTTCATCTTCTGTAAGTTTACTTTTTTGGGGATCCAATTCCGGCCATTGATCCTTCTGATAGATTAATGGAAATCCAAAGGCAAGTGGAACAACATATACGCCATAACACCCGGAAAGCGTGGCTAAATCATCTTGATTATGCTCATCCCAATAATCTACCATAGGAAATATCTTGCATAATTCATGCTTCATTTTTTTTAAACACTGATACCGATAATAAGGATCTTTATGCCATTGTTCAGAGAAATCAACTCCACATCGTTTATGATACCAACCGGGAACAAAACCAAGTGATACTCTCATATCCGACTCTGTACCATCAGCAACTTCCCTTCTTGCCGGTGCTCCAATTGGTATATAACTTCTTAATTTTAACATTCTACCTCCTTAAGTCTTCCCTCCTGGTAATAACCATACTTAAGAACTGCTTTATTAAGAGCTAATAATTTTTCTATGTTTACCCCTCGAGGAATAACACATCCTGAACTAAGAATATAACCGCCTTTCTGACCAGCTTGAATCATACATTGCCTGGCCTCATTCATTATTTCGTCAGCCGAACAATTAATAAAAGATAATGTGTTAACACCTCCCATTAAACTTACCCTATCACCAACAATATCTCTAACCTGAGCAGGATTGAAATTGCCTAAGGGGTCTAAGGGGCCTATGCAATCTAATCCTGTTTTTACCAAATCTTCTAAAATAGGCAAGATATTACCACAAATGTGACAGTAAATCTTCACCTCAGAACAATAATGATGTAATTCTGTACATACATCTTTCATATGAGGAAGAATAAATTCTCGCCAGAGATGGGGAGAAATTACAGACATATTGGCAACAGAATCATTTAATCTCAAAATCCGAAAACCCAGATCAATGTTAAATTTTCCTTTCTCAACAGTAATAGCTACCCCCTTCTCCATTGTTGCATGTACCAAAACAGGGTTATCAATCAAATCCATCAACGCCTTTTGATAACCACATAAATCAACGTAAAATGCTAATGTTACCGAACCACAATCCCCTATCAAATAAATCTGGTCTCCTGTTCTCTCCAAAACCTGTTTTTGTCTTTCCCAACAGCCACACTGTTGATAAAAAACTTTATCGGGAATAACAATTTTCTCAATATCTTCTTTATTTTTAACTAAAGGCTCCGGGGGAGTCCAGAAATGTTGAAATGCTATATGATAAGGATTAGATAAATCTAAATATCTATTATCAGAAAGTCTAGTCATTAACCCACCCAGTATATCTATTTCCCCTATAATAGTACCTTTTTTATCACATTCAAAAAATTTATCATTTTTTGCTATTACTTTCCTTTCTGGAAAATGAAACTGGCGTGCACCATCTGCTTTGACTAAAATTGCCGCATCAACAATGACTTGAAGTGCAGTTTGTGGATTTTGAATTACCTCTACTAAGGAAATATCCATAACTTGGGCTGCTAAATCAACCCAAATTTTAGGAACTGAGGGGACTCGGTCTGGTACTTTTCCAGAAATAGCTTTCAAAATTCGCTCTTTGGCTTTCAATTTATCACCAATATATAATAGTTTTATCCCATTTTATTTGGTAAAAATAAAACAAGCTCTGGAATATAGGTAATTAATAAAAGAACTATAATTAATACTATAAGCATAGGAAATATCTCCTTAATAATGGTAATAAGAGGAGTACCTGAAATACCCGAGGTAATAAATAATAACATTCCAAAAGGTGGTGTAGATAATCCAATCATCATATTTAACACAATAACTACACCGAAATGTACCAAGTCAATTCCAAGACTTTTGATTAAAGGGAGAACCATAGGAATAAAAACCAGAGTAATGGCCATCGTATCAATAAACATTCCCAATATTAGAAAAAGAATATTAATAATTAATAATAGTACATATTTATTAGTAGTAATGCCCAATAAAAGATTGGCAAATATTGCTGGAATATGCTCAATTGCAATGATATAAGAGAAGGAAAAGGCTGCTCCCACAATAAGAGTCAGCTTACCGGTGGTCATAGCTGTATCAAAAATTATTTTTATTAATTCTTTCCAACCTAAAGCCTTATAAAAAGTAAATGATATAATGAGGGCATAAAAACCTGCTAGCGCCCCAGCTTCAGTAGGGGTTACTATACCGGTATATATTCCTCCTAATAAAATTACTGGGGTCATTAAAGCTGGAAAGGCATTAAGAGTGATCTTTAAAAATTCTCTCCAGTTATATATTCCTCCACGAGGATAGTCTCTTTTCCCAGAAATTAAGGCAACATATATCATAAGAGCAATAGCAATCAAAACTCCTGGGATCATTCCCCCTATAAATAATTTACCAATAGATGCACCAGAAAGCATAGCATAAAATACCATAGGAATACTGGGAGGAAAGATGGGTCCTATTGTAGATCGGAAGAGCGTCGTGTAGGGAAAGAGTGTAGGATAGGGGGTTGAGCGC
>CAZGKY010000204.1:0-2679 GCA_964525625.1 uncultured Atribacterota bacterium | reverse complement strand
CAGGAAGAGAAGAAAGCTAAGACTTTATTTGTCTAGTCTGAGGGGTGCACTCCAGATACTATCAGGACAGTAGATGGTTATGCAGATGTTATTGTAATGAGACATCCGGAGACTGGTTCTGCTCAGATAGCAGCAGACCATGCCCTCCATCCTTTTATCAATGCTGGTGATGGAAGTGGACAGCATCCCACACAGGCTCTTTTAGACATTTATACTATTCGCAAAGAGAAGGGGGTCTTAGAAGGACACACGGTAACTTTCTTAGGGGATTTAAAGTATGGTCGTACTGTTCATTCTCTGGGTTATTTTATGACCCTATATAAAAATAAAATGATTTTTGTATCACCAAAATCTCTTCGTATGCCCGAAGATTTAACTGCTGATTTTCGGAGTAGGGGAGCTGAGATTGAAGAGACTGATAATGTTACTGAAGCCCTCTCGAAGAGTGATATTGTCTACGTTACTCGTATACAAAGAGAAAGGTTTACCGATGCAGCAGAATATGAGAAACTGAAAGGTTCATATATAATTGATCGAAATACTATTAATAAAGCCAAAAAGGGAATTACAGTGTTACACCCTTTGCCCAGAGTAGATGAAATATCTACTGATGTTGATGATTATGAAGGGGCTGCCTATTTTAGGCAAGCACATAATGGAATGTATATCAGAATGGCTTTATTGGCTTTGTTAAGTGGAGTGGTATAATATAAGCTAATTAAGGATAGGAAATGAATTTTAGTAATATTTATTTAAATAAAGAGGATAAAAATA
This sequence comes from uncultured Atribacterota bacterium, assembly GCA_964525625.1. Lineage (GTDB taxonomy): Bacteria > Atribacterota > Phoenicimicrobiia > Phoenicimicrobiales > Stramentimicrobiaceae > Stramentimicrobium. Next base: position 1,905 of record CAZGKY010000204.1, on the reverse strand, counting down.
ATGGATAAGGAAAATAAAAAGAAATTAGCAGCGCTCAACAATCCCTATGTCATCCAACGTGTTAATGAGGCAATCGAGCTCTGCCAGCCAGAAAAGGTTACCATAATTACCGATGACCCAGCAGAAATTCACTATGTTCGAGAACTTGCCTTAAAAAATAAAGAAGAGCAAAAACTGAAATTACCAGGACATACCGTTCACTTTGATGGTTATTATGATCAGGGAAGAGACAAGGCTAATACCCGCTATCTTCTATCTCACAAAGTAGATTGGGGAATTGAGGTTATTTCTATTGCTAAAGAAGAAGGTTTGGCTGAAATTAAATCGTATTTTCAAGGAAGTATGAAGGGCAAAGAGATGCTGGTACGTTTCTACTCCTTAGGTCCCACCAACTCTTCTTTTTCTATACCAGCCTTACAGATTACCGACTCAGCTTATGTAGCCCATAGTGAAGATCTACTATACAGAAGTAATTACGAAGGGTTTAGATCTTTAGCTGGCTCGGATCAATTCTTCTATTTCCTGCATTCTGCCGGTAGACTAAAAGACAATGTCAGTATTGATATTGACAAGAGAAGAGTCTATATCGATTTGGAAGAAAACTGTGTCTATTCTGTGAATTATCAGTATGCCGGAAATTCCGTAGGTTTAAAGAAGTTAGCCTTTCGACTGGCTATCCAGAAGGCACATCAGGAGGGATGGCTGGCAGAACATATGTTTATTATGGGTGTACATGGTCAAAAAGAGAGAACTACTTACTTTACCGGTGCCTTTCCTAGTGCCTGTGGTAAGACCAGCACTGCTATGTTGCCAGGACAGACTATAGTAGGTGACGATATTGCTTTTCTAAGGAAGATCAATGGGGAGGTACGAGCGGTGAATATGGAAAAAGGGATTTTTGGCATCATCACTGATGTGAATGAAAAAGAAGACCCGCTAATCTATCGAGCCTTAACTACTCCTAGGGAACTGATTTTTTCCAATGTATTAGTTAGTGATGGCATCCCTTACTGGCTGGGAATGGGTAAAGAACTTCCCAAAGAAGGCATAAATTACAGTGGTAAATGGTATCATGGGAAAAAGGATACAGAGGGAAACATTATTGATCCCTCCCATAAGAATGCTCGTTATACTATAAGGTTATCAGAGTTAGATAATCTTGACCCAGAGGCCGAAAATCCCGAGGGAGTCCCAATTGCCGCTTTTCTTTATGGAGGAAGAGATTCTGATACCACTTTGCCTATTGTAGAATCACTCACCTGGGAGCATGGTGTCTTTCTGGGAGCTATCCTGGAGTCGGAAACAACCGCTGCCACACTGGGAAAACAGGGAGTCCGAAAACATGATCCCATGGCTAACCTTGACTTTATCTCCGTTCCTTTTTCTACTTATTTAAAGGATCATCTTTCTTTTCAGAATAATTTACGTAAAGTTCCTAAAATATTTGCCACCAATTATTTTTTGAAAGATGAGCAGGGTAATTACATGACTCCTAAGGTATATAATCTTTTATGGGTTTTATGGGCTGAGGGAAGAGTAAACAAAGAATATTCTGCTATTGAAACACCGGTAGGTTTTATTCCTGAATATGAAGATTTAAGAAAGATTTTCAAATCGAAAGTAAATAGGGAATATTCACAAGATGAATATATTGCTCAGTTTTCTTTAAGGGTTGACAGATACTTGGAAAAGATGGATAGAATGAAAAAAATATTTGGAAAGATAAATGTTCCCAACATTATCATTGACGAGTTAGAAAAGCAAGTAATAAGACTTAAACAAACAAAAGAAAGACATAATGATGCTTTTATTTCCCCATTGAATTTTAAGAAAGTTGATTAGATTAGAAGTGGAGTGCACCCCTCAGACTAGACAAATAAAGTCTTAGCTTTCTTCTCTTCCTGA
>CAZGKY010000203.1:0-2721 GCA_964525625.1 uncultured Atribacterota bacterium | reverse complement strand
TCTGATTTTCTCGGTATTGACTCCCAATGATTTGGCGCTTTCTTCACCACTGGCCAATGCGTTATAGTCCCATCGTTTATAAACAAAATAGGTTACCGATAAAGTCATAAGAACTGCCATAATACCGATTTCTAACCAATTTGGTCTTCCCAAATCTCCAAAAGTCCAGTATACCATTGCTGCTAATTGTAGGTCATTGGCAAAATATTGCAGGACCATTGTTCCAGCAGTAAATAGAGAACTCATAGCCACTCCAGCCAGGATTATAGCCTCTGGAGCAAAATTTTTCAATTTAGCCAGTAACAGAATAATAAAAACAGCCAATAAAGAACCTAAAAAGGCAAAAACGGTCACTAAGTAAGGGCTATTAATAAATATTTTTCCAGTACTTTCTGCTCCTCCTATACCGAATAGAATAATAGCAGAAGCAGCTCCAAACATTGCTCCATGTGATACACCTATAGTATAAGGTGAGGCCAGGGGGTTTTTTAAAACACACTGCATTACGGCTCCAGACACTGCTAGGGCAATACCGGCAAGGATAGCAACTAAAATTCTAGGGAGACGAATACTCCAGATAATTAATTTTGCCGTGCCTTCTCCCTGGCTTGTTAAAGCTTGATAAATCTGGCTCAAAGTAAGTGGATATCCTCCTATAGAGAGAGATATTAGACTAAATAAGACAAGAAGGATTATTAACACAATCCCCATAGTTATTTTTTTTCTATTCAATTGAATATATTTTTGTACTATATTGTTTTTCAAATTTTGCTCAATTTTAAATAAAATTATCCTAATTTTGGAATACCTTAAATCTTTCTGTTATTTTATAATAGGCATCTTCTCCACTATCTCCGTAAAATTTCTTAAAGACTTCCACTCCTTTTTGGTTAATATCTATATCTGCGAATACCTCTGGGAATATTTTTTTCCCGATATAATAAGCATCCACTATAGCGTTTTCCTTGTTATAAGAATACCAGCAATAAGGTAAAATATAATACACTTTATTCTCTACTACTGCCTTAAGTTCTTTAAAGGGGCTGGTTTGTAATTCATTTTCTATTATGCTTAAAGAAACAGGGGAGATAAATATTACATCTGGATTCCAGCCTACCAGAGCTTCTTTATCAATATTAACTCCTGTGCTCATATCAGATAAAACAGAGGCAACGTTCGGTATATTGATCCAATTAAAGGGAGGCCATTGAGGGTCAGTGGCAGTCATTCCATGAGAACCGTAAAAAGCTCGACCAGCAATGTAGGCCATTAATTTTTGATCTTCAGGAATATTTATAGTCCGTTCAGTTAAGTCTTTTTTATAATTCTCTATGATATTGATTAATTCTTCTGCTCGTTCTTTGTTACTTAAAACAGTACCGATAACCCTGAGAGATTGATAGAACATCTCATCTTGTTTTGGTGTCCCAATAGGATTTGTATATACTGTAATAACTGGTATGCCAGTCTTGCTTTGCAGATCTTCCACTTTTTGGGTCTCACTTGCTCCCATAAAGATGATATCTGGACTTAATTGAATAATCAACTCGTGATTAAAGCCACTTCCACCAACACCTATGTTAACTACGGGCAGATCGAATAATTCCGGGAAGGCTAGCATGTAGGGAAGATCGGAACCCTGAGGAGCTCCTTTTTCATCTGTTTCAGCCTTCTCGCGGTATTCAATTCCTACAATCTTATCAGTTACTTTAAAAGACAGTACTTCTCTAAGCGAACATCCTACAGCCAAAATACGGTTAATCTTCTTTGGTATCTGAACTTCTCTTTGCAGGATATCTCTTACTTGTACCTCAGAAGCCCAACAATAAGTGGCAAAAATAGCAAAAACCAACAAACTAACAAAAACAAAAAACCACCTTTTTTTGAGAAACATAAAAATCCTCCATCCCTTATTTATAGTAATCGTGTTACATTTTTAATAATTGTAACACTTTTCTTAAAAAAGACAAGAGATCAATAGTTTTTTAAAGATGATAATTATGTATCAATTTAAAGCAGGTTATATTTTATATTTATTAGTTATTCTAGTAGAAGAGATTGTTATCGAAATATTAATCGGGATAGTTTACTTCTCTTTATTTCAACTGCCTGGTAGGGACATAGCTCCTGGCAACAAAAGCAACGAATACAATGAGAAAGGTCTACATGTGGTCTATTAGCAATCATTTTTATACAATGGGCGGGACAATTTTTAGCACATAGACCACAACCAACACATTTTTGGTGTATGAAATCAGGCTTAGGACGGAGTATTTTATAGAAGAAGGCATCCAAGCAAGTAGGGAGTGGTATGGGCATATGCCTGCTACGGGATGTTACTGGGGTTTGAAAAGGTATTGGTGTAAATTCTTCTCTCTTTATTCCCTTGATATCCAGTTCCTGAATACTTTTTGGAATTAGTTCTCTTTCTATAGCCTTCTGTAAAGTAAATATTCGCTCTGGTTCAAGGCCAATTAGATAACAACAAGCTAAATCGAGTGCATGAGGGTTAGATGAGGCTGCCAGAAGACCAACCTGTTTGGGATTACCAGCTGATGGCCCGGCACCTTCCATAGCTACTACTGCATCCATAATAGATAATTGTGGTTTCACAAATTCAGTAACATCAACCAGCATATCAGAAAAGTCCCTGATCTCACTCATTCTTAAATGATAATCAGCCTTTAACAGGCCTGGTATACAACCAAAAAGATTTTTTAC
>CAZGKY010000202.1:0-2727 GCA_964525625.1 uncultured Atribacterota bacterium | reverse complement strand
AATTACTGTCCAGGTAGGGGGGATGGGAAGAAAGAGAAAAGTAAATTTAAATAATCTACATGTTATTCATATTGAAGCAAAAGAAAATCTGGGAGGACCATTAGATTTTAATGCTCTCCGAGCCAGACAAAATCTAAAATTAGGTTATTTTGATACCTATCGGATTATGAAAAAATTAGCTGGTAAGTATTATTATATAAATATGGAGCAGCAGGAAGATTATTTTGTTGACTATTTCAGTCATCTTGACCCTGAGATAATAAATAAGGTTGCCCGATCACTTAACCTAAAGACTAACATCCCTCCACGAAGACTTCTTTTCGAGAAAATATTACCCAAAGTTGTTAGTATAATGAGACTACCAGAAGATTGTAGTTATCAGGACATTGCCGTTGCATTGGCTGAGAAAATAGCTCAAGAAGTGGAAGTGGACCGTTTTCAGATATATACCTTTGGAGAATTAATAGATAATATTATTAGAAAATATGATCAAAGTAAAGAATTTAAGGAACAAGAAGAGAGAAGTCTAATTTCTCATTTTGGATTTTTGTCTCTTTTTACTGGTGGCCATGTTTTAAATAAATTAGTTCATAATTTACTAAATGAAAAAATAATAAAATTGTTGCGAGATGAACAGAGAGCCAGTAAAGCATAGGGATAGGAGGTAATATGATAGTTAGGCAGAGTAAGAATAATAAAAATTTGAATCAAAAAGTGTTGTTGGTTGATGTTAATTCGAAGTTTTACCGAATGGAACGCTTTAGTTTAGGTGATTATTTTGGTCCACCTGATCTCGGCTTATATTTAGCTGGTAAATATAATAGCTTGAATATTGGTGCAGGTTTAATGGCTGGTTCTATTTTGCCAGGTTCTAATCGTCTATTTTTTAGTGGTTTTTCTCCTTGCTGGGGAGGTTTTTTTATTTCCTCCATGGGTGGTGCTGGACTTATTTTTGATGATCTGGGAATTAATACATTATCTATAGTAGGTAGAGCAAGAACTAGTTCAATTTTATATCTAAATCGTATTCATGGCGAAGAGATTAAGGTTGATATCTTTCCAGTTGAACTAAATGTTATTTGGCAGCAGAAGGAAGGAGGAGTTTATGCCTTAATGGAATATGTGTATCGTGCATATGGCCATTATTATGAAAATAACCCTCGTATCTTAGCAGTAGGACCTGCTTCACAATCTACCGATTTTGGAGCAATATGCTCTGCTCCAATAACAAATGGGAAAGTAAGTGCTGTAGATACCTGGGCGGGTAGAGGTGGTTTTGGTAGCAAAATGCTAAAAGAACATAATATTGCAGCAATTATTTATGGGGGAACCTATATTGATGAAGATTTTAGAGACAGGAAGGTAGCTGATCAGTGGTTCGAAAATAAATACAAAGAAAAAATGGCTGCTAAAGATCTTGAAGTAACTACCAAGTATCGATTTGAAGAGAATTTTGGTACTGGAGGAACCTTTGGAGTAAATTATGCTACCATGGGAGGAAAGTTATTAGCTTTTAACTATCGCAGTATCTATCTGGAAGAGGAAGAGCGATTGGAGATTCATAGAAAATATATTTTAGAACATTACTTGGCACAGTTTAATGAGGAAATAATTCAAAAAAAATCACATAAGACCTGTGGAGAACCTTGTGCTGCAGTATGCAAAAAGATTAAAGATATCTATAAAAAGGACTATGAACCATATCAGACCTTAGGTCCTTTATGCGGGATATTTGATCAAAGAGCTGCCGAACGATTAGTACATCGTGCTGATAGCTATGGTTTTGATGCCATAGCTATAGGAGGCATTCTAGCCTGGCTGATGGAATGTTTAGATAGAGATTTATTATCTCCCGTTGATTTGGGTATATCAGAAAAACCTTTCTTCGGGACAGAGGGATTTCAAATAGTAGAGCATTCCAGACATAATGCAGAACTCGGTCTAGCACTTTTAGAGAAAATAATAAATCAAAAAGGTATTTTAAATTTAAACAGAGGCGCACGAGAATTGGCTAAAAAATTAAGCAGAGAGAAAAACAGTCAAATTATCAATTGCTTTTCTTACAATGCTTTTGCTAAAAATGGTTGGATGGTTCCTAACCAATATTGGACTCCAGCGGTCTTATCCCCCATGCCCATAATGGGTAAATATTATATGTTTTATGAGGATACCTTTATTCCCCCTCGCGAACTGGGAAGAGTAAATACCAAACGTTTTGAGCTTGAACTAATGTTGGATATGTTTGGCATATGTCGTTTTCATCGTAAGTGGGCTGAAGAGATGATTCCAGAAATAATTGGTTTTCTGTATGATAAAAAAGATTTATTTTTGGAAAAAATACATTATACTGCCTGTCATATCAATAGTCGTAATGCCTCTATCCTTTGGGAATCGGAAAGGAATATTGACCTGGTATACTACTTTTTAAAAAGAAAACAAATTGTGGATGGAGAAAAAAGTAAAGAGTTGAATTACTGGATAAAACATTTTGAAAAAGACAAAAAAGAAGCTGCTATTAATTTCTGGTATGAACTTCATAAGGGAATTAATGAGTCTCTACACGACCTGCAATGCTAATATATAATATAATATAGTATTAAAAATTGCAAAAATAAATAAGCTTTTATCTGCATACTAACTGCTATTGCATTAATTAGTATATAGTATTTAGTATATAGTTTAGGTGGGTATAATTGAGAGCAGTATGGTTTATAGTTTATAGTTTAT
>CAZGKY010000201.1:0-2734 GCA_964525625.1 uncultured Atribacterota bacterium | reverse complement strand
AGATGGAATCTCGTGACTGGAGTTCAGACGTGTGCTCTTCCGATCTATTTTTCTAAAATACCTAAGTAATTTTCCTTAAATCTTTTTTCCGTTTCTCTTACACCATATGCTAGACCCAGAAGAATTACGCCAGTCCCGATTACCACTCCTCCCTGAAATCCACCACCAGGTGATAAGTGCCCATGCAGGGTCAGGTAAAAACCAAAAAGAAAGATAAAAGGAAATAATTTTCGGGCTATTGTTCTTATTATTTGTGAATTTTTCAAACTATTCTCCCTTGCCTAAAAAGAATAGAACACCAATAACCGCCATAAAGAGTACAATAGTCTCCATTAATGTATCATATGCTCGATAATCCAGATAAACAGATGCCACAAGATTAATGGCCCCGGTATCCTGGATACCATGTTCAAAATAGTAATTTACAAAGTCTAAATTTTCTGGATGACCATATTCCAGATTAATAGAACTTATTACTAAAATAGCCGTTATAATTAAAATAATAATGTAGTAATATTTTTTCATTTTCTATAAAATTTTTGCTATTTAGTGAAAATATTTGTCATACAATTTCTGATAAGTACCGTCTTGTTTAATTTCTCTTAAAAAATCATTCAATTCACTTAAGAGTTCTTCTTTATTTTTTGCTATACCGAAGGCATAATTCTGAATGTCAGAAATAGTAGCTATTATTTTTAAATTACCATACTTAATCTGTCCATCTATGGCTTCGATATAATCAACGGCAACTATATCAATCTTTCCCTCTGAAACAGACTTTATAAGTGCATTGGGATCAGTAATACTGGTATCAATTTTTACCCTGGATAATGTTTTGAGAGCCAAATAACAAGAAGTACCTGCTACTGTAAATACAGTCTTCTCCCTTACATCAGCAATGGTATTGAGCTCTTTATTTTTAAGATGACTTACCAGAACTACCCTGGTTGGGAAATAGCCTTCTGAAAAACTCATTTCTTTTTCCCTCTCCACCAGATAAGTCATCCCAGCACCTATAATATCTCCTTTCCCTGCTTTTAAGCGAGGAATTAATTCTTCCCACCTTTGTACTTCCTGTACTTCCAGATCAACACCTAATTTTTGGGCAAAGAGAGATAAAATATCGTAATCAAATCCGGCTGGTTTGCCCAATTGGTTATAATAAAAGAAACGACTATGGGGAAATGTTATCATAATAAGGATACCCTGTTTTTTAATTGCCACAATAAAAATTATAGTAGCAAAAGCCGAACCAATAGCTGCCTCAGTCACGGCTACATCGGGGGCATGGAGATAATATAATACCAAGGATAATAAAAGACTAAATGCACCCAGCACAATAACCGAACTGAGCAAATTTTTTAATTCAAGGGCTAGTAGAGCAAAAATTACCAGGATCAGAAGAAATAAATTGACCATAAAAAATGATTATTAATCCTCTCTTCTGGAATTTTTTCTAGAATTATCTTCTTTTTTCTCTTTTCGCCATGGTTTTATTCCTCTAAGAGCAGCAGAGCGGGCTATAGCATGAGTAGATACCGGATTAGTCAGAAATAAAAAGGCAATAATAATTAACATCCTCAGTGAAAAAATATTTAACCCCTCTCTAATGATAAAACCAGCAAGTAAGGCCACTGCTCCTGCCCCATCACATTTGGAACTGGTTTGTAATCGGGTATATATATCTGGGAAACGAATAGTACCAAGGGTACCAAAAAGGAAAAAAATTAACCCAAAAATTATCAATATATTGGCTATCATTCTTTACCCCTTCCTTCCCTCTCTAAAAACCTGCTAACCGCTATAATACTTACAAAACCTATAAGGGCATAAACCAAGGCTACATCCATATATATATATTGTCTGAATAATAAAGCAGTAGCAACCATGATATTGACCACTTTTGATGAGATAAGATTTACTGCAATAAGCCTATCCCAGGGTGTTGGTCCAAAGATAACCCGGTACAGGGTTAATATTATTGTTAACCCTAATACTATTATTACTATATTAATTATGTTCATCTAAATATCCTTTTTAACCATTTTTCAAATTTTCCTTTAATTAATTCAGAAGCATGTCCCAAATGAGTGGTTCGTGTAAATAACCAGTGGACATAAATATATTCACTGTCTATATCAACTGTAATAGTTCCTGGGGTTAAGGTAATAGAATTGGTAAGCAAAAGTACACCTGTATCAGATTTTAAATTAGTTTTAACTATCACAATCTCTGGATTAATATCCATGGTAATGATTCGATAGAGGAGGTCCAAAGCAGATAAGAACATCTCATAAAGAAGAACAATAAGATAAATGGAGATATACCAAATAAATCTAAAGAGTTTGGAAGAAATTCCTTCTCTGGACTGTAGAAAAAGAGTATAGCTCAACAGACTAATAAAAAAGGAGACTATTATCCCGGCAATAAGAGAAGCAGCCTGAAAATTCATGGTTAGCATTAACCAAAATAAAATTAATAACAGAAAGGTAATAAAAAATCTTAATAAATCAATAGTCTTCTTAAGCATCAGATAATAATCCTAAGGTAATTTTGGTTGCATAATGGGTTGAATATGAATTGATTTTATAAATCCCTTCTCTCTATTGAATTATAGAATATAGTAAAATTTCTGGTTATATTATTATTCTAATTTACTATGCCATTTTTAGCCTTCATTATACCAGATAAATATCTAAAAAAGATCGGAAGAGCACACGTCTGAACTCCAGTC
>CAZGKY010000200.1:0-2740 GCA_964525625.1 uncultured Atribacterota bacterium | reverse complement strand
GAGATAATGAGCGGTGACTGGAGTTCAGACGTGTGCTCTTCCGATCTAATTGGTCTTTTCCTGGAAAGAAAGACTCCCCCCCAGCAGATAGTAGCTTATTATACTCCAGAGCTGGAAAAGTTTAAAGAAGAGCGGGAACAATACCTTATTCCTTTCTATCAGCTGCCCGGTTCTTAAAGAAATATTAATATATTAAATTAGTAAATATTAATAAATATATTATTTTATGAATAAAAAAAGGGGGATAAAAAGATAAATAAAAATTTAAAAAGGATAGCCTATTTCTTTTACATTTCCCACGGATTACCTTTTTTCATAACCGGAATAATAATGATAGTTAGTAAATCAGGGCCCATTGCTAATATCTTCCTTGCTCGGATAATATATTTAAGTATGTTAAGTCCGGCTCTGGCCGCTTTCTATATTCTATTCCATTTTTATAGCCCAGAAGAGCAGCATAACTATTGGTTAATGGTGCTTGATTATAAGAGGATTACCCTGAAATTGTTGGGACTGGTACTTATTTTTCCAGTTCTGGTGAAGTATTTTGCGGCAATAATGGCTGCTAACTTTAGCTGGGACAGGATACAATTTAGCATAGCCCCGGAAATGACTTTATCTTATGCTTTTTTCTTGCTTTTTTTTGGTCCCATAACTGAAGAATTAGGGTGGAGAGGTGTAGCCTTACCAGAACTGGTAAAAAGATATGGTTTTACCATTGCTACGATCTTTCTGGGGTTGATGTGGGCCTTATGGCATATACCCTTATTTTTTATTAAAGGTAGCTATCATTATCAATTGGGGTTGGGAGGTCTTGCCTTCTGGAATTATATGCTGAGCATTATTTCTATTTCTATCCTGTATGGAGCAGTCTATTATAAAGCTGACCAAAGTATATTGATAGTCATCTTATTTCATTATCTTGATAATCTGACTGGGGAGACATTTCAAATCAGTTTCAGTGCCAGGATCTGGGAAAGTATTTTCAGAACTGTAATAGCATTAGTGGTATTATTATATAAAAAATAGTTATATTGTATAGAATTGTGCGGGAATAACAGTATGAGATTGCCACGCACTGCTGGCGCAGTGCTCGCAATGACAGGAATATTATATGGGGATAAGAGTATGAGATTGCCACGCAAAGCTCAAGCTTTGCTAGCAATGACTCTATCAGTATGTAGTATATAGTTTAGGTGGGTATAAATGGGAGCAGCATGGTTTATGGTTTATGGTTTTAGTGGAATGTTTTTGGCAGGTTAGGGCTGGGTAAATCTCTCGGGAATAAAGAGTGAGTAATAAGTGACTGGTAATAAGTAATCATAATTAATAAATGGTAGCTGATATTTATTATCTGGTAGTTGGTGGTAAGTAGAAAATATTTAGTTGTACTTGCCGAGATTGAGCTTGCTATGGAAAACTTATAATCTATTACATTTTTCATTTTAAATCCAGCCGGAACTTCCTACCTGTAAGGGCGTGGATGTCTAAAGGTAAAGCCTGGTAAGTTCTGCAGTTAAATAGGAAAAAGCCTCATCAACCGTGTCACACATTTGAAACAACTGAAGGTCGGATTTACTAATAGTGCCATGTTTTATCATTACCTCAAAATTGATAACCTCCTTCCAGTACTGTGAGCCATAGATAACAATGGGTAGTTCTTTTTCTAATTTTTTTGTTTGTAGTAGAGTTAATACTTCAAATAATTCATCCATTGTGCCAAAGCCACCAGGGAAGATAACCAATCCCTTGGCTAAATAAACAAACCAGAATTTACGCATAAAGAAGTAATGAAATTCAAAATTAAGTTCCGGACTGATGTATTGATTGGGAAATTGTTCAAAAGGGATACTGATATTAAGACCGATTGATTTTCCTCCGACCTCCCAGGCGCCTTTATTAGCTGCTTCCATTATACCAAATCCTCCACCAGAACAGACTATAAAGCGAGAAGAGGGTTTTAGTCTCCTCGACCAGATGGTAAGACGTCTGGATAATTCATAAGCATCCCGGTAATATTGAGCAAGAAAGGTCTGATTTTTTTCAGCCTCTTCTGGAGATTTGGCTCGGGCTGAACCAAAAAAGACAATGGTGTTATTGATGTTATATTTACGGAAACGCTGCATAGGTTCTAATAGTTCGGCCAATATTCGAATAACCCGGGCTTCAGAGCTGTTGATAAAATCTAAGTTTTTATATGCTTTTTCTGCTTTGGTTAATTTTTTATTCATGAACAAAATATCCTCTTCTGATTTAAAATAATTTTTCTTACATATCTTTCTCTACTAATTTTAGATTATACCTTATGGTACCCTCCTCTTTCCAGTTATTTTTAATATAAGTAAGAGTAGAACAAAAAAGAAAGAAAGTTACTGTCCCAAATTAATGAAATTTGCTTGATTAAGTCTGAACTAACTATTATAATAAATAACTAGTAAAATATAACTTTACGTAATATTATAAAAACTCCGAGCTATTACACTTAATACTGAGGTAATGGTGAATAGCCGAAAGGGAATAGACGGAAACGTCTGTTCCTCCCGTGTTTGGAAAGGAGGTCACTATGAGGGGAATTTTTAACCAACGCTATAAGTAGTGTTGGTTTTTTATTGTCTTTAGGATGCTTATAATTACAACTTAAAAGGAAAAGGAGATAGGCTTTTATGAAGAGATATTTTTCTATATTGGTAAGTATAATTATGGTAATTATGATAACTTTAACTTTTGTAGTTTCTGCTAC
>CAZGKY010000199.1:0-2764 GCA_964525625.1 uncultured Atribacterota bacterium | reverse complement strand
AGAAAAAAGGATCAGGTCTTAAAATAGAACAAACTATAAGAAATGATATTCTAAGACCTGATCCTATCATAGATTAAAAATTAAATTTCATACCGGTATGAAGAGGTAAAAATTTTTCTTTAAAAATATTGTAAAGTTTTACTTGTGCTTCAAATCCGGTACAATGTCCTGCTGAAATTAAATCAATATCAAAACTGGATAAGGCTTCTACTGTCTTATTAATCCTGTCGGGGGGAGCTTCAACAAGATGAAGGCCACCAATAATAGCTTTAATCTTTTTTGTACCAGATATTTCTATAGATTGTTTTACAATATTTACAATTCCAGCATGACTACACCCAGTGATAATGACTATACCTCTTCCTTTCAGATTAGCAATTAAAGAGATATCATCTTTCATATTATCTTCTATAATTTTGTCATCATCAATAATGGTCTTTAGTGCTATACCCACTTCTTCAAAATCAGTTTGCCTTTCAACTTCACCGGTAGTCACCAATCCGGGCATAATTTGAAGCGGATGGCGGGTTAAGTAAACTTTTCCTCCGTTCGCTTCTATCTTTTCTCGAGAGTCAGACTGCATTACTCCTACGTGTCGTAAATAAGGATTATCTATAAAATTTAGCCTAAAAAGACCTGGATGGGCAATGATTGGTAAATCCTTCTTCCCGATATCTCTTAACATATCAACAATTCCTAAAGTGTGGTCATAATGACAGTGGGTTATCACTATAGCATCAATGATCGTTGGGTTGATATTCAATAACTGCATATTATGCCATAAAGCTTCATGGTTCTGTCCTACATCAATTAGGATATTCTTTTTAATATCATTTAGAGAAGCCTCCATTAAAAATGAAACACCATGTTGTCCCCAATAAGGACTTTCATATAAAACTGAATCCTCTGCTAAAACAGTTAGGCTCATTTTATCTAAATATTCTATCATTTAACTCTTGCGCCTTCCTTTCTTAGGTCTTATGCCCCTTCTATTAATGTTTTTGTTTTGGAATATTTAGATACAATCTGGCCTGCAACCACACCAATAATAGTAGGTATTAACCAAGCTAATCCCTGTTTCCCTAACGGGAGTGCTGAATTTACTTGGGTAAAGAAATTCTTACTAAAACCTATACCGGGTAGAAAATCACCAAGGCTAAATATAATAGCAACTACAACTCCGACCTGTGTGGCAAATTTCACCTTTTCAAAATTAGAGAATAAATTCATAATCAATATTACAATTAAGGATGGATAAATAAGCATCAGCCATGGTACAGTATATCCCACAACCTTAGAAAGACCAATAAGCCCAATTAAAAAACCTACTATACAACTTAGAGTTACTGTGGTGGTATATTTTAATTTTCCATTAGTCATCTGTTCAAAGGTATCTCCTGCTGTGGAAGTAAGTCCCACAGAGGTGGTAATATTGGCAAAGCTAAGAATAATTGCAAAGACAATAATACCAAAAAATCCCAATAAACCTCTGGCAAATTCAACAGTTAGAATACCAATAGGTGCTTCAGGGAATTTCGCCCCTGAAGAGGCACCTAAATAGGTAAGCACAGTTGAAGTTAAGAATAAACCCAATGCGGTAATTATGCCAATTATTATTAAATTGTTTTTCCGTGACTCTTTATCCTTTAGCCCTCTCATAGAAAATTCATTAATAAGCCAGAGGCCAAACAAGGCTGCACCTAAGGCATTCATAGTATTATAGCCATTTAAAATCCCATCAGTAAATGCTGTTGGTGAACCGGGAGAAAGAGGTTTGGCTAAGGGGGAGGCAATACCTTTTATTACTAAAATAATCATAAATATAATCAGGATAGGGGCAAGGTATTTTCCCAGCTTATCAATAACCTTGGAACGATTATAAGCAAAATAAAAGTTTAGGGCAAAAAAGATTAGCAGAGTTACCCATATCGGGATGTTGGGGAAAAATTGGGCTACTGCCATTTCATGAGTAGCAGAACTTACTCTAGGTAAAATAAAAACCGGCCCAATAATTAACATAGAAAGAGTAGTAAAGACTACACCAAAATTCTTCCCCAAGACTCTGGAAGACAAACCGAAGAGGGATTTGTCCTGAATAGAAACAGCTAAATAGGCGATGAATACTCCTAAACTATTAATCACTCCATAGCCTAAGGCTGCAATAAACCAATAGATGCCAGCGCTTCTCCCCAATATGGGAGGGAATATTAAGTCTCCTACACCAAAATGACCTGAAAAAATTGCTGCTGATATTATTAAGATTACACTCCAGGGTAGAATAGTTTTACCTTGTTGATTCATATTCTAATACTCCTTTCCTCAAAAATTTCAATGAAAAAATAAAAAATAGAATAAATAAATAACAACATATTTTTATTTAATAAAATCTAGTAATGCCATCATCATCACCTCCTGATTCTTTTATTCCATTACCTTCAAGTATTATCAAAATATAGCAACTGAGAATATAGTTTATAAACTGAAAATTACTAAACAAATCTATAAAATTTTTACTAGATTTTTTTATGCTAAATATTTCTTTAATTATCTCAAACAGACTGTTCTTCTCAATAAAAATTCTCTTCTTACGGCAATGATTTGCAAAACAATAATGATAATCATTTTTAATAATAAAACGTAAAAAAAATAACGGGTTACCTTTTTCTTTAATTTTTTTATAATTTACTTGGTTTGTTATCTCAAAGAACCATATATAAATATGATTTCTTTCAGGAGAACCCTATTGGTGTATAAAGTACATAAA
>CAZGKY010000198.1:0-2827 GCA_964525625.1 uncultured Atribacterota bacterium | reverse complement strand
TACATCTACAGCCTATCTCTGTAGCCCTTTTTACGTCTTCTATAGCTCGAATAATCTGTTCTTGACCCCGCAAGCGATAGCCCATTCTAACTCCTTCTGAGGTTCTTACCATTGCTCCAGTATCATAGGTTGACCTTGGTCCTACTGCTAAAACCAATTCCACCTGCCATTTTTTTGCCAAATCCACCATTTCTTGTATTTCCTCATCAGTAAGAGTCATAATACCTTTGGTTTGAGTTACTCTATGTAAGATAAGTCCTCTTTTATCAAAATCTTCTAACAAAGCACGCATAGCTCCCGGTCCCTGAATCCCTGGTACTTCCCAGCGATATTGAGCCCCATCCGGAAACCTCTTGGTTGAAGTAGGAAGATCATATCGATCTCCAGAAGGAAGACCAAAATTTTTTAAAAATTCTCTTGTTTTTTCCATACTGTTTTTCATAAAAGAATACTCCTTTTTTTGGTATAAATTATTTTTCTTATTTTCCTTATCGATTTGTTAATACAAATAAGGAAATAATTGCTCAATCTGTTTTTCAGCGTTTTCTACAATATCAATTATCTTTTTTATCTCTTCTTTTGAACGGCAGGAGGAAGCTAATTCTGTGAACTTATTTCTAATTTCTTCATCACTCAAAGGATTCTCTGGTTCCCCTTTGGGTAAGTCTACCCTATCCTGAAATTTTCTACCATCCAACATTGTGATTTCTACGAGAGCAGGTCTTTTGTCTGGTACCAGCTGAGTAAAAGCAGCCTCTTCTTTAGTTTCCACTTTTTTAGCTAAGTTTAATATTTCCGGGTCTTTAAAATAAGAAGGCTCAAATTGATCAGGCCCTGCCCATCCGGTTTTTAAAGCAACAGCTACACTATAGGGAATACTCATCTTTGCTCCAACAACATT
The DNA here is from genome assembly GCA_964525625.1 of uncultured Atribacterota bacterium. Taxonomy (GTDB): domain Bacteria; phylum Atribacterota; class Phoenicimicrobiia; order Phoenicimicrobiales; family Stramentimicrobiaceae; genus Stramentimicrobium. The sequence continues at coordinate 1,926 of CAZGKY010000198.1, read as the reverse complement.
TTGAGGACAGGGATCGCTATGACCATCTACGGCTGATTTGTAAGTAAAAACAGAGATTATTTCAATGTTATTAATATGCAAATCATTATTTCCTCTAGAAATATTCAGAATAGCTTCTATCGGAGCATGACAATGACGACAGGCAGCATAAGGCTTGAAATAGATATCCATAATAGCAAAATTTTGTCCTAACGCCTCAGTAAGCATAGAAAGATTAATATTCTCACTAAAAGCCTGCAAGAAACCCCTTTCTCCTTCTAAAATGTTATTGGGTGAAGTTAATCCACTTTGGGCTAAAAAGCTTGCCAATAATCCACACAAGGCTGCTTTACCTGGGTGATATTGTTTTACATCAGTCCCATCTTCCAAAAATTGCAACAAGCCCGAAGCACTACTGCCAGCAATACCTAGAGCATAAGATGTTTGTTGTTCAGATAAATTCAAAATTTTTGAGGCAGCCATGGCAGCCCCAAAGGTACCGCAAGTGGCAGTCGCATGAAATCCAAGTTTGCGATGTGATGGTTGTATAGCCTTTCCGATCCTTAGGGCAGTTTCATAACCTGCAACTAATCCTACAATAGCCTTTTTACCATCTAATTTTTCTTTCTCAATTAGTGATAGAATAGCAGAAATAATTGCAGAGCCAGGATGAACACTGGCACTTCTATGCCCATCATCTAATTCCAAAATATGAGAGGTTATTCCATTTACTAAGGCTGCTTTCAAAAGATCTGTTTTTCTTTGATAACCAAAGACAGTAACTTCTGGTTTATCGTTAAATTTAGACAAAAAATCTCTTATTTTATCTGCGGTCTGTGTGTTTGAACCTCTTAATACAACTCCCAGATAGTCTAATAAACATCTCTTTGCTTGATGCACTACTTCTGCAGGAAGAATACTATAATCCAAGCTATAAACGAAATTAGCTAATAACTTGCTTAGACCATTTTTTTTATTAAAAATATACAAATTCACTTACCCTCTTTATATTAAGTTATATTCAATTACATCTCTACTATTGTTTCTTTGATTTTCCGTAAATGATTTAACATGGCCAGGGCGGCTTTTTTATCATTGTGTTCTTGAATACCTTGAAAAATTGCTTGGTGTTCTCTTTTTAACTGGTCTCGTCTACCAGGTATTCGCCTGGTTCTTTCCCGGATATCTTTCAATAAATCAAGATGCAATCTCATGATATTGACAAAAACAAAATTATGAGAAGCTCTGGCTATAGCCAAATGAAACTCTGTATCTAACTCTGTTTTTTCATTATTTTCTTCGTCTTTATTTTCTATTACCAATTCTTCATCCATTCTAATTAAAGCTTTTTCTATCGATTTTATATCATCATCAGTAGCTCTTTGCGCAGCAAGCTCAACAATCTTTACTTCAAAAATTTCTCTTGCTTCAATTAACTCCAAGATCGATGATTTCTCTAAATTCAAAATAACATTTTCGGTATCAATGATCGCTTCCTTACTAATTTCCCGAATAAATCTACCACCTCCAGGCTTACTCTTTATTAAGCCCCTGGATTCTAATACTCGAAAGGCTTCTCTTAAGGAACCTCTGCTAATAGAAAGTTTTTCAGCAAGTTCTCTTTCTGGTGGAAGTTTATCTCCTGGCTTTAGTTCATTGTTTTTAATTAAATTGATAATTTGTTCTGTCACACTTTCATATAGCCTGACTGGAGTAATAGCTTTAAAGGTCATATTGACACCTCTTTAATAATATTCATAGACAACTATTACCAGTTTATCAGAGTAAGTAGTATATTATTGCTTAATTGAGCAAAAATATTTTTTAATCTTCATGAACAAATATCCGGTTTTATGGATAGATGGATAAGTGGTTAATTGGTCTATCCAATTTTATTTTAACAAAATATTTTCCAGAAATCAATATCTTTGGAAAATATTATTATAA
>CAZGKY010000197.1:0-2907 GCA_964525625.1 uncultured Atribacterota bacterium | reverse complement strand
AGATAAGTCCACCCGTGCTCAGTTATCCCACTTTTACCAGTTTTTTCATAAATGAAGTAGGACAAACTTTGTTAATAGCAGGTTTTGCTAAGGTAGCACTAACAGCAATTAATGCTACCATTGCCACTACTTCCCTGATTAAAACCTACTGGCCAGAAAGAGAGATAAGTGCACGACAGTTAGCCTGAAGCCAGGGAATTATGAATATTATTCTACCTTTTTTAGGAGGAATGCCTACCTGCCGTGGTGCCGGAGGGTTAGCTGGGCAATATAACTTCGGAGCACGAACCGGAGGGACTAATATATTGGAAGGACTGATTGAAATTGCCATGGGTTTGCTTCTTTCAACTTCTATTGCCAGTTTATTCGCGGTCTTTCCTAGAGCGATTATCGGAGCAATGATGTTTATGGTAGGTTTAGAGCTTACTAAGTTTGGGAGAGATGTTCGTCCGGGAAAAGAGATAATTCCCATGATAGTGACAGTTGTTATTGCCCTGGTGACTAATATATTTTTGGGATTTATAGCCGGACTTTGCACTTATTATCTACTTTTTACTCTAAACCTCAACATAAATAAAGATTAAATCAATTTATCTTGACTTAATCTTTGTTCACTCGCTTTTAAAATCATTCTAAGCATCTCTCCATAAGAAATACCAGCGAATTTAGCCATTTTGGCTAGATGTCCATCCCAGCACCATCCTGGATTGGGATTTACTTCTAGCAGTTTTGGAATTCCATTATTATCCAATCTCCAGTCAAATCGGCAGTAATCATGACACTCTAATCTTTCTACTAGTTTTAAGCAACATTCAATAATAAACTTTTCAGTATTTTCGGGAAGATCAGCCGGTACTGACTTGATATTCCAATAAGGAGTATCAGGTAACCATTTAGATTCATAACCACATATCTTGGGTAGATCTATTGGTAAGGTAGAATAATCAGCCATAATTATGGGAAGTACTGTATAGGAAGTGGGCGGATTACCTAAAATTCCTACACTCAGGTCTTTCCCGGTAAGAAATTCTTCTACCAGAATTGGTTTGTCATAACCAAAGTTTTCCCTTATCTCAGAAATGGCATTTACTATCTCCTCATAATTATTGGCTACACTTCTTTTAGTTATTCCAAAACTAGAATCACCAAAATTGGGTTTTACTATTACCGGAAAATTAAAAGATATTTCAAAAATAACATCATCAGGTTTTATAAAAAAAGCATCTGGTACCGGAATACCCATTTCTCGCGCAATTCCGCGAACTAGTGATTTATCATAGCAAAATGCCAGACATTGAGGACCGGATCCGGTATAAGGTAAATTAACAATTTCTAACAGAGAAGGAATATGCAGTTCTTTTCGAGCATCGTTATTATAACCTTCATCACATAGGTTAAACACCAGGTTAATCTTACCCTTTTCTTTAATTTTAATTAGATCATTGGCTAAAGTATCGTGATTGGTTAAATAGGTAAATGTGAAATCTGGGAATTTACTTAATTCTGATTTTAGCTGGTCAATGGTGTAAAGATCATCATCATCAAAGATAGCGAAAGGCTTCAAAGGATCTGTTTTACTGGGATCTCCCAGCAGAACTATAACATTTTTCAGTTCCTGTCTTTTCTTTCTTCTTATTGGTGTCCATTCTTTTTTTGCTATAGCGGTACCAATTATACATCTTTCCATCATTCCCAGGTCCTGATCTCTTTTGGAATTAGGAGATATTGCTCCATGAAAATTAATCACACTAAAACCAGCAGCAATTAAGAGTTCGGTGAGATTATTTTTAGAATAGAGTCGTTCAGCATAAAATTGATCAGCTATTATTCCTCTTTCGATATTAGTTATTACTTCTCTAGAAATAAGACGTTGTTTGTCCAGGGACAGAGAACGTTCTCTGCAGACGAAATGTTTTTTATCGATCCATTCCCAGGAGCGGGGTTGAAAGTGCTCTTTTAAGTATTCTCCATCAGTAACCTGGATAAGTAATTTTCCCCAGGGTTTTAAGGTTCTAAAAATCTCTTTTAATACCCTTAAATCATCCTGTATTGTATCAAAATAACCAAAACTGTTGCCCAAAAGTAATACTATATCAAAAGTATCATTGGTAAATGGTATATTACGGGCATCTCCTTCTTTAAATTTGATATTAAGATTTTCTTTCTTAGCTTGGGATTTAGCTTTCTGAATTAGATAATGGGAGCGATCTAATCCTTCTATATTTGTGAAATTTCTTCTACTTAATTCCATGGAATGTCGTCCCTGGCCACAACAAAGGTCTAGAATTCTATCTTCTAAAGAGGGTTTAAGAATATCTAGGAATAAATCAATTTCAGTGGAGGTAATGTTTGAATCGTCTACAATATCCCCATCGGTTTTTAAATATAAATGATTAAAGATTCTACACCACCAGTCTGGTCTTACATGTTGTTCCAAATTAGAGACCGGTCCCAGTAATAATTTTTTTTCTTTATTTTTTCTCTTTCGCTGGGGAGGCTTTTCACTAGATGATAATTCATTCATAATTTTTTACCCTCTTTCTCAGTAATTATTTTTTTCTGTCCATGATAATAAGATTTGATTTATTCCGACAATATATTTTCGAATTAAATGTCAATGATATTTTTACTTAGCAGTACAGATTACTATTCCAATTCAATATAGCAAGTCAGCAGAAAAAGTCAATAAAAAATTTCACTTAACTTAAAAGTAGTATTGAATATTTCCGAGAAGTTCATCATAATTTGTCTTAAATTGGGAAATGGCAATTGGTATGATTTTTTTAGAGAAGACCATGGTTTCTTTCCCGAAAAAGGTATTAATCAAAAATTCTTGTCATAAAAAGTGGTACATGGTATTATTTTATTATATTAGAAATAAATAAGGAATAAATATATAAATATCTA
>CAZGKY010000196.1:0-2955 GCA_964525625.1 uncultured Atribacterota bacterium | reverse complement strand
TATTTATGATACCAGAATGGCTAATCCAGCAAGTGGCTATCTTCCACCTTATTTTCCGAGTACTGGCAAGTATGAAAAAATGTGGTGGAGAGAGGTGGTTGATTAACATATTGTAATAATTACAATATTGTTTGTTTAATAATATTATTATGAATAAGATGAATATTAAGAATAATTTTAAATTAAAGAGTATTGTTTACCTAGTTATGGCATTAGTTATCATTATACTGTTGTTTTCAGTATTTAGGCATATTAATAAGCAAAATATTGAATATCGGAAAATAGAGCAAGAGTCAGTAATTAGAAAACAGGAGGAGAGCTTTCCAGAAGAAAAAACGAGAGAAAAAGAAAAATTACCAGTATTAGAAGAAGAAAGCACTGGAACAATAGAACCGGAATTCAGGGATGATACCATAATGATATTCTAGCCTAATATCACAATATTTATAGTTCTTGACTTAATTATTGTTAATAGTTTTAGATTGAGTAATCTTTTTGATAAAAAATTTAAATAATAGCTTGTATATTTTGTTTCTTATATAATATAATATAAAAAATTATGATTGTTTTTTGTGTCTATTGTTTTAAAATAAAAAAGGTTGTTTTAAATTATTTTTTACTGATATAATAAGAGAAGATTGTTAAGCTTGTGTCTTAATGGAAGTCAAGACGCAGGTAAATAATGACTGGAGAGAGTAAATGCTTGCTATAGATTTTGGTGCAAGATCTATCAAAGTAGTAAAATTAAGCAGGACAGGGAGTGGATATCATCTGGATAATTTTGGGATGGTATTAACTCCACCGGATAGTATTTTACATGGAGAGATTAAAGATATTGAAGCGGTTAGTCAAGCTTTAAACAAAATGCTTCATAAGAAGAGACTCTATGATCGTGGTAGTATTATTGCTATTACCGGTCAGAAGGTTATTGTCCGCGAAATTACTACCCCCTTGATGACTGAAAAGGAACTGTCAGAAGGATTACAGTGGGAAGCCCCAAAATATGTCCCCTATGATTTAAAGGAATCTTTGCTGGATGCAAAAAAAATAGAAGAATTAGAAGAAAAAGAAGGCACCAAAATGATGAAGGTTTTATTGGTCGCTGCACCAAAAACCCTTGTTGAACAACAGATTTCAGTATTAAAGAATATAAAGATGCAACCTAAAATAGTAGACATAGTTGCCAATGCCCAGATAAGAGCGTTTGAAAGTTACCTTACTCCATCGTCCAGTAGTACAGAAGATGGAACTATGATTGATATTATTCTCTCTATGGGAGCCAGTACCACAGAAATTACTTTACTGGAAGGGGATCGATTAAAATTTACCAGGACTATTCTTAAAGGTGGAAGTGATATTACCAGATTAATTGAGAAGAAATTCAATCTCCCCTTTCAAGAAGCAGAGGCGCTTAAACGTCATGTTGGTCTCTCCTTGCCGGAGGAAGCGTTGATTGCCGAAGATAATAACGACATAAAAGTAGAAGAAAAAGCAGAGACTGATGCAATTTTAGAACAAATGGATGAAGAACAAATTAATACAAAAATAGATAAAAAAGATGAATCAATGCCTGCCGAGGAAGAGATTGCTGATTTAATTCATACCGGTGTTACAGATGTTTTTAATGAAATTCGTAAGTCATTAAATTACTTTAAGACCCAATATCAGAAAGTGAAATATCAAAGAATTATCTTATGCGGTGGCATGACTCAGTTACTCAACATCGGACAAACGCTGAAAAAACAATTCGGTATCACTGTTGTGATTGCTAATCCCTTAAAAGGTATTACCGTGAATGAAAACGATATTAATATTAATCACCTTGATAAATATAAGTCTGCCCTCGCTACTGCTATCGGATTAGCAAAAAGAGAAAGGTAAATAATAAAGTATGGCAAAAAATAAAAATATCATCAGAGATATTAACCTATTACCATCGGAATACCGGGAAAAAGAGAAATTTAACTTATTCAGGATATTGATAGCAACTTTTATAATTCTGCTCTTTGCTGCCTCAGGTTTTCTATATTTCTATCTGGAGAACGAAATTTTAACCAGGGAGAATGAAGTAAGGAATTTGGAAACTCAGTTAAAAGCCATTGAAAAGGTCATTCAGGAAGTAAAAAATCTGGAAAAGGATAAGGCTGAATTAGCTGAAAGAGTTGCGGTAATAGAAAGTTTGATTACAAATCAATCCCGCATGACCAGAGTCTTAGGTGATTTTAGCGAGTCAACTTTCTCTGAGGTGTGGCTTAATAACTTAAGTATAAATGCTAATCAATCTTTTAATTTAGTTGCCAATACTTTTAATAATTATTTAGTTGCTCAGTATATGAATAGTTTGAAAGATCACCAGGGTTTTGATGCCATTGAATTACAATATATTCGTAAGCAGACTACCAGAATTCCGGAGATGGAAAAGAATATTGATACAGTAAGTTTTCAGTTATCGGGAATTTTTATTCCTTATTATCGTTTATTAAACAAAGAAAGCAGTGTTTCAGCAAAATAGAGGAGTATTATTGTGAAGTTAAATAGAAATGCAAAAATTATTATTTCCATTCTTTTACTCATTATTTTTGCCTATTTAAATTATTCCTTTATCTATCAACCAAGAAATATTAGAATAAAACAATTAGACCAACAAATTAGTTCATTACAGAATAGGATTGCTGAGGGAAAGCTTATTGCCGCTCGGTTGGAAGATTTGAAAAAAGAAAACCAGGAGCTGACTGAACGTTTAGAATTCGTTGAAGTGCTTCTACCTCAAGAAAAGGAAATTCCGGAATTTCTGATTCTCTTACAGGATACTATGAATGAGTTTAATATTGACTTCTCCACTTTTACCCCACAGAATTTAATACAGGAACAAAATGTTATCTATGCTAAATTACCCATCAACATAGTTTTTACTGCTAACTATTTTGAAACCATTAAATTTTTAGATAGATTAGA
>CAZGKY010000195.1:0-2962 GCA_964525625.1 uncultured Atribacterota bacterium | reverse complement strand
TCAATTAATTTATTAATTAAATCATTATCATGATCTGATTCGGTTTGTTTTTTAATATCAACCTCTTCATCAGAAATATCTGATCCATTTAAATAATTATTATCGTTAAAATCAAGCTTTTTTACTCTGTTGTCTTTCATCTCTTTTTTAGCTCTTTCTCCGGGCCAGTAGTAAATAAGCCAGTCTTTCTTCCCGTTTTCACTCCATTTGAATTGTGAAATAAAACCGGTATTTTTTAATTCTTCATTTCCCGGATCCAGCTGCTGTTTTGCAAGTGAAAAATATTTTTGTTTTGTAACCGGAAACAATTTACACAGTTTTGAATAGCGGTAACAGATAAAAGCTCCTCTTTTATTTCTCAAACCATAAAATTTAACGCCTAATATTTCATATAACCTGGAAGCAATCTTGCTTTCAAGGCTCATTAAATATTTATAATCAATAGGTTTAACATAAAAGGAATTTAAATTCTGTAGATACCAGCTGCCCAGGTAAAGATAATTATCATCTGCAATATCCTTTTCGTTTATTTTTTCACCTTTAAAAACAACGCGTTCATACAAATTAATATATCTTCCAGCCACTGTTTTTTATCTTTACTATAGAAAGTTCCCTTTGTTTCTATGGATGTTGTTTTTATTCTCCTGAAGGCTTCTTTGATCTTCCTGTACTGGTGTCTTCCATAATTATTGATGCCCATTTTTTTGCAGATATTATAAAGAGATCCTAAAGGAATAGGATTTTCTATTTTACCCTTTTCTTTTAATAGCTGTGTAATAATCTGCTCGATTACCTTATGGACTTCCCTGTCAAACAAACCCGGATAACCGTATTCTGAATTGGATGTTACTTTCCAGATAATCTGTAATTTTTTGCCATCTCTTTCAATAATATCTTTGTACTCTGTTAGGTAATGGTAAAAGAAAATTGCACTTAGAAACTTGAAAAACTGTTGATAAATCAGTATAAAGAGAGTATGAAAACATGCCCTCGCTGCGGCAGTAAAAAATGGTGGCATCTTTCTACCGGTCAAATTAGATGTAGTAGCTGTGGCCTGACCAGAAAAATGTCTGAGAACGTTTGGAAAAAGACTCGCATTTCACCTTAGCAGAAAGGCAGATTAGTGGATTATTTTTGTCTTGGTGTTCCTCACTTATCGTCTAAGATTTCAGGTGCCCTATAGTCAGCCAACTATACTAAGATGGTTTCGTAACCTAAGAGAGGTGATTTACCAGGATATTATTAAAGATCTTAAACCTCTCTCTGGTGAAATTGAAATGGATGAAACCATGTTTGGTGGTAGAAAACCTGGCAAGCGTGGCTGGGGAGCAACCGGCAAGTGGGTTGTATTTGGCATATATCAGAGAAACGGTAAAGTGCTTACTTTTCCTATCACATCACGTGCCAAAGAGACCATGCAGCCTTACATTAACAGATACACCAAAGCAGGTAGTCTCTACTATACCGATGATAAGGTTTGCCTATACCATCCTACCTGTCCGGGGAAATTATGTGGTGGTATTAAAAGAGAAAGGTGTTCCCAAAGGACGGGATCATATCAATGGTATTGAAGGATTCTGGTCCTTTGCCAAACATTGGCTGTATCAGTATCGAGGCATAAATCAGGCATATTTTCCTCTCTACTTAAAAGAGGTAGAATGGAGATTTAATCACCGTAATGAGAACCTGGTCATCCTGTTAAGGAGGTTACTGAATCAACAGATTTCCATTGTCAAAGAACAAATTTAGTGCAATTAAGTTTAGCTATTACCAAAAATTATAGTACTGTTTCTCTTTTAAATCAACTCATAACTACTTACGATAACCGGTAGATTTAAATTACCTAAAACACGTTCTAATATAATACCATCCCTTTGGGGATAATTATGACCATAGCTTGCCCTGATAGCAGCAGTAATAAACTGAACAGCACGATCCAGAGCAATAGGCAAACTATCTCCTTGCATTAAACTCCCTACTAAGACACTAGTAAAGACATCTCCAGTACCTGGGAAATAGGCAGGTATATAATCACATTTCACTTTCCAGAAACGACCATCATCTCTATTAAAAGCTATCACATTGGTAATATTTTTACTGCTTCCCACTGGTACGCTGGTTACAATTACTATACTCGGGCCCATATTCACCAAACGCTGGAGGTATGATTTAATTTGATTATCACTGGGATCTTCCATATAAGGTTCATCAAGCAGAAAAAGTACTTCCGTATAATTGGGTGTTATTAAATCAGCTTTTCTAATGTATTTTCGCATCTTCTTGACCATAACTTGATTCATGGAGGGATATAATTTACCACTATCACCCAAAACTGGATCAACTACTACTAAGGTGTCTTTTCTGGCAAAATCGCCAATAAAATGAGAAACAATTTCAATCTGATTAACTGAACCTAAAAATCCACTATAAATACAATCAAAATCAATGCCAATCTCCTTCCAATGGGCAATATATCCTTCCATATAAGCAGTGAGATCAATAAACTTATAGTGCTTAAAACCGCCGGTATGAGTAGAAAGCACAGCTGTAGGTAAGGAACAGACCTGTATACCCATAGTGGAAAGAATCGGAATTACTACTGATAAAGAAACCCTTCCAAATCCAGACAAATCGTGTATAGCTGCGACTCTTTGTATCGGTTTTCTCATCTTTCTCTCCTCCTTTATCCTAGTTATTATCTTGACAAAAAAATATTTATTAATTAGTATTATTATATTAGACTTATATTATACTCACAAAAATTCGCACATTTAATAATTAAATAAAAAAATAAAATCTAAATCAATGGCAAAGTAGGTTGAGTCGAGTATTCAGAGAAAGGTATAGCAGGTGTAATTACCTTAATTTACTTTTAATCCAAATAGAGTCCATTGGTAATAAAAAAGGTTGGTTGCCAGATCGGAAGAGCACACGTCTGAACTCCAGTCACGAGATTCCATCT
>CAZGKY010000194.1:0-2972 GCA_964525625.1 uncultured Atribacterota bacterium | reverse complement strand
ATTAGAATATTTAACTAAAATGATAAATAAGAATATGTATTTAATTTATTCTAATGCATTTAATCAAATTATTGTTGCTTTAGTAGGCTTGGTGATATTTTTTCTTGCTCTTTATCTAATATGGTTAAAACAAAGAATGAGTCAAGAATTACCATATGTAAAAATTTGTACTGATTCTGGGGAAATTAAAATTTCCACGTTTTCTTTGGAACAGATAATTTTAAATATACTTAGTAAGGTAGAAGGAGTAAGAAAGATTAAACCGGAAATACAGGTACAAAAGGGGGGAGGCATCAAAACTATATTGCAACTTGTGATTACCAAAGAGTGCAATATACCAGATACAGCTAGTTTTATTCAGCGAAAATTGAAAGAAGAACTCCCTAAAATTAGTGGGGTTGAAACAAAGGAAGTAAAAATCAATGTAGACAAGATTGATTATGAGTAATTTTGGAAAAATCAAGAATTAAGGAGGATTTAAATAATGGCTATTATTGAAAATGAGAAGAATGAAAAAAAACCAGAAATAGATAAGCAAGATTTAGAATTAGGGAATATATCAGTTTCCAAAGATGTGGTGGCTATTATAGTGGCGATGGAAGCAAGCAAAGTAAAAGGGGTAGTAGGTTTAACAGCAGGCAGAAAAGGTATGACCGCACCAATACTGGATAAAAATAATTTGACCAAAGGTATTGATGTATCAATGAATCAAAATCAGAAGGAAGTTGCTATTACTATCTCGCTGGTAGCAGACTATTCAGTTGGTATTTATCAGACCGCTATAGAAACACAAAAAAATGTGAAAAAGGCAGTTGAGACTATGTCTGGTTTAAAAGTAACTAAGGTCGATATCAATGTTCTTGATGTTAAGTTTAAGGATGATTTAGAAAAGGAAAGAGGTAAGGAAGATATTAAACAAGAAACCCCAGTGGAAGTAACTGAACAAACCACAGCTCAAAAGAATAAAAAAACAAAGTAGAAGGAAAAAGTTAAATAGAGAGTAGTTTTTTAAAGTATTTCCCTAAAATTAAATTATGGAATTTCAGGGAAATATTTTTATCTAACTAAGGCAATCTTCCACATATTAAGTTAATGAGGAGAGCTTATATCCATATCTTATCTTTGTATTTCAAAAGTATTTCAAAAAAGTCCATTATAATATGGTTTTCCCAAAATCACCTGCTATTAATATATTAATGATAAAGATTATTAAATAACTGTTTTCTAGAAATTTTAATAATCCTTTAAAAAAGGGAACGATAGAAAAATTTAGGAGTTTTTTACAGCCTAGGAATAATCTCTTTTTTTTAGATGAAAGAATGCAACAATTGAAAGTTAAAAATCAGAGAAAAAGATGGGGCAAAAGGAAATTTGAGACAAAGATATTAGACTTGGAAGTAGTGAAGATAATTTTGGATTCGAGAAAGGAAAGGCATCAGCTGGAAAATCAGATTAAGTCTCCTGAATATAGGTTTTTCACCTTAGGGAAAGTGGTACCCAGAGAAGTTGGTTAGGCAGGGCTTAGAGAAATTTACCTGCAATATATAAAGTTAGGAAGATGGTGCAGAGTGAGATTAAATAAGCGCAGAGCTATGCCAACAGATAGCAAATCAAGAATGGTTTTTTTCGGGTGGTGTGAGTGTGTTGGAGCAAAATCATCTTAGCTATCTTGTAATTATTTGGAGGTGGTGAATTTTTTGGTTGAAAGTATGAAATTAGTTTCAGTTATTATTCTCATTATTATTATGTTAAAATTAAAATGGGACCTTGGATTAACTATGTTTTTAGCTTCTATTTCTCTAAGCTTTTTGTTTCAAATTGGCTTTAAAGGCCTATTGGATAATTTTTATCATACTATTATGGATTTAACTACATTAAAACTAATAGGTATTGTAGTATTAGTCTATTTTTTAAGTGGAATTTTAAAAAGAACAAAAAGTATGGAGGGCTTTGTTTACCCTTTGCAGTATTTGGTTACTGATTATCGGCTAGTTCTTTTTTTGATTGCCTCTCTCTTAGGTTTAATTCCTATGCCTGCTGGAGCCATGTTTTCAGCTCCACTATTGAAAGAGATTGGAGAAGAAAATGATTTAGACTCTGAAGCAATTATGATGTCTAATTACTGGTTTCGCCATGTGTGGGAATTTTTCTGGCCATTGATTCCTGGAGTAGTACTCTATGTTGCAGTTATTGGAGTCAGTTTTCGAGAAATAATGATAATGCAATTTCCCTTGAGTATCTTTGCTCTATTTATTGGTTTCTTTTGGATGTATCGAAATTTAGAAAAAATTGATAACCATAAAATAAGCAATAATACCTATAAAAAATATCTTTTGGTATTTTTGAATAGTGTTTGGCCAATATTGTTAATCATATCTTTAGTATTGTTTTTTAAAATAGATTTATTAATTTCATTAGGTTTAACTATTCTTTTACTATTAATCGTAAAGAAAATTTCAGCAAGGTCCTTAAGAGAAATTGTTATTCATGACCTTTCTGGCAAAATAGTTATAATGATTATTGGGATTATGCTATTTAAACAAGTATTAAATAGTACTAATTCCCTTACCTTAATTGCTCTATTCCTATCTGAAACTGGCATTAATATATGGATTATTTTATTCTTTATTCCTTTTTTATTAGGATTTTTAACAGGAATCATTACGGGTTTTATTGGAGTAGGTTTTCCTATTATATTACCTTTAATGCTTAAGGACGGTTCTGTGAATCTTTCTATGGCTATGTTTGCGTACCTGGGAGGATTTACTGGTATGATGATTTCTCCAGTACATCTCTGCTTAACTCTAACTCTGGAATATTTGAAGGTTAATGTTTACCAATTCTATAAAAAATTATATCTAAATTTATTTATTTTTATTGTTATTAGTACTATATACATAATTTTATTTAACAGTTAGACCAATAGATCGGAAGAGCGTCGTGTAGGGAAAGAGTGTAGGATAGGGTGTTGG
>CAZGKY010000193.1:0-3074 GCA_964525625.1 uncultured Atribacterota bacterium | reverse complement strand
GAGAATAAAGGATTAGAATTATTTGTCAAACAGGATTTACCGGTCTTACGGACGATACAGAATAAAGGAGTAAGAATAATTGTTAATATAAGTGGTTCGAGCCGGGATGAATATGTTAAATTAGCTGCTCTTCTTTCCGAAGAGAAGGTAGACATGATTGAGTTAAATATATCCTGTCCTAATGTAAAAGAGGGAGGAATGCTTTTTGGTAGAACCTCTAGAATAACCAGAGAGTTAGTCAGAGAAGTAAGGAGTGTTACTAAAATACCTTTACTGGTCAAACTATCTCCTAATGCTGATAATATAGTTGAAATAGCGCAGTGTTGTGAGGAGGAAGGTGCTGACGGATTATCATTAGTGAATACTTTTCCAGCAATGGTTGTTGATGTGGAAAGAAGAAGGCCGATCTTTGATAATGTATATGCTGGGCTATCCGGTCCAGCTATCAAGCCTATTGCCCTTCGTATGGTACATGAAGTATGTCAGAGAGTAAATATTCCAGTGATGGGAATAGGTGGTATATGTAATGGGCGGGATGCCCTGGAATTTATTATGGTTGGTGCGACCTGTATTCAAGTTGGAACAGCTAACTTTATCAATCCCAGTTCCTGTCAGCAAATTGTTACAGAACTGTATAATTATTTGAAAATCGAAGGAATCTCATCATTAGAGGAGATTCGTGGTATCATAAAGTAATAAGAGGAGAAAAAATATGGAAAAATTATTATTGAGAGATTATAGTATGCTGTCTGGGGAAGAAAGAGAGGTTTGGGAAATACTAAAAAAAACAGGGGCAATATTAAACGGACATTTTTTGCTTTCTTCAGGAATTCACAGTGATGGGTACATTCAATGTGCCAGGATACTGCAATACCCTTCTTATGCTAAGAAGGTATTAGGGTTGATTGCGGAAAGAGTTAAGCACCTGGATATGGAAATTGTTGTAGGACCGGCTTTAGGAGGAATAATTGTAGCCTACGAACTGGGTAGACAATTGAACAAGAAGGCAATGTTTGCTGAGCGCAAAGATGGGATAATGCAATTAAGGAGAGGATTTGTCATTAAACCCGGCGAGAAGGTTTTAATAACTGAGGATGTTGTTACTACTGGTAAATCTACCCTGGAAGTGAAGGAATTGGTAGAAAAGAGGGGTGCAGATGTTATTGGAGTGGCTTGTATTGTTGATCGAAGAAGCCAGGAATACCCCATAGAATTGCCTCTGTTTAGTGCATTACAGATGAATATAAATACCTACCATCCTGAAGAGTGCCCTCTGTGCAAACTTGGTGAGCCTCTTGAAAATCCGGGCAGTCGTTTTATCTAAAAAGAGAATATTGTTGATGGATAGTAGCAAAGTTTAACAGTGATTTTTATCTATAACAATTAACAATGGTCTGTGCTATTAAAAGATTGCCCTGTTATAAAATGGAAATAACCTCAATAATCTTAGCAAGATTATTTAGAAATCCTCCCTAAAAGTAGTTTACTTTTCATTCTCACTATATAGTGCTATAATGAATTGCAACAATTGAAGATGAATTGTGAGTAGCCTAATTTTAAAATTCAATTAGAAGAAGGGTCTTTATTTAACCATTAAAGGCGGCTAACCTATTAGAAGCTGGAAATGGTTAATTAAATTGTTTTGGCCATTTTTTAAAGGTTCTTAAAATCACCTGCTTTGCAGGTGGATGTTTACTGAAGTAATAATCCAGGGGTAGAGTTTCCCCTAACTGGGTAAAGAGGAGGTTACTATGAACGAATATGTTCCAACCAGAGAAGATGCTCTACAATTATTAAAAGAATACAATCAGGATGATAGCTTGATCAAGCACGCACTAGCAGTAGAAGGGGTAATGCGTTATATAGCCAGGAAAAATGGTGAGGATGAAGAAAAATGGGGAATAATTGGTTTAGTTCATGATCTTGATTATTATAGATTTCCAGATCAGCATTGCCAGAAGAGTAAAGAAATACTTGAGAAAAAAGGCTGGCCAGCAGAATATATTCGTGCTGTGGTTAGCCATGGTTGGGGAATATGTTCAGATGTTATGCCGGAAACGAAATTAGAAAAGACTCTTTTTGCTATTGATGAATTAACAGGTTTAGTGGTAACTACTGCTCTAGTGCGACCTTCCAGAAGTGTAATGGATGTGGAGGTTAATTCGGTAAAAAAGAAATGGAAAGATAAACGTTTTGCGGCAGGAGTTAATCGCGATATAATACAAAAAGGCGCTGAAATGTTGGGTATAGAGCTGTCACAATTAATTGATGATACGATTAAAGGTATGCAAGAGGTGGCAGAAGAAATTGGCTTAAAAGGAGATACTTGATGGTTAGACTTAACAATGGGGAGGTGATAAGTCAGCATGTCCCTTAAAAAAGATAATCGCTTTGAAGGTTTTTCTGCTGAAACGGTCTTCTTTCTAAAAAATTTAAGAGAAAACAATAATCGTGAGTGGTTTTTAGCTCGTAAAAAAGATTATAGCAAGAAGGTATTACTACCAGCCAGTGCTTTTGTCTTAGAAATGGGTAGTATGCTTCAGAAAATATCTCCAGGAATTCAAGCTGAACCAAGAGTGAATCGCTCTATTAGTCGAATTTATCAGGATACCAGGTTTACTAATCACCAAAATCCTTACCTACCTTATTTAGGTCTCTGGTTTTGGCATGGTCCGAGAAGAACTAAGGAATCACCGGGTTATTATTTAGAACTAAAGCCGGAGAATTTATTTCTTTCTGCCGGAGTGAAAGTCTTTTCCCGCAAAGCATTACGTTGTTTTCGGAAAGCAGTTATTAATTTGGGAAGCGGGGAAGAATTATTATCAATAATGGAACAGATTCAAGAAAATCAGTGTTACCAATTAAATAAAATATATTATAAGAACATTCCAGAAGGATACCACATAAATAGTGATCAGCTTAAAGATTTAATTCGTTTTAATGGTTTGTTAGTCTCCCGAGAAATGACTCTTCCTCCCGAACTATATACCAGAGATTTTCTAAAATTAGTTTTTACTATTTACAAAGACTGGTCTCCACTTTATAATTGGTTAATCAAATATGTCTATAGTAAA
>CAZGKY010000192.1:0-3080 GCA_964525625.1 uncultured Atribacterota bacterium | reverse complement strand
ATATTGTGGAGGTTATTAAACATCTATCTAATGAAAAGAAAATTTCTATGATTGTTATAGAACATAATATGAGAGTAATTATGAGTATCTGTAGTAGGATAATAGTTATTAATCAGGGACAACTTGTCACCTCTGGTACTCCAGAGGAGATTCAGCAACACGAAGAGGTGATAAGGGTTTACTTGGGAGAGAAAAGGATTGCAGGATAGGGGGATGTTTTTAAATGTTACTATCAATGGAGAATGTTAGCACAGGTTACGGGAAAGCCCAGGTTCTCAAAAATGTGAGTATTACTCTTGACAAGGGTGAAATAGTTGCTTTAATCGGGGCTAATGGTGCTGGAAAAACTACCACTCTTAGATGCATAACCGGTATGATTAAGCCATGGGAAGGTATTATTAAGTTTAACGATCAGAAAATTGACTCTCTCCAGCCCTATGAAATTGTTTCCCTGGGGATTTCTTATTGTCCAGAAGGAAGAGATATATTTGGAAATCTGTCAGTATTGGAAAATTTAAAGGTGGGAGGATATTTACTTAAGAACCGGGATGAATTGAAGGCAAAACTTAACTTTGTCTATGACCTTTTCCCTATTCTAAAGGATAGAGGTAATCAAATTGCCGGTTCATTAAGTGGTGGAGAGCAACAGATGTTAGCAATTGGGAGAGCACTGATGTCAAATCCTATTGTCCTTTGTCTTGATGAACCTTCCTTAGGTCTAGCTCCAATAGTAGTAGAGGATATATTTAACACCATTAAGCAAATAAATTCTAATGGAACATCTATACTTCTGGTAGAACAAAATGTAAGTCTAGCACTGGATATTGCAAAAAGAGCTTATGTTCTGGAAAAGGGAGAGATCAAGCTTAGTGGAAATTGTGAAGAACTTGGTAAAAGTGAATATGTTAAAAATTCATATTTAGGCATTACATAATATATTCCAAAAATAAGGAGAATAAAAAAAGATGTTATTGTATTTACTGCAACAACTGATTAATGCTATCTCTTATGGAAGTATATTAGGCTTATTGGCTGTTGGATATACCATGATCTATGGTATTCTTGGTTTAATAAATTTTGCTCACGGGGAAATTTTTATGATTGGAGCATTTTCCTGCTATCTTTTCGTTAAATTTTTTAATCTACCCTGGTTTACTGCTGCCTTGCTAGCTATTACCTCATCGGTTGTTACAGGAATAGCCCTGGAGAGAATTGCCTACCGACCTTGTATTAGAAGAGGAGCCTCTGTATTAACTATCTTTATTATTTCTTTTGCTGCTTCCATATTTTTAAGATATTTGTTTATGATGTTTTTTACCGATGAGCGCAAAGCCTTTCCCATTCCTGCTTTTTTCGAAAAGATGTACTTTATGGGAGGTATAGTAATTGGCTTAAGGGATATAATCATTTTCATAACTACTGTAATAATTATGCTGGTTATCAGTTATTTTATAAAGTATTCTAAACTAGGTATAGCAATGAGAGCCGTGTCCTATGATAAGAGGACTGCAAATTTTATGGGAATAAACAGCACTCTTATTATTAAAATTGCTTTTATAATAGGATCAATACTGGCTGGTATTTCTGGTCTTGAGTATGGTCTGAGTTTTGGGATTGTAAATCCGAGTATGGGCTTTAATCCAGGGCTAACTGGTTTTATTGCAGCAGTCCTGGGAGGTATCGGTAATGTCCCTGGTGCTATGATTGCTGGTTTTATTGTGGGAATTGGTGAGGTACTCTTTGTAGCATTGCTACCCTCTATTTATTCACCTCTGCGCCCCTTGTTTGTCTGGATTTTATTATTTTTCATACTCTTTTTAAAACCAACGGGTCTTTTCCGACCTAATGTTAAGTTTGATGGGGGGTGGGAAGAATGACCAAAAATAAAGTTATTGTTACCTGGAATCGATGGTATTATATTTTATTTTTTATAGCAGCAGTTATTATACTTGCACTTATTGAGAAAAATATGAGAGGATTTTATCTTGGTATCTTTCTCTTATTCGGAATTAATGCCATTATTTGTCTTGGTGTTACTATTACTAATGGTTATGCCAATATTTTTTCTTTAGGCTTTGGAGGGATTATGCTTTTTTCAGCATATGTCTCTAGTTTATTTACTCTTCCTATTCAGTATAAATCATTTTTTTTAAAATTACCTCAATGGTTAGAAGGAGCTCAATTACCATTTGGCCTGGCTTTATTATTAGGTGCTATTGCTGCTGTATTGGCAAGTATTACTTTAGTTTTACCAGCTTTTCGCCTTAGAGGACATTATTTTATTCTAGCCTCTATAGGCATTAATATAGTTATGGCTAACCTTGCAGTGAATTTGCGTTCTTATACACATGGACCTCTGGGCATTAGAAACATACCTTTTGCTACTAATGTCTGGTGGGTATATGGAATACTATTTATTACCGTACTTTTTATGTGGAGATTTACTCATTCCAAATTTGGACGAGCAATAATTACTCTGGGAAAAGATCAAACCCTGGCTTCCACTATGGGTATAGATGTAGTACGTTATAAAATTTATGCTTTTATGATTGGCAGTTTTATAGTTGGCTTAGCAGGTCCCTTATGGGTTCATTATACCGGCGCAATGCATCCGGAAGTATTTGGCCTGGTTTTTGTATTTCAGATAATAGCCATGTTGGTTATAGGAGGTATAGGTACTATTTCCGGTGCGATTCTGGGTGCTGGCATTATTACTATGTTTATACATCTCGCTCGTCCCATCCAGGAAGGTTTTACAATATTTAGTTTACAGGTTCCGCCCTTAATTGGCTTAATTCAAGTTCTAATGGCCATTATGATATTTTTAGTTTTAATGTTTAAACCAGAAGGGTTACTTGGGAAAAATGAGATTACTGGACTAAGCTTATCCAAGGTATTGTTAAAAGAAAGAGGAAAGGGGAATTAAATATGAAAAAGATTACCAGAAACCAGGTTATTTATGCTATGAGTAAATCAAACAAGCCGATAATGAATGTAAACCCTGGGGAGACACTTCTAATAGAGACAGAGATCGGAAGAGCACACGTTCTGAACTCCAGTCACGAGATTCCATCTCGTAT
>CAZGKY010000191.1:0-3107 GCA_964525625.1 uncultured Atribacterota bacterium | reverse complement strand
CGCGATGGAATCTCGTGACTGGAGTTCAGACGTGTGCTCTTCCGATCTTAACAGTTAGACCAATATTAATTATGAAAATTAATAGTAGTTATTAACTTTAATTTTTCAATCAAAAACCCATTTTAAAATAAGAACTATAATTTTTGAAAATTAGAATGAATTTTTATTAAAAGAAGAGTTGATATATTATTATGAAATAAATATCCCAGAAGGAAGGTTAGAATAATTGTGAAGATATATTTTTTTGGGGCAGCCCAGGTAGTAACAGGTTCAAATTTTTTACTGGAAATTGGAGAAAGAAAAATCTTAATTGATTGTGGAATGTTTCAGGGAAGTCGACAGCTTAATAGATTGAATTTTCAGCCATTTCCTTATCAGCCAGAGAAAATTGATTTTTTGATATTGTCTCACGCTCATATTGATCATAGTGGACGCATTCCCAGCTTAATAAAAGCTGGTTTTAAGGGGAAAATCTATTGCACTAAAGCTACTTTTGATTTATGCTCCATTATGCTTCCTGATAGTGGTCATATTCAAGAGATGGAAACAGAATGGGATAATCGCAAGAGAAGTCGGGCTGGTCTCCCCTTGCGTAAGCCTCTTTACACAGTAGAAGAGGCAAATAACAGTTTGCAGTATTTTTCACCAGTTTTATATAATCAAAGGATAGTAATAGATGACACATTTACCTTACGATTCCAAGATGCCGGTCACATTCTGGGATCATCTATTGTGGAAATCTGGGTCGAAGAAGAAGGAGAAAAAATTAAAATAGTTTTTAGTGGAGATTTAGGTAGAAAAAACAAACCAATTATTAGAGATCCGGCAGTTATTGAAGAAGCAGATTATCTTATTCTTGATGCTACATATGGGGATAGATTGCATCTCTCCTTAGAGAATGAAGCTGCAAAATTGGTTCCGATAATCATAGAGACTAGAAAAAGAGGCGGTAATATTGTAATTCCTTCCTTTGCCATACAACGTGCTCAGGATATTATTTATGAGTTAAATAAATATTATGAACAAATTATTACTGTAAAAGATAATAGTTATCTAGATATTCCGGTTTATGTCGACAGTCCTCTTACTACTTCCGCTACAGAAATATTTTTACGTAATCCGGATTGTTTTGATGCTGATACACTTGATTTACTTAAAAAGGGACACAATCCGTTAGATTTTCCAAATCTGCACTTTACAAAAACTACTCAAGAGTCTAAAGAGTTAAACACTTCCCCAGAAAGTAAGATTATTATCTCTGCAAGTGGGATGTGTACTGCGGGCAGGATTAAACATCACTTAAAGCACAACTTATGGCGAAAGGAATCAAGTATTGTATTTGTTGGTTATCAAGCAGAGGGGACCCTGGGTAGAAAGATTAAGGATGGAGCAAAAAAGGTTAAAATTTTTGGAGAAGAGATTAGTGTGAATGCTGAGATACATGTTCTGGAAGGATTTTCTGGACATGCTGATCAGAGAGAAATAATTGATTGGTTAAAAAACATTAAAGATAGACCAAATAAAATCTTTTTAGTACATGGAGAGCAGGGGGCTTTAAATACTTTATCGGATTTAATTAAGAGAGAATTAAATATTAACACTATTATTCCGCAAATTGGAGAGAATTTCTTAATTAAAGGAACCAAAGAAGCAGTTTCCATTGCTAAAGGAGAAGAGGAGCTTAATAAAGAACAAGAATTATTAGAAGAGGAAATAGAATATTTAAAAGATTTAATAGATGCAGTTCTAGAACAATTAGATAAGAAGGTCAAAGAAGAAATGTCTATAGCAGAGGTATCTGAGTTAAGGAATAAAATATTGGAATTGAGAAAATTGGGGTTGGAAATTAGTGTATTAATGACCAATAAAAGAAAAAATAACTTGATCAAAGATAATGAAGTGCAGTTCATGAAAAAAAACTCTTGAAAAATTACCAGAGAATTATTTCAAAATTATAAAATTGAACATACCAGTAAAAGAATAGGGTATATATCTAAAGGGCAAAATTCATAGATATATACCCTTAAATTCGAGCTTATTTATCACTGTTGGAATGCTACTACAGAATTTTATCCAATTTTGCTTGAATAGCTTGAGGTGGTACTGCTCCCACAATGCGATCTTGTTCTTTTCCATCTTTAAATATTAATAGAGCAGGAATACCCTGAATATTGTAGCGAGCAGCAATATTCTGATTATCATCAACATTTACTTTACAGACTTTCAATTTATTAGCATTATCCTGGGCAATCTTTTCCACAGCAGGTGCTACCATTCTGCAGGGCATACACCAGGGGGCCCACATGTCTACCAACACAGGAAGAGGAGAGTTAAGTACTTCTTCCTGAAAATTACTTTCATTTACTTCCATTACTATCTTTTCTGACATAATTATCTCCTTTGAATTTTATTTTCCATTATCTTTTCTAATAATTGTAATCCTCTTTTAATAAATTCAATATCTTCTTTTGATAATTGAGAAGTTAACAGATATTCAAATTTCTTTTGCTCTTGATTGATTTTTGCTTGTACTTTCTGGCCTTTTTTGGTTAAAAAAAGGAGAGTAGTTCTACGATCTTTTTCCTTGGTCTTTCTCAATATTAGTCCTTTCCTGACTAAATGGTCAATAATTCTACTGGTGCGAGAGGGAGAAAGATTGATTTTTTTTGAAAAATCTGAACAAGTTATCGCTTGTTCCCCCCTCATTACTATAATGCCATTTAATTCGGACAAACTAAGTTTGCAGGATGAACTAATTCTATTTTCAGTACAATGGCCAATCAATTTCAATTTTATTATTAAATCATATATTTCTTTCATAATAACAAAAGTTGCTATGAGCAATAATATTTATTAGCAATAATATCAAAATTTCAGAATTTGTCAAGTATTAATTGGATAAAAAATTTGTATTATTCCTTTTATAGCAATAGAATTATAAATAGAAGAATTATAAATAGAATTCAAAAATGTGAAAAAATTAGACTATAGAAAAATGAGCATTTCTTTTCTTTATTATCCAGAGATTAGTACGGAAAATATACCAGATTATGTTCTCTTCAAGATCGGAAGAGCGTCGTGTAGGGAAAGAGTGTAGGATAGGGTGT
>CAZGKY010000190.1:0-3115 GCA_964525625.1 uncultured Atribacterota bacterium | reverse complement strand
TTTTGAAGAGATAATAGCTTACATTGAAGATAGAGAGTATCATAAAGAAAGGGGAGAATTGTTAAGAAAAAAAATATCGATTCCAGCTCGCTATACTTATCAATATTCAAATAAAGAAATTAAGATGTTATTAAATGAAATTACCGATGAAATTATACATTGGTGTCAGAGAAAGAGTAGTCCAGCAATTGAAAGAGCAAAATTGAGAGAAGCCATGATTGATATTCATAATGATAATAACTTTTCTAATGAAGAAAAAGCTCTCAAAATTAAAATTTTGAAGGAGAAGTATATTTCCTTTTGTGATGATAAAATTATACGTTTCTATCAGGAGGGACTCTTACCTGCTAAGGTAAGATTATTATCACCAGAAGAAATTGACCAACTTGATATATATATAAAAAAAGAAAAAGAAAATATCAATTTTAAAAAAATGAGACATACCCAATCTATACCACTTGTATTTGTTCAGTATGGCACAGGTTGCCCCATTATGGATATCGCACATATTAAAAAGAGTGAAGTTTGGGGAGCTGATGGAGTATTTCATTTTGATCCTTCATGGGGCGCGCGTACTGAAGGGCTATTGGAAGGAGTGCTATCTCATGAAGAAGATGGATCCATTATTACCTGGGAAAATTTAAAAAAAATAAAATCTGCGCTTCATAGGGAAACAATTTGGACGATTAGGGCTCATCGGGGATTAAATACACCTGAAACCGCAGTTATAGCTGGTAAGTTGGGTGCAGATTTAACAAAAATTAATATGGTATATGGATCATTAAACGGTGGTACTGATCCAGAAAGATTAATGGTTGATGGAATAGAAACTATAAAATATGCAGCAAAATATAATATGCCTTTTGATGAACCAACAAATGAGGAGTTGGGAGGAGTTCCAGCTTATAAATCATTTGCCGGTATGCTAATTATTGCTGATTTAGCTTTAAGATTGAAAGCAAAACCAATACTAAAGCCGTTATTTTGTTATTCGCCTGATGCTATGATTACTGGTAAGATGGATGATAATTATATAGATTATAATGTAGCCAAGATCAACTGCCTGCGTTCTATTATCGATGCTCCTATCTGGCCTGGTGAACCAATTGGTTTTATGACACATTCTGAAGATAGAATTCAATCTTCCTTAACTACAGCTTTGCACTCTGCATTAGCAATTTCTCTTAAAGTTGATGCTATTACTATAGCTTCTTCTGATGAAGCCTATTCTAAAGGAACAATATCTCTGGCCTCCAGGATTGATACTTTAAGGGCTGTACAGGAGGTATTTCGGTTTATTGGAAAAGCAGAGATAAAACCAACAAATAAAGCAAAAGAATATGAAAGGGATATTACCAAAGGAATACAAAAAACCTTAGAAGCAGTTGCCAGAAGGGGTAATTTTGTTGCTGCTCTTTATGAGGGGTTGTTGGGCAGTACTCAAGATGGAGCTTATCCTGGTCGAGGGGGAAGAAATACTGTTAGGGAAGGTTAGAAATATAGTTCATGATTAAGGATAAAACTAGAGTTATTGGCATACTGGGTACTGCAAAAAATACCGGGAAAACTACCACTTTAAATTTTTTACTGGAATGGTTAAATCGAAAAGGAATTAATGTGGGTCTGACCAGTATTGGCTATGATGGAGAAGATATAGACAATATTACTGGACTACCTAAACCCCGAATTTTTATCCAAAAAGAAAATATCATTGCTACAGCAGAACAATGCTTATTGTCTATTGAAGATAAAAAAGTAATTGAGATAATGGAAAAAACCACAGTCTACAATGCTTTAGGAGAGATAATACTGGGAAAAGGATTAAGGAAAGGATTGGTAGTATTAGCAGGACCAAATAAAGGTAGGGATTTGCAAATAATTATTCACCAATTAAAACAGCAGAAAGTAGAGATAATATTGGTTGATGGGGCTTTAAATAGAATGTTACCAATGATGTATTGTGATGCACTGATTTTAGCTACTGGAGCCTCTCGTAATACTGATATTGATTTACTTGTGGATGAAACTGAAAGTATAACAAGAACGTTTAATTTACCACTCAGACAGAAAGCAAAAATATCTAATCAAGAAATATTGAGCTATCAAAAAAAAATCATGGTTCTGAAGCAAGATAGACCTATAAAAAAATTGGATGATTATTCTTTGCTCAGTGAAAGGACCTTGAATAATTTGATTGATGTTATTAATGATGAAGATTTTGAAGAAATATATATACCAGGTATCATCCAGGATCTAATATTAAAAAAGATAGCTAAAGACTACTCTAAATTGTTTCAAGGAAAGACCATTCTTATTAATAATCCTATTTTTTTACTGGTAGGTTCCCGGGATATTAGACATCTTAAAGACCTGATTGAGAAGATATCAAACAGTGGAATTAGCATTAAGACTCTTTATAATTTACCCATCTTAGCAGTTACCATTAATCCTTTTTATCCTAAATATAGTCGATTAAGAAAAGATAGTTATGAAATGGGCTGGATTGATGGATACCAGTTGTATTATAAGATGAAAAGTAAAATATTTATTCCTGTGATAAATATTATGGGAGAGGAAAGTAATAAATTGCTCACAGTAATAAAACGTTTTTTAAAAAATACTATTGACTGAAAAAGAGTAAAGATAATAATTATTACCTTACTCGCCGCATTATTTATGGGTTCTGCTCATATAATAATAAGTTACTTGGTCTAAGTGATAATTATTATAAATGGAATATTGTGTTGTAGATACAGCATTATATTCGATGCGAATTTTCTCCATAAGAGTACCGATTAAGTTACCTTGCTGATAAAACCTCTTCAAAATATTTAATTATTTTCAGATGTTCTATTTTCCTCCGGCTTAAATCTAAAAATCTATAATATTAATCATTATGCTTGTTATAAGTGAAATAACAAATGCTAAAAAGTTAGTGTAAAATTTACTGGAGGTACTTAAAAACTTGTCCCAACTGATAAAAAAGGTGTAGACTTACCTAAAATACCCGAAGTATCCTTTAATAAAAAAGGAGGTAAGACTACACCTATCTGAACAGGTGCCTGCGGGAGATCGGAAGAGCACACGTCTGAACTCCAGTCACGAGATTCCATCT
>CAZGKY010000189.1:0-3160 GCA_964525625.1 uncultured Atribacterota bacterium | reverse complement strand
TGATAGATAACTCTCCAATCTTCTCACAAAACTCAGAAGAGCCCATCCATAGTGAACGTAGAGAAAAGATGGTAAGGACTCAATTAGCCGCACGGGATATTACTGACCCACTTGTCCTGGAAGCTATGGGGAAAGTACCCCGTCATGAATTTGTAGATGCTCGTCTTAAGGATGATGCCTACAGCGATCACCCTTTGGGCATAGGTGAAGGTCAGACCATCTCTCAGCCCTATATTGTTGCTCTGATGACTCAATTACTGGAGCTAACCGGAGAGGAAAAAGTACTGGAAATAGGAACCGGTTCCGGGTATCAAGCCGCTATTTTAGCAGAAATAGCAAAAGAAGTATATACAATAGAAATTTACGAATCCCTATCCCTGAAAGCCCAAAAATTGCTATACAGTCTGGGTTATAACAATATTAAATTCCTCATAGGTGATGGTTATTATGGCTGGGAGGAGGAAGCACCATTTGATGCCATTATAGTCACCTGTGCTCCTGACCATGTGCCTCCACCCTTATTGGAACAATTACACCATCAGCATGGCAGGATGGTCATTCCGGTTGGCAGTGTCTGGATGATTCAAAACTTAATGAAAATTTATAATAAAGAAGGAAAGAGAGTCTCGGAAGGAATCACAGGAGTCCTTTTTGTACCTATGCTCAGACATATGGATTAAACTCATCAGTTTTTTGTCATTATTATTATCATAATCAGGAGAAGTTGTGTAAAAATGAAAAAGAAAAAGGTTGGAATACCATATGCACTCTATTTCTATGAATACTACCCACTCTGGAAGGAGTTTTTAACCCGGCTGGGAATCGAGGTGGTACTCTCCAAACCTACCAATAAGAATATCCTTGATTCAGGGATACGTTCATCTTTGAGTGAGATCTGTCTGCCGGTCAAGGTATTCTATGGCCATGTCTTGAGCCTATCTGACCAGGTAGACTATATTTTAATCCCCAGAATGGTGTGTATAGAAAAGGGTGCCTTCTTTTGTCCTAAAATTATTGGTTTACCTGATATGGTAAAATCTTCACTTACCTCATTATGTCCCATAATCAGTCCTGTTGTCGATATAAGAAAACCTTATGGTACCTGGAAGAATGTTCTACTCCAGGTGGGGCAGCTGCTTACTGAAAACTCTTTAGAGGTCTCCAGAGCCTTTTCTACCTCCTGGGATAATTTCCAGAAAAATTATGTAGCACATCTTTTGGATCCCAAAATACTTAAACCCGGTCCCTTCAATCAACATCAGGATGGGAAAGCCGGCACAAAGCAATTAGTGGAGACGCCTATCAATATTGCCGTAATAGGCCATGATTATTTAATCGATGACTCTTTTATCAATTTAAATTTAATAGAAAAACTGAAGAAAATGAAAGTTAATGTACTGACACCAGGAATGGTGCATCCCAGTATGGCTAAAAAGCAATTAAAAAAGTTGTATAAACCCATTTTCTGGAGCCTCTCTCGAAGAGCAGTAGGGGCAGCCCTCTATTATTTTGAAAACGGGGTAGAGGGGATTATCCATTTAACTTCTTTTGAATGTGGAGAAGATTCCATGGTAGGTGAATCGATTCACCATCAAAGCCAGAAATACCCGGAGGTCTCCTATACTGAATTTGTTTTTGACGAACATACCGGAGAAGCCGGTATCAATACCCGTATTGAGGCCTTTCTCGATATGATAAGGAGGAAAAAAAGAATTGAAAATAGCTTTGCCCCGTCTTGGTAACATTGAAGTAATGAATGAGACTATCATCACCGATATGGGACATGAATTGATAGAGATACCTCCAAATAGCAAAAAGACCCTCGATCTGGGGGTCAGGCATGCACCTGAATATTGCTGTCTGCCCCTTAAAATTGTGCTGGGAAATTTTATTGAGGCTCTGGAGCTTGGTGCAGAAGGATTGATTATGGCGGGTGGATGGGGACCCTGTCGCTTTGGTTATTATGCCCAGGTGCAGCGGGACATACTCTTAGATCTGGGCTATAAATTCAAAATGCTCATTATAGAAATTCCTCGTGGAAACTGGAAAATGTTATGGGAAAATTTAAATGTTTTACGTAATGGCAGAAGCTGGTCTTATTTCATCAATCAGTATAGGTTGGCCTGGCAAAAAATTCTTTTAATGGAAAAATTGGAAAACAAAGTGTTGCAGGTTCGCCCCAGGGAAAAGGTAAGGGGAGAATCCACTCGAATATTAAAGAAGAGTATGCTGAAAATTAAAAAAGCCAGGGACCGGGATATGCTGAAAACAATAGAAGAAGAGACTCTGCAAAGTTTCCATGAAATTAATGATTTTGATAAACAAAATCTTATCAGAATTGCTCTGGTTGGCGAATTTTATGTCTCCCTGGAACCTTTCACCAATCATCACCTGGAAGAAAAGCTCGGTTATATGGGAGTAGAAGTGGTGCGCAAAAATACTATCGAAGCATGGATTGGTCCTATAATGAAATTGAAAATCTTTAAGGACAGCTTTAAAGAGGAAAAAGAGATAGAAGAGGCAGCCGACCCCTATCTGTCACATTCGGTAGGCGGTGAAGGGCAAATCACGGTGGGCAATGTGGTCTTAGCCCATGAGGAAGGGCTGGATGGCGCCATTCAGGCAATTCCCTTTACCTGTATGCCTGAGATTGTAGCAGAGACTATTTTAAAAAAAGTTAGTGAGGACTTAGATTTCCCCACTTTAACCCTGATATATGATGAGCAGACCGGTGAGGAAGGTCTTAATACCCGGGTAGAGGCTTTTATTGATTTGCTTAAAAAGAGAAGAAAGGGGGCAAAGATGGTATTATGAGGACTTTTTTAGGAATTGATGTAGGAGCGGTAAGTACAGATTTGGTCTTATTGGATGAGAATAATAATGTGCTCAGTGATGTCTATCTGAGAACCCAGGGACAGCCTATTAAAATGATTAAAGAAGGACTTTCTATTATTAAAAAAGAAAATGAAGGAATCTCTCTAGAAGTAATTGGTATTGGCACCACCGGCAGTGGAAGAGTATTAGCGGGAGCTATAGCGGGAGCCGATATTGTGAAAAATGAGATTACCGCTCACTCTGTAGCAGCACTATATCTAAACCCGGAAGTGCGCACCATCTTTGAGATAGGTGGGCAGGATTCCAAAATCATTATTCTCCAGAA
>CAZGKY010000188.1:0-3166 GCA_964525625.1 uncultured Atribacterota bacterium | reverse complement strand
GAATTTGTTTTTGATGAACATACCGGGGAGGCAGGACTCAATACCCGTATTGAGGCCTTTCTGGATATGATCAGGAGGAAAAGAAGAAATGAAATTAGCTTTGCCCCGTCTTGGTAATATTGAAGTAATAAATGAAACTATTATTACGGATATGGGACACGAACTGATAGAAGTACCACCTAACACTAAAAAAACTCTGGATTTAGGTGTTCGGTATGCACCGGAATATTGCTGTTTACCTTTAAAAATTGTTTTGGGGAACTTTATTGAGGCTCTGGAGCTTGGTGCTGAAGGATTAATTATGGCTGGTGGTTGGGGACCATGTCGGTTTGGTTATTATGCTCAAGTCCAGCGAGACATACTATTAGATCTGGGATATAATTTTAAGATGATTATCATGGAAATTCCTCGCGGTAATTGGAAGACATTATGGGATAATATTAATATTTTACGCAATGGTAGAAGCTGGTCTTATATGATAAATCAATATCGTTTTGCCTGGCAGAAGATTTTATTAATGGAAAAACTGGAAAATAAAGTACTGCAGGTACGACCAAGGGAAAAGAAGAGAGGAGCCTCCTCCTTGGTAATAAAGGAGAGTGTAATCAAGATCAAAAAGGCAAAAGATCTGGAAACTCTAAAACGGATTGAAGAAGATACCTTAAATAGATTCAAGGAAATTACTAATTTTCATAAGAAGAATATTATCAGAATAGCTCTGGTTGGGGAATTCTATGTCTCCCTGGAGCCTTTCTCCAATCATTATTTAGAAGAGAAGCTGGGGTATCTTGGGGTAGAGGTGGTGCGAAAAAACTCTATTGAAGCCTGGATTGGTCCTATTATGCGTTTGAAGATTTTTAAGGATAGTTTTAAAGAAGAGAAGGAGATTGAACAAGCCGCCTATCATTACCTAGCCCATTCAGTAGGGGGTGAGGGTCAAACCACAGTAGGTAATGTGGTATTGTCTCATCGGGAAGGTTTAGACGGAGCTATACAGGTTATCCCCTTTACCTGTATGCCTGAAATTGTGGCAGAGACAATTTTAAAAAAGGTTAGTGAAGATTTAGATTTCCCCACTCTAACCTTGACTTATGATGAACAAACTGGAGAAGAAGGACTCAATACCCGTATAGAGGCTTTTATAGATTTGCTGAAGAAGAGAAAGAAAAAGGAAGTGATGGTCTTATGAAAACATATTTAGGCATTGATGTAGGAGCAGTAACTACGGATTTGGTTTTATTGGATGAAAATAATAATGTACTTAGTGAGGTTTACCTGAGAACTCAAGGACAACCAATCAAGATGATCAAAGAAGGGCTTTCTATTATTAGAAAAGAGAATGAGGGCATTACCCTGGAAGTGGTGGGTGTGGGCACCACCGGTAGTGGAAGAGTACTGGCGGGAACTGTGGTAGGAGCTGATGTGATAAAAAATGAAATTACTGCTCACTCTGTAGCAGCATTATATGTCAATCCGGAAGTACGCACCATCTTTGAGATAGGTGGTCAGGATTCCAAAATAATTATTCTCCAGGATGGAGTAGTGGTTGATTTTGCTATGAATACTATCTGTGCTGCTGGCACCGGTTCTTTTTTAGATCATCAGGCTTATCGCTTAGGTATTCCCATTGAGGAGTTTGGTGATTATGCTTTGCGTTCGGAAAATCCAGTAAGGATAGCCGGGAGATGTACCGTATTTGCTGAATCAGATATGGTACATAAACAACAGATGGGTTATAAAGAAGAAGATGTGATTGCCGGTTTGTGTGAAGCCATGGTTCGTAACTATCTTAATAATGTAGGAAAAGGAAAAAAGATATTACCTCCTATATTTTTCCAGGGTGGAGTTGCAGCAAATTCCGGCATTAAGAGAAGTTTTGAAAAAGAGACTGGTTATGAAATAATTGTGCCAGAATATTTCCGGGTTATGGGTGCTATAGGAGCAGCTCTATTGGCTAGAGAAGATATAGAACAGAATCCTCGTACCTCCACCTTTTATGGTTTTGAATTAGTAGAAAGGGACTATCAGACTACTGGGTTTGAGTGCGATGGTTGTCCCAATCATTGTGAAGTGGTAGAAATAATGGTTGACGGTGAAGTAATAGCTCGCTGGGGTGATCGTTGTGGCAAATGGTCTCTGGGACACAAGGTAATAAGATAAAAAATGGTGAACTTCCCATTTGAAAAATCAAGTAATTTTAAACTTTTTTATGCCACTTTCCTAGCCTCTTCCTTTATCTGATAATTCCTATCTTCAGTCAAAATCCGGTAGATGACTTTGATCATTTGCCTGGCTAGACAGTGCAGAGCATTATTGTGTCCTTTTCCCTACGTACGTTTTCTCAGGTATTCTTATTCTGGCAGAAAGAAATTTATTTGACTATCTTGCCTGATAAGATTATTCTATGGTTGAGAGTTCTTTTTCAATTATAGACTCCAAAATTTAAAATTTCAGAAAACATCCCTTGCATTAACCTTTAACAAAGGAGAAAATTTGACCACTATCATTAAGAAAAGGCAAAAAATAAGAAAGAATCTTTTGTTATTTATGTTGCTTTTATTTCCTCTTACTTATTATTATCTTTCCCCTTATCTTATTATTATAGGAGCATCTGAAAGGGTGGTTACTGGTAGTTTTATTATTTTCACATAATGCTTATTACCTCTATTTTTTTAGGAAGAATCTTCTGTGGTTGGATTTGTCCAGCCGGAGGTGAACAGGAGTTCTGTAGCCTGATAAAAGAGCAAGATTCCAAGGAGGAAAAAGTAATTGGATAAAATATTTGATCTGGTGTCCTGAGAAAGTTATTGCTTATTCTTTCCAGGCAGTTAAGAAATAAAAAAATTCTATTCTTTTTTCTCATACCCTATCAATCATTTTGTAAGCCATAAATTTTGGGTAAGTAAGTTTTAAAATATGTTATTTCTTGTTTCTCTAAAAAGAAAAATAGTATTATAATATAATAAATCTCAATTTTCTGATTATATTATTATCAATTCCAATTACCTTAATCAATTTATATATTCTCTTAATATATAATTATAAAGTATATATATTATTCAGTGTTTATGGTAGGTAAGGAAAGAAGAGGAATATAAGAAAAATTAACAACTATAGAAAAGATATTTAATAAATATTAAATAATAAATATGTTTACTCATTTGTA
>CAZGKY010000187.1:0-3227 GCA_964525625.1 uncultured Atribacterota bacterium | reverse complement strand
GGATTTATTACCAGCCCCTATTTTCTTCAAACCATTTCCGGGTAATGGTCTTAAAATTACTGTAATGATGTTAGGAGGAGGACCTGAAATTAGAAGTAAAACCTTTCGTGTTTTTCACAAACATAATAGCCAGAATGTTTTTAATCAGATAGGTGAATGGGCCAGAGAAGTAAGTGGGGAGTTGGGGTGTACTCCCTGTGTACCGGCCATTGGTATAGGAAGAACTCATTATGAAGCAACCGTATTAATGTTAGAAGCTATGAAGAACGGTAATTTAGAAAAGCAGAGCGAACCCGAACAGATAATAACAAAAATAGTAAATGAGAGTAAAGTAGGACCTTTAGGTTTAGGAGGGAATGTCACGGCCTTAGGTAGTTTTATTAAAATAGGGCCTCAACGAGCGAGTGGTGTTAGAATTGTCTGTATGAGACCTGGATGCTGTTTTGATCCAAGGAGAGCCACTGTTTTAATTATTTAAATAAATTAATAATGAATTATTTTATTAAAATATAAGCTTTCAAAAAGATTAAATAACACCACAACATATAGACAACTAAGTATCAAAGAAAGGGAAGGTAAGAAATATTATATGAATGAGATTAGAGTTCTTTCCCCGGTGGGAATGTTAGGATATGGATTTCCAGCAGAATCTTTTCAGAAAGGGATAGAAAAGAAACCCCACCTTATTGCTGCCGATGCTGGTTCTACTGATGCTGGTCCTCATAAATTAGGAGCGGGAGTAGGTATTGTTAGCAAACAGGCTACCAAAAAAGATTTACTTTTAATGTTGAAAGCGGGTTATGAAAATAGAATCCCTGTTATTGTTGGGTCTGCTGGAGGTTCGGGTGCGGAGATACATTTGAAATGGACTACTGAAATAGTAAGAGAAATTGCCAGGGAAAATAATTTACATTTTAAGATGGCCATAATACATGCGGAAGTGGAAAAGGATTATCTTAAAGGTAAGTTAGAGAAAGGTAAAATAAAACCTTTAGGTCCAGTAGCTAATTTGACCTTGAAAGATATTGAAGAAGCTATCAGGATAGTAGCGGTAATGGGTGTTCATCCCTATATAAGAGCCTTAGAGGCAGGAGCCGAGGTTATTATTGCTGGACGTTCTAATGACCCGGCTATGTTTGCTGCTTTACCCATCAAAGAGAATTTTGACCCTGGTCTGGCTTTGCATATGGGGAAGATTTTAGAATGTGGAGCTATGGCTTCTATTCCCGGTACCACCTCTGATTGTATGATGGGATATATAAGAAAGGATTATTTTGTGGTAGAGCCAACAAATACTAAACGAAAGTGTGTTCCCAGTTCAGTAGCCGCACATTCTCTTTATGAAAAATCGAGTCCCTTGCACATTATTGGTCCTGAAGGGGTAGTTGATATTACTGGATGTAGATTTGAACAATACAATGAAAGAGCAGTAAAGGTTACTGGATCAAAGTTAATTGATAGTAAGATAATAAACATCAAGTTAGAGGGAGCAAGTATGGTAGCCTATCGAACTATTTGTATTGCTGGTATAAGAGATCCGATAATGATTAAACAGATTAATGAGTGTGAAGAACACGTTAGAGAAGCAGTACTCTCTTATTTTTGCAACATTGATCCTGATGATTATAAAATAATCTTTCATATTTATGGAAAGAACGGAGTAATGGGTGAATTAGAACCACAAAAAGAAATCATCTCACATGAGCTATGCCTAATTTTAGAGGTAGTTGCTAGAGAACAGGAGTTGGCCAATACCATTTGCGCTTTTGCTCGATCTACTTTGATGCACTATTCATATCAAGGACGTATTGCTACTGCTGGAAATTTAGCCTTCCCTTATGCTCCTTCAGATATACCTACCGGGGCAGTTTATAGATTTAATATACATCACTTAGTAGAAGTGGATGATCCAAATGAACTTTTCTCCATAGAAATGGTAGATGTTTAATTTAAAGAACTAAAAGGGGAATTTTTTATGATTAAAGAGGTTTCTATTATTGATTTAGTAGATGTAATCAGAAGTAAAAATGCCGGTCCTTTTGAATTGACCTTCGACATTATCTTTAAAGATAAAGATACTTATGAAAAGGTTAAGAAAAGCAAGGTGATTACCAAAGAGTTAATTGCCAGGCTTTACCAGATACCTATTGATAAGATTCTTTATTTTGTGGAATTTGATCCGGCCAATGCCATAAAGGCAACTATCGTTAGACCAATAGATTCGGGAGGTATTGGTGAGACTGATGTTTATGGGGCGCAACAGCATGCACCTCTTTTAGATATTAAAATCCCTATTGATGAAGGCAAGGATCAAGAAGAATAAAATTGCCTTTTTACATAATTTGTAGATAAGGAAGAATAAAAAAATACAAAATTATAAGAATGATAATTTGGTTACTAACTTTCCAGAACTTTAGTTAAGAAGGTATGGAGGATATATTCTGTATGAAATTGATGATTGAAAAATTAACCAAAACTTTTGGAGAAGTAAAAGCAGTAAATAATATAAGTATTACCGTGGAAGAAGGGAAATTACTTGTTTTACTTGGTCCAAGTGGATGTGGTAAGACTACCACATTGCGTTGTATAGCAGGGTTTGAAAAGCCTGATAGTGGAAGAATTACTATTGGTAATAAGGTTGTTACTGATCCCCAGAATGGCATTAATTTACCTCCAGAAAAAAGGGGCTTAGGCATGGTTTTTCAGTCTTATGCCATTTGGCCGCATTTAACAGTATTTGATAATATTGCTTATGGGTTGAGAATGAGAAAATGGACGCGTGAGAAGATAAATAAACGAGTAGAAGAAATGTTAGATTTAATGGGATTGCAAAAGTTCAGAGATCGTCCTGCTCCTATGCTAAGTGGAGGACAAATGCAAAGAGTTGCTTTAGCAAGAAGTTTGGCCTACAATCCCGATGTATTATTGTTAGATGAACCCTTGAGTAATCTGGATTTCAAATTACGAGAGCGTCTACGTTTTGAGTTACGAGAGATTCAATTAAAAGTAGGAATCACTGCTATATATGTGACACATGATCAGTCAGAAGCAGTAGCACTGGCAGATGAGATTGTGCTTATGAGAGATGGCAAGATAGAGCAACAAGGTTCAGCAGAAGAGATCTATAATAAACCACGAAATTCCTACGTTGCCGATTTTATTGGTTCGGCAAACTTGGTACCAGATCGGAAGAGCACACGTCTGAACTCCAGTCACCGCTCATTATC
>CAZGKY010000186.1:0-3274 GCA_964525625.1 uncultured Atribacterota bacterium | reverse complement strand
TAAAAATAAATATTTATTACTAGGGAGATGAAAATGCAGTTCAAAAAAGAAAAGGCACTGGTTACTGGTGGTGCTGGATTTATAGGCTCACATATTGTAGATCTATTGATAAATAGTGGCTACGAACTGGTAGTGATTGATAATTTGTCCTCTGGGAAGAAAAAAAATGTTAATTTGGGAGCTCATTTTTACCAGGTTGACATTAATGATCCTGACATTGAAGAAATATTTAATAGGGAAAAACCAGATTATGTATGCCATCAAGCTGCGCAAATAAGTGTTTCCTATTCAGTTAATAATCCCAAAGTAGATGCCTATTGTAATATTATCGGATTATTAAATCTTTTGGAACTTTCTTTAAAAAATGGGGTAAAAGGCTTTCTTTTTGCTTCTAGCGGGGGGACAGTATATGGAGAGCGAGAATTATTACCGATTGATGAAAATACCCCACTTAATCCTGCTTCTCCTTATGGAATTTCTAAGATGGTCTCTGAGTATTATTTGCATTTTTATTATCATACTTATAACTTAAATTATATTTCTTTACGCTATGGGAATGTATATGGTCCCAGACAGGATCCCTCAGGTGAAGCTGGAGTTATTGCCATATTTATTAAAAAAATATTACAGGGCGATACCCCAGTTATTAATGGGGATGGTGAATATATAAGAGACTATATCTATGTCAAAGATGTGGCTAATGCCTGTTTACTCAGTATAAAAAATATGATAAAATTAGCTGAGTTTAACTATAAAACAAGAATAAAACACATGTTTAATGCTTTTAATATTGCCACAGGTAGAGGTATATCAGTAAATCAGCTCTATTCTTACTTGCAAGAGGCAATAGGTTTGAGTAAAAAGGCAGTTTATGGACCTCCCCGAGCAGGGGATTTACGTAAGAATATTCTTGATTGTCATTTAGCTGAGCAAATTTTAGGGTGGAAAGCGCAGTATAGTTTAAAAGAAGGGTTAAAGGAAACGGTAGAATGGTTCAAACTACAGGATGGTATGACCAAAAAAGATTTAATTTAGCCTGACCTTATTCAGCAGGAAAAAACTTCAGTTGTTATTATTGTTTTTATAATTTGGGAGGATATTTTTGGCTGATTGGCACAATTCTTTAATTAAGATTACAGGTATTTTATTGGCCGGAATGTTGATGATATTTTTAGGGAGATATAACCAGAAGAATAAACTGGCCCCCTGGTTAAAAATATTTTTTCAAGTGGTTATATCATTGGTAGTTATTACCTTTGGAGTTAAAATTGAATTTTTAAGAAATTATTCCGGGGGATACTGGTACCTGGATAGTATTTCAATTCCTGTTACCATTATCTGGTTAATTGCCATTACTAATTCCATAGGACAAACTGATGAATTAGGTGATATAACACCTATTACTGTTTTTATTGCTGCCTTAACATTTTTTTTGGTTTCCCTTTTGCAAAGACAGGGTCTGATAGTTGCAGAAATATTAGCTCTTTTATTGATAATTTTTTCATTGACAATTATTATTTTAAAGAAAAAGAGTAAGGATAATAATTTCTTTGCTTCTTACTATATGTTCTTTGGTTTTATTTTAGGTAGTATTGCTATTGTTGGTGTGTTAAAAAGTACAGCTGCCCTGACTCTTTTAACGCCGCTGTTAATTTTAGGATTTCCTATTGTTGATACCTCTTACTCTTTCATTGCTAACTATATGAGAGAGGATTATTTTGGCAAGGTTAGTGAGAGTAAATTAAAACAACAACTGATTGAACAGGGATTTTCCTCAAGAGGTGCTAACCTGATTATTGTTGCCACCTGTGTTTATTTGAGTTTTGTAGCAGTAGTTATTTCAATTAAAGAAGATTTATCGCTATTTGCCACAATGATTGCCACGGGATATTTAATCTATCTCTGGTTACATAAAAGAGTGGTAAATGGTAAGAATATAATTAATGTTGATGAATATCGACAGAAAGTGGAATTATTTGGTGTTCCCATAGATCGTATTAATTCCTATCAAGCCTTAGCAAAGATAGATAGTTTTGTCAAGGAAAAAAGATCACATTTTGTGATTACCCCAGATACCCTGGCTATATTACGAGCCAGGAAAGATAAACAGTATTTAGATATAACTCAAAAAGCAGACTTGGTTACTCCTGATGGTGCGGGGATATTATGGGCAACATCTTTTCTGGATGAATCCTTACCAGAACGAATAACTGGAATTGATTTAATTAATCACATCTGCGAATTAGCAATTAAGGAAAAGTATAAATTATATTTATTAGGAGCAAAAACTCACATAATAAAAAGAACAGTGGAAAACTTGCAGAAAAAATATCCGGGAATAAGAATTGTGGGCTATCATCATGGTTATTTGGATAGTAGTGATGATGCGGTAAGCAATAAAGAGGATGAAAGTTATGTTGTAAATGATATTATAGAAAAAAATCCTGATTTTTTATTGGTGGGAATGGGCGTACCTAAACAGGAAATCTGGATTTCCAAATATAAAGACAAGTTAAAGGTTCCAGTTTGTATAGGCATTGGAGGTAGTTTTGATGTTCTTTCGGGCAAGATACCGCGAGCTCCTATATGGATGCAAAAACATGGTATGGAATGGATTTTTCGCTTAATTAAAGAACCAAAAAGAATAAAAAGGGCGATTTTTTTACCAATATTTATCTGGCTTGTTTTGATGGGTAAAATTGAACAACTATTTCGTACAGAAAGTTAACAAATTTGCTAATATGATACTCTACACCAATGATTAGATCTTTATTTAACCATAAAAACCTACCTGCTAAGAAGGTGGTAATGGTTAAATAAAATGGTTTTACCATAAAAAGATGAAAATAGTCCAGATGATAATATTTTACCTGAAGTCTCAAGTGGGAAATACCCTTGCTTAAGAAAGATTAGGACTAAAGGTATAACCAAAAAATCGCAAGAAAAAGAGCAAAAAAAGTTAAATCCTTCACCGGGATTCTTAAAGCCACTTGCAATACGGGTGCGATATTTATTTTTTATAAGGAAAAAATTTAAGTTAATTATAATATAGCTGAATAGATTTTTTATCAGCGTTAATTGGTTATTAAAAAATAATTTTCTCCTTCATATTTAAGTGGCAATAAAATAAAACTAACCATGAGCAGAATTATTATTTCTTAATTTTATTTCTTTAATAGCGTAAATTACTTAAATTATTTCCGTTTTTCTATTGTTAACAATTTTCTTGGGAAAAAATATTTTATTTGATAAGGAAGTTATGGAATGAAGATTT
>CAZGKY010000185.1:0-3274 GCA_964525625.1 uncultured Atribacterota bacterium | reverse complement strand
TTACAAAGACTGGTCTCCACTTTATAATTGGTTAATCAAATATGTCTATAGTAAAGAGGAGGAATAAATTAATTTCCTTAAAATCGTTTAGTTTATTAACCTATTTATATTATGAAAGAATCTAAATTAAGCAAGGTATCAGGTGTATTTTTTACTGAGATTGGTTCAGAGCATATTCCGATTGTTCTCTTTCCTGGTTTTGCCCGTTATAAAGAAGTACTTCATTTTATTACTACCAGACAAGGTGGGTATAGCGAAAAACCTTTTCATTCTTTTAATTTAGCTTCTCACATAGGAGATAAGGAGGAGCATGTGTTTAATAATCGTGTACTCCTGGCCAAATCTCTAGGTATATCTCCTGAAGATTTTATTTTCACCCAACAAGAACATGGTAGCAAAGTTATCGTAATTGAAGATAGTCTGAAATTGGAGAGAAGAAAGAATTTACACAATTATATTCAAGTTGCTGATGCTCTGATTACAGATAAGGAGGGGCTTTGTCTCCTCATTTTTGTTGCTGACTGTGTACCAGTATTACTTTATGATTTTCGCAAAAGAGCCATTGGCCTGGTTCACGCCGGATGGAGGGGAACAGTAGATTTAATTAGTCAGAAGACCGTCCGTTTAATGCAATCATATTATGACTGCAGAGTCCAGGATATTATCTGTGCTTTAGGCCCCTCTATTGGTCCCTGTTGCTATGAAGTAGGGGAAGAGGTATTAGAGAAAGTTAAAGCCCATTTTCCTGGAGAAGAGAAGGTAATTCGTTCTTTTTCTCATAGTTCTGTTAAGAAGAAGTTTTTTTTCGACTTATGGCAGGCTAACAAGATACAGCTTTTGGAATGTGGTGTTCCAGAGAAGAATATCGAAATAGCTAATCTTTGCACCTTCTGTCATTCTGACATATTCTTTTCTAGTAGAAAGGAACATCAAAGTACTGGTCGATTTGCTGCTGGAATTATGTTGAGAAAATAAAAAAAGAAAATAGATATCTAAACATCTATGGCAGAAAATCCGGCAGATTAATAGTGGAAAGGAGATGGAGATTAATGAAAATATTGCTTATTTATCCTTCTTACCCAGAAACGTTCTGGAGTTATAAATATGCTCTTCAATTTGTTTCCAAGAAAGCCAGTCTTCCCCCCTTAGGTTTACTTACTGTGGCAGCTTTACTTCCTGGTGAGTGGGAAAAAAGGTTAATAGACCTTTCTGCTGGTGATAATCTGACAGAGCAAGATATTAAGTGGGCTAATTTTGTTTTTATTGGTGCCATGTCTATTCAGCGAAAATCAGTAACCAAGCTCATTGAACGCTGCAAACAGAACGGGGCAACTATTGTTGCTGGA
Organism: uncultured Atribacterota bacterium; assembly: GCA_964525625.1. GTDB lineage: Bacteria > Atribacterota > Phoenicimicrobiia > Phoenicimicrobiales > Stramentimicrobiaceae > Stramentimicrobium. Next base: position 1,928 of record CAZGKY010000185.1, on the reverse strand, counting down.
GGCCCCCTTTTTACGGCCTCTTATCAAGATTTCCCTCAGGTTGACTATTTAGTATTGAACGAAGCAGAAGTCACTCTTCCTTTATTTTTAGAAGATTTATCAAAAGGAAAGCTGAACAGGATTTATACCAGTAAGGAAAAGGCTAATATTGAGCATTCTCCGGTTCCAGCCTGGGAACTAATAGATGATTTAAAAAAATATAATTCTCTTTGCCTTCAGTATTCCCGTGGCTGTCCCTTCGATTGTGATTTTTGTGATGTTACCATGCTTTTTGGTCATAAGATCAGAACCAAATCAAAATATCAACTACTACAAGAGCTTGATAAGTTATACCAATTAGGCTGGAGAGAGGGAGTTTTTATAGTAGACGATAATTTTATAGCTAATAAGAGAAAATTAAAGGAAGAAATCCTGCCTGCCCTTATTAGCTGGAATAAAGAAAAAGGATATTGTTTTTCCTTTGGTACCCAGGCTTCCATAAATATTGCCGACGAAGAGGAGTTAATGAATTTGATGGTAGAGGCTGGTTTTGGTTCTGTTTTTATTGGTATTGAAACACCGCATGAAGAAAGCCTGGAAGAATGCCATAAAAACCAGAATAGAAATCGTAATCTAATTGATGCGGTACATAAAATACAACAATCTGGACTTCAGGTAACCGGTGGTTTTATTGTAGGTTTTGACCATGATCCTCCCAGTATCTTTGAAGAAATGATTAATTTTATTCAGAAGAGTGGCATCGTCACAGCTATGGTAGGACTTCTTAATGCACCGGTAGGAACTAAATTATATCAAAGACTTATTAAGGAAAAACGCTTTTTGAGAACACCCAGCGGAAGTAATACTGATTTTACTATTAATTTTATTCCCAAGATGGATTATCATGAATTGTTAAAGGGTTATCAAAAGATATTAAATACCATTTATTCACCAAAATATTACTATAATAGAGTATTATCTCTAATTAATAGTTTAAATACCAAAAAATTTAGAATAAGAATTAGCCGATTTAATTGGACCTATCTAGTAGCTTTCATTAAATCAATTTGGTATATGGGGATTAGAGAAAAGGGAAGGAAATATTACTGGAAAATGTTTTTCTGGACTTTAATACATAAGCCCAAACTTTTCCCGGCAGCAATCACTTATTCGATAACTGGCTTTCATTTTCGAAAAATTTTTGAGGGAAATAAAGTGGCCATAGAATAACACAATATTTGTCCCCACCAAATTTTGGCTTGTCTCTTAAGGATAGTCAGTTAATTGTTAATAATTGAATTTTTATAATAAAATCCCTGGAATTTCCTTTCCTTTATATATTCTTTTCATCATAGCAGGCCTTTTTATTATTGCTAAGATTATTCAAAACAGATAAACCAAGAGGTTTTTATACCAATATTACTACTTTTATTTTTTAGTACAATGCAATGATTTTTATCCGATCTAATGGTTTATTAATCTTTCTTAATATTGCTATATCTTTAATATTATTGCTTGTTATTGCTGAACTATCTTTCAGGGCAAGATGGAAAAGTTTTCATTATATGATTATATAAAAATCTTATTCCTACCTTTGAAATTTATTCAGCCAGCATTCTATACATTCTCACAAATGTTTTTGCTGCAAGGAGTACAAGAAGATAGAAATATATTATCCCAAATGGTAAGGGGGATTATAATAGTAATCCCTATTCTTTTTGTATTCATTCTGTTGTGTTTTCTTCTGCAGATCTGATTTTTCAAAAATATGTTTCAGTAATATTAAATATCAACAATGAAATGGAGTTATTTTTAAGAATTATTTTAATTTTAATAACAATATTTATTTTTACTGGTGCTTATGCTTATTCATTGCGGGAAGAAAATAAGCCTAGAGTGTGTGCTATATTTTCTGTAAAAGTAGAATAAGATAACTTGAAATGGGCCAT
>CAZGKY010000184.1:0-3379 GCA_964525625.1 uncultured Atribacterota bacterium | reverse complement strand
GAGATGGAATCTCGTGACTGGAGTTCAGACGTGTGCTCTTCCGATCTTTTAATCTCAATAAAGCTGGTTACCTCTGCCTGGAAAAGAATAGTCTCATCATTCAGGGGGATAATATCCTGAGTAGGATGACGCATCTCTTCCCTCACCCAGCGGGAGGCAGGAGGGAATATTTTTATTTCAACCATCTTTGGTTTCCCATCACCGCGCACTACCCGCCAGCTTTTGCCCATATAGGAAGAGAGCGAAAAACCAGAAGGAGCCTCAAAGGTCAGAGCAGTGAGGGCAATGCTTTGAATGCGGTCAATGCGAAAGATCTTTATTTCCTTTCGCCAGTGACAGAAGGCAATAAGATACCAGAATCCCCCTCGGAACATAAGATGGAAAGGGTCTACGGTACGTTTGGTCAATGTATTACGAGTAATAGTGTAGTAGGTAATTTCGATCTGTCTTTTTTCTAAGATAGCCTGGTTTAATTGGCGGAAGGTTTCACTATATTCCTGGTAATCCTTTAGTCTACCTAAAGAGACTGAGATACTCTTGTCAATCTTTTGTAAATACTGTTTATTCTCGTTTTCCATAATGCCTTCCAGTTTGGTCAAAGCCAACTGGATGTGTTCCTGAAAGGGGAAACCCTTCTGTTTCAAGAAGAATTTAATAGCGATAAGGACAGAGGCAGCCTCTTCACAGGTAAAACGCAAAGGGGGTAAGAAACAGTCTTTATCAATAAAATAACCACCTCCTTTACCCGTTAGAGAGAATACCGGAAAACCAGCCAGAGCAATAGTTTTAAAATCACGGTAGACAGTACGTTCACAGACTTCAAAGATACGGGCTAAGTCTTGAACCTTAATTCCTGGTCGATTCCTGATAAGTAAGACCAGGTTCATAAGTCTTTCTATCTTATGAATTTCAGACACCTCCTCGGTAATAATAAGTGTGTCTTATCCATAAGCAGTAATATTACTTTAGCAGTAAATCGGTTAGCATGATAAACATATTATAACATATATTTATGACAACATATGGTCAGGAATGGCCAAAGATTTTTTATTAGGAAAAAATTTTCTCAATATTATTATTCCCCTTTTTTTGTTGTTTTAGTCAAAAAATGTGATAATTAGTAAATTTTTTGGTTGTTAGGGCTGGGTGGGATTGCTGCAATGTTTTGCTTTTGGTAAAGACAGTTCATTTTCAGTATTTAATATTTACTTTATGTAGGCATAAATGTATGAGATTGCTTCACTTCGTTCGCAATGACAAAATAATATAAGACACTCCTAATCCCACTGAATTTTCATAATTACTTCCTTATATCATTAAAGGCGTGATGATAAAATATGAGAAGACAACCCTAATCTTATGGGTAGTGGTTGCCAACGCACTGTCTACAGTGCATAATGATAAAATAAGTTTTTTGGGATGGCATTATTTGTGGCAAGGGTGTATGAGATTGCTTCACTTCGTTCGCAATGACAAAATATAAGAAAACCCCCGTAAGGGCTGAGAGGTGCAAGAAATAAGGGAATGGTAAAAAAGATAAGGAATTAAAAAAAGTTTATAATAAAATATGGTATAAAATAGATGCAAAAATGTTTAGAATATGTTATCTTTTTTTTTGTTTAATCATGATAAAATATCTTCTTAACAGTCAATATTGATTAAACAAAAGATTTTTCCATTAGAGATAAGAGTAGCAATTTGAATTGATTAGGAATCTTCGGCTAAAATATTATTAAATAATAGAAGGAAAAGAGTATATAAAATTGTTAGTTACTCATTTTCAATATGATGTTATTGTTATTGGTGGCGGTCATGCCGGATGTGAAGCAGCGCTGGCTGCTGCACGTCGTGGTGCTAAGACCTTGCTTATTACCTCGAATGTGGACAATATTGCTCTTTTGCCTTGTAACCCTTCCATTGGCGGTCCCGGGAAGGGACATGTAGCCAGGGAGATTGATGCCTTAGGTGGAGAATTGGCTAAAAATACCGATAAATCCACCCTGCACATTCGTATGCTTAATACCAGCAAAGGACCAGCGATGTGGGCTTTGAGGGCTCAAGTAGATAAGAATAAATACAAAGAAGAGATGATTAAGACTATAGAAAAAGAGCCTAACTTAACTCTGATTCAGGAAATGGTCTGTCAGTTACTGATTAAAGATAATCAAATGGAAGGAGTAGTCACTCAAGGTGGTGTTCACTTTTATGCCCCTACCGTTATTTTAACGGCGGGAACTTTTTTAAATGGCAAAATATATATTGGTAAAATATCCTTTAGTGCCGGTCGGGCTGGAGAATTAGCCTCAATTGAGCTGGCTAATCAGCTGAGAGACTTAGATTTTAAGACCACACGTTTTAATACCTGTACCCCTCCTCGCTTGCATAGAAGAAGTATTAATTTTTCCGAATTAAGTGAACAGAAAAGTGACAGTGAAGCACTGGCTTTTTCCTTTGAATCGCAAAAGAAGATTTACCATAAACATAGTGTTTATATTACCAGAACTAATCTTATGACCCAAAAGGTGATTGAAAAATATCTCCATCAGATCCCTCTGGTTAATGGAACGATAGAAAGTGCTGCTACCAGATATTGTCCCTCTATTGAGGATAAAGTGGTTCGTTTTCCTCATCATAATTCTCATCAGCTATTTTTAGAACCGGAGAGTACTACCAGTGAAGAGATTTATGTGCAGGGATTTTTTACCAGCCTTCCTCCTGTTGCTCAACTGGAAGCCTTGCATACTGTTAAAGGATTGGAAAATTGTGAGATAATTCGTTATGGTTATGCTATTGAATATGATGTTATTCTACCTTATCAGCTAAAATATTCCCTAGAAACCAAGAAGATCAGGGGTTTATTTTTGGCCGGTCAAGTCAATGGGACATCAGGTTATGAAGAAGCTGCGGAACAAGGACTCATTGCTGGCATTAATGCCGTTCAGTTGTTAAATAAGGAGGAACCTTTTATTCTGGATCGTTCCCAAGCGTATATTGCAGTAGAAATAGATGATCTGGTCACCAAGGGAGTGACTGAACCCTACCGTTTAAGGACTGGTCTGGCTGAATATCGCTTGCTATTAAGGCAGGATAATGCCGATTTAAGATTAACTCCTTATGGTTATCAATATGGTTTAATCTCAGAAAGTAGATATAGAAAATTTTTAGCCAAGAAAGAAGCTATAGAAAAAGAAATAGAAAGACTAAGCAATTTGAAGATATATCCCAATGAGCAGACAAATAAACAGTTGGTAGAGTTAAATGCTCCCCCTATACAGAAGCAAGTAACTCTGGCTGAATTACTTACCCGACCTAATTTAAATTATTATAATACCGAGATCGGAAGAGCACACGTCTGAACTCCAGTCACCGCTCATTATCT
>CAZGKY010000183.1:0-3449 GCA_964525625.1 uncultured Atribacterota bacterium | reverse complement strand
CGCTGGGGCAGGTTTCTGCCCGTCAGGGCAGAAATTCTTGCTCAAAATGGGTTCGAGCTTCGTCCAGTAATTGCGACCACCTGAATAAATCAAATTTACTTCCAGAACTTCTTATTAAATTAAAACAGAGGTAATTTTTTATTTATTTGAAATTTTTTGTTTATTTCCCTATACTATTTAATAAAGTAATATTGAATTTAAAAATAAAATACATTATACTACGGATTTTTATCCCAATGAAAATTACTTAAAGAAAGGGATTTCTATTAAAAATAAGTTATGAATAATTTTAAAGGTGAAAGAATGATTGTAAGGCCTCAAGATGTAAATTCTTCTTTGGCTTATACAAAAGGAGATAACATGAAAAAAGAATACCTTATTCTTTTAGATAATGTTCAATTTATTTATGAGTTAGCTTTAGCTCAATTAGAGCTTCGATCTTTTAATATAGATTTTCAAGTAACTAATAGTTTGCGAGAATTCATACTTTTAAATAAGGCGAACTTGGATAGACTTGTTAAAAAGTCAGCATATTTTAAAATGGTTGACGGAAAATATACGGATTATTATCATATTATCCAAAAGAATAATACTAGGTCTGTTAATCAATATTTGACACATTGGATTTACCCATATAAAGGCAAATTCCATCCCCAGATGATAAGAGCTCTTTTGAATATAATCGGAATAAAAGAAGGTGAAACTGTTCTTGATCCTTTTATAGGTAGTGGAACAACGGCTGTTGAAACTCAATTGATAGGAAGTAATTGTATAGGCATTGATATTTCTCCTATATGTGTTTTACAAAGCAGGGTAAAGGTAGAGAGTATAGAGGTAATAGAGGAAATAATTAATAATAAAGAAGCATTATTAAACAAAATTGAGCCTAGTCTTTTTAATCAAGAAGAGAGATCATTTTTAGATGCTATTAATGATTTAAAAAACGAGAAAGTAAAAAATTTTTATAAAATGGCTTATTTAGTAGCAGTAAGTGATAATGCTAGGAGAGGTAGAGATTTTAGACAATCTTTTTATAAGAATTTACAATTAATGATAAAATCTATTATGGATTATAATGATATTGTTGAAGAGCTAAATATAAAATTAGGAAAAATAAATATTATACTTGGAGATTCAAGGAATCTAAATTTAGAAGATGAAACTATAGATGGAATAATAACTTCTCCGCCTTATTCAATTGCCTTAGATTATGTTTTAAATGATGCTCATTCATTAAAAGTTTTAGGATATGGGTTAGCAGATATTAGAAAAGAATTTATAGGCGTAAGAGGGAATGGAGTAGAAAGAATAAGTTTGTATAATAATGATATGAAAAAGAGTTATGAAGAAATGTATCGTGTTCTAAAACCAAAAAGATTTGCTGTGATTATAATAGGAAATGCAACTTATATGGGTGAAGAGGTAAAAACTGTTGAATTTACAATTGAATATTGTCAAAAGATTGGTTTTAAGCTAGTCAAGAATATAGACAAAATTATTTTCGGTCTTTATAATGTTATGCAAAAAGAAAACATTTTAATTTTTCAAAAGATAATATAATGATTAATAATCAAGAAGAGTATATAAAAGAACTAGAAAAAACAATTTCTCAATTTCTTAAACCCTTAAAGAATATTCCATTTAGAATAGCAATTAAAGCCATGTCTGGTTGTAATGTAATCACATTTGATCAAAATAACCCGGATGATAAGCAATTGTTGGAAGATTTAATAAAGGCAACAAAAATAGCTGCAAGAAAAGCTAATCAGAAAGGATTATTCACAAGAAGAGAAAATGAAGTAGGGAATCATATTGAACCATTTATGATTGATGCATTAAACGAAGTTGGTCTTCAAGCAGATAGGCCTCAAACAAAAGAAGGTAAGAAAAAAGCGGTTGGATATCCCGATATCTTTGTTCGGGACAAAAAAGAAAGGCCGAGTTACATAGAATGTAAAACATATAACGAAAGAAATTACCAAACAACTCAAAGATCCTTTTATTTTTCTCCATCAGAAAGGTCAACTGATTTTAAGGTTATATATGACGCTCGCCACATAATAATTAGTTTTAAAATTGATGTAGTAGAGCGGGAAGGTAAAAGAGCTTTTGTTCCTGTATATTGGAAGATTTTTAGCACTGAAAATCTAATTGGACAAATAAAACATGAATTCAACTCTTCAAACAAACAGATGTATAGAAAAGAGAATTTATTAGCTGAAGGAGATATTTAAAATTCTAAAAATTTCTACTTTGCTTATATACAAATATCAATAAAATCAATTTTTTGATGTTTTTAGTTATAGAAAATAGATTAGTATGAATATAATTTATAATTTTAGTTTTTAATTTAAAGGCTAAAAAATGAACAATAATCAAAAAGATAAAATTATCTTTTCTGTTACGGCTGATGAATTGCAGGATGCAGCAATGAAAAGAATCGGTAGAAAGTTAACAGAAGAAGAATTGTATACTGCTATAAAAGGTGTAGAAGCAGGCTTATCATTTGGTATTAATACAGTATTGCAAACTGCAATTGAAGAAGCAGTAAATTAGAAAATCCACAATAACTTAGTAAGCGATGCTCCTTATGATACATAGGAGTTGATGCTCAATAATAAGTAATTTATTAAGATCTTTAAAGAAAATGAAATAATCAGAACTGATCTAAAAATGCCAGAGAGCCTTGTAATATGATTGGTGGGCTATTGCTGTAAATTTAAATGACTAATGAGAAGCATCGAAAAACTAAAGGATAGGAAGCATCAGAGATATTCGTACCTGGGAAGAGGATGACATTCCCGAGATTATTTTACTTTATTCTCTATAGCTATGTTCTCATACCTAACCACTTTCACTTACTATTAGAAACTCCATTTATCCCTATCAATGAATTTATGAAATAATTTAATATTACCTATACCTATTGCTATAATAAAAACCAGAAGCTATTGGAAACTATTGGGAATCTGTATCAGTGAAGATAGAAAAATATATTAGCACAGAAGGAAACCTATTTAGATATGATACAGAGGACAGTCCCCTGTATCAATTTTTGAAAGTTTTATCGAATATTTTAAATGAGATTGATATAATAAAATTAATGTTATGCTTTTTCATATAATAATTGGTAATCCCATACTTAAGTTGCACTTAGAACCTTGAAAAACTGTTGATAAATCAGTATAAAGAGAGCATGAAAACATGTCCTCTCTGCGGCAGTAAAAAATTCTGGTCTCTTTCTACCGGTTAGATACGTTGTAGTAAGTGTGGTCTAACAAGAAAAGTATCCAAAAATCTCTGGAAAAAGAGACATATTTCTCCTTATGGGAAAGGGAGATTAATTGAGTATTTTTGTCTTGGTGTCCCTGCTTACCGTCTAAGATTCCAGGTACCTTATAGCCAGCTGACCATCCAAAGATGTTTGAGAATGTTTAGAGAAATAATTT
>CAZGKY010000182.1:0-3530 GCA_964525625.1 uncultured Atribacterota bacterium | reverse complement strand
TTTATAGTTTATATTTTTATGATAAGAATCCAGATAATAAAAGAAGGAAGCCAATTTCTGAGTTTAAACTTATTGAAGAGAAAGACTGGAATAATGTAGATATTTTTGTTGAATTGGACGATGAAGCTCAAAAGATATACAAAAAATATCAAGAAATAAACGAAATTAAAAATTTATGGGAAAGAAAGAAAGAGTTCTTAAAGATAAGAAAAAATTTTTATGATTATGTAATTTCAGTACCTTATCAGTATGCTAGTGATTTTATAGAAAATAAAGATATAAGTTGTATTCCTAAAATATCTAAGGAAGAAATAGAACAGGGTCATTACTATGAATCAGAAACTGGTTTTAAAAGGAATAAGGGGCTATCTGAAGGGGGTTCGCTAATTTTTTAGCTTAGGGAAAATATGTTTATCAAAACAATGAAAATACTCATAGAATCAGACAAGCCTATAAGGGGAGATGCTGAAAAATTAAGAGGATATTTTGCTCGTAATTTTAATAGTTACCTATTATTACACCATCATTTAGGAAATAATAAATTATTATATCAATATCCCCGAATACAGTATAAAGATATTGCCGGGAAAAAGATAGTTTTGGGTTTAGCTGAAGGAGTAGAAGTTTTACAAAACATATACAATCGATATGATTGTATAAATTTGGGCGGAAATAAATACCAGATATATAGCCAAGAAATCTCCATTAAGAAAGAATTATTTGGAGTAAGCAATGAAATAGATGAGTATTTGAAGTACGAATTTCTTACTCCTTGGTTTGCCTTGAATGAAGAAAATTATAAAAGATACAAAGAATATTCATTCTATGATAGAGATGATCAGCTAAAAAGTATCTTAATTCAAAATATTTTATCTATTGCAAAAATATTTAATTATTTTGTTGAAAAAAGAATTTTAGTAAAGACTACCTTGAAAGAGACTAAAGTTAATTTTAAAGAACAATCAATTATTGGATTTTTGGGCACCTTCCAGGTAAATTTTCATCTTCCAGATTATATTGGCCTGGGCAAATCCGTATCTCGTGGTTTTGGCACAATAAAACAGTTAAAAGAATGAACAGGTAAGAGTTATGCAGTTAGTGATAAATACCAGAGGTTCCTATTTAAGAAAAAAAGAGAATTGTTTCTTGGTAAAGAATGAGGATAAGGTTTTTGAGGTTTCAGTGAAGAAAGTTGATAGCATCTTGATTACCACCAGTGCTTATTTCTCCACTGATGCAGTAAAGTTTGCTCTTGATAACAATATTGATATTGTTTTTTTGGATACTTTCGGCACTCCTTATGGCAGGGTATGGCATTCCAAATTAGGAAGTACCACCCTCATAAGACGGTATCAGCTGGAATATTCCACTGGTTCTCAAGGGCTAAAATTAGCCAAAGAATGGATAATTAAAAAAATTGATAATCAGGTTAACCTTTTAACTGAACTCAAGAATGCCAGAAAAAATAAAGCTGAGCAACTACAATTTATAATAGATAATATTCTTCAGAAGAAATCAATATTACAAAACTTACAGGGAACAATTGAAGAAAAAAGAAATCAGATAATGGTAACCGAGGCAACAATCAGTAAGGAATATTTTTCGGCTATTAGTTATATTATACCAGAACCATATAAATTCGATGGGAGAAGTAGGAATCCAGCCAAGGATGAGTTTAATTGTCTCTTAAATTATGGGTACGGAGTATTATATTCTTTAGTAGAAAAATCTTGTATTATTGCTGGTTTAGATCCTTATATCGGATTTTTACATACTGATAATTATAATAAAAAATCCTTTGTTTTTGATTTAATAGAACCTTTCCGGCCTTTAGTTGACCGGACAGTAATTCATCTTTTTAGCAAAAGGAAGGTAAAAAAAGAGCATTTTGATAAAATTAGAGGGGGATTAACCTTAAATCAAGCTGGTAAGACTCTATTAATTACTGCTTATAATGAGATGATGGATAAATCAGTAAGGTATAGGGGAAGAAATATTAAAAATCGCAACATTATTCAGTTTGAATGTCATCATATTGCCAACAGTTTTATAAAAGAGTATAAAGAATAAAAAAGAATGTTAGTCTGGATTATTTATGATATTGAAAACAATAAAACGAGAAATAAGGTTGCCGCTCAATGTAAGGGTTATGGACTAATAAGAGTACAAAAAAGTGTTTTCTTGGGTACTTTGAATAATAACGAAGTTGATGAAATTTCTTTAAAGTGCCAGGAGCTTATAGACCAAAAAAAGGATTCTATTTATATTTTCCCTATGTGTGAAGAAGATTTCAAAAAGGTGAGGCTACTGGGACAGGCTTTTGATAGAAAAATGGTTAAAGATGAAGTGTTAGCTAAATTTTTTTGATATTCTAATATAGTCTTCATAAAGGATAATTGATTAATGAAATGAAAGAAAAATTGTCTTTACCAACCGAAGACCAGATATTTCTTACTCCTTCTGAGATAATTGAATATTTATTTTGTCCCCGTTTTATATATTTTATACATTGCTTAAATATTCCTCAACATGAGGAGCAAAGATTTAAAGTTTTACTGGGTCGAGAACTCCATGAAAAAAAGGCTAAGAGTAATAAAGATTACCTTCGAAAAAAAATTGGTTGTCTAAAACGAGAAAATCTGGTATATCTAGTTTCGGAAAGATATCATCTTAAAGGTGAAGTAGACGAAGTTTTATTGTTAGAAGATAATACTAGAGCACCTTTAGATTATAAATTTACTGAGTATAAAGGACGCTTATATAGAACTCATAAAATACAATCAATACTTTATGCCCTTTTAATTATGGATAATTATGCTTGTAAAGTAAAAAAAGGGTTCCTCTGTTATGTCAGAAGTAAGACCTTACTTAAAGAGATTATCTTTCAGGATAGAGATTTTGAGATAATAAATGATATAATAAAGGCAATGATCTTTATTATTCAAAATGGATATTTTCCTAATGCTACTCCTTATAAAGTAAGATGTATTGATTGTTGTTATAAAAATATTTGCTTGAAGTAGAGTAAAAGGAGATATTTCCTATATTATAAGGGATTGATAATGAAAAAAGTATGTAAAAAAATTAAAAATTATCATTTTTTTGCAAAAATTGAAGTCAGTTTTTCAAAAAATATTTTGACAAAAACATTACCAAAACCTTATAGATAAATATATTTTTTATTAATTGTGTTGAAGAGAGACATCCATTAAAACAAGGATTGAAACACACCATCAAGAAATTGAACATTATTGGCTATTAAGGTTGAAGAGAGACATCCATTAAAACAAGGATTGAAACTTCGATTTTATCCCTTATTTTCATTTTTTTCCTCCTTGTTGAAGAGAGACATCCATTAAAACAAGGATTGAAACGGCAATATTCATATAGGTCTTTTGGGTATTCTTTGGTTGAAGAGAGACATCCATTAAAACAAGGATTGAAACTGGAAAAAATCAAAACAAAGACTATTAAAATTAGTGTTGAAGAGAGACATCCATTAAAACAAGGATTGAAACAAATATATTTCA
>CAZGKY010000181.1:0-3578 GCA_964525625.1 uncultured Atribacterota bacterium | reverse complement strand
AAGATAAAATAAAGATGAATGGTTGATTTTTGGAATTAGAATTATGAAGATATTAATAGTGGGTGCCGGGCCGGTAGGTTGTTATACTGCACAATTGTTAAAGAGTATGGGCTATCATCCGGCACTGATAGAAGAACATCTCATTCTGGGGCAACCGATACATTGTTCTGGTATTGTCTCCTCAGACCTTCTTACCTTAGTAGAATCCTACCTTTCTGATGATGCTGTTATTAGCAGAATCAATGGATTTTCTATAAATACACCGTGGGAAGAAGAGTTTTTCATTAAGAAGGATGGTGTGGCGGTAATATTAGATAGGGAAAGGTTTGATTTCTATTTGGGGAGAGGGCTGGAGATTAATCTGGGAGAGCGGGTTAGTACTATTAACGAGCATAAGGATTGTTATGTGGTACAGACCGAGCAAGGCAAGAAATATGAAGCAGATATCTTGATTGGGGCAGACGGTGTGGACTCTATAGTCCGCCGGTATCTCTTACAAAACTATTATCAGGATAAGTCTTCTAATGAGGACCCACTCGATTATTATTTTGGCCTACAATACCAGATTCGATTATCCCGCTCCATTCCCAGACTGACCAAAGATGTCATTCAGCTTTATATTCCCGAAGAGGTACCCTTTTTTCTCTGGATGATTTTGCAGAATGAACATATGTTAAGAATAGGGATTATCTCAGAACAGGGTAAAAAGATTTTACAGGACTTTATCAAAGCACAAGAGATTACCGGAGAGGTGATACATAAAGTTTCTGGTAGAATTCCTGTTGGCCTTATCCCTACCCATTATAAAAATGTAGCATTAGTGGGAGATGCTGCTGGTCAGGTTAAGCCTTTAACGGGAGGGGGATTGTCTTATGGTTTGCAATCTGCTCAAATTCTGGCCGAGTGTATTGGTAAGGGTCAATTAGTGCAGTATGATAAGCTATGGAAGAAGAAATTTGGTTCGGAGATTAAGTTCGGTTTGCATGCTCGGAAAATTTATGAACATTTCGATGAAGACCAGAGGAGAGAACTGTTTGGCTTATTTAGAAGGAATGCTAATTTTATTGAAAAGATGGCAGATTTTGATCATCATTCTCAATTATTTAGAGAAGTTTACCGCAGCCCACAGATGTTAAAGGATGTAGGAAAGTTATTTCGATTTTATCTGGAAGATCTAGTAAGAAGATTTAGTGAATAATACAGTTTAAATACTATCTAAATAGTATATGGCTCAATTATGAAGGAGGGAACAGATTTGGATTATCTGGAAAAATACCATAAATGGTTGAATAGCCCTTATCTTAGTGCCGAAGATAAAGAGGAATTACGTGCTATTGCTGATGATCAGGAGGAGATTATTGACCGTTTTTATAGGGATTTAGAATTTGGTACTGGGGGAATGCGAGGTAAAATTGCTATTGGTACTAACTGCATGAACATATATACGGTGGGACAATCAACTCAGGGACTGGCGAACTATCTTGTGCAGAAAGTGAAAAAAGCACAGGAAAGAGGAGTGGTTATAGCTTATGATCCAAGACGTAAGTCCCGGGAGTTTGCCGAGCAGGCAGCTCAGGTTTTAGCAGCCAATGGTATCAGAACTTATCTCTTTGATGACATACGTCCTACTCCCGAACTTTCCTTTGCCGTAAAGATGATTGGTGCAGCTGCTGGTATTGTTATTACTGCTAGTCATAATCCACCCGATTACAATGGTTATAAAGTGTATGGCGCCAATGGTGCCCAGATATTACCAGAGGAAGCTGATAAGATAATTGCCCAGATTAGTAAGATAAGAGATTATTCTGAGGTAAGATTAATTTCCTTAAAAGAGGCGAAAGAGAAGGGGCTTTGTAAAGTACTGGGCTCAGTGTTTGACCAGGTGTATTATGAAAAGGTAAAAACCTTATCCCTGAGTAAGGAGGAAGAGATGGACAGAAAAATTAAGATAGTTTATACCCCCTTACATGGTACTGGAAATATCCCCATCAGGACTATCTTAAGGGATAGGGGTTTTTGTAATATTTTTGTGGATGAAGAACAAGCTCAGCCCGATCCTGATTTTTCCACAGTGCTATCACCCAATCCTGAGAATATTGAGGCCTTTGAGCGTGCAGTAAAATTGGGCAGCAAAGTCGGGGCAGAGATTCTGATGGCTACTGATCCTGATGGTGACCGCATTGCTGTGGCAGTATATAATAAGGGCTCCCTTCATCACGAAGGTGCAGTGCCCCCTTCCTCCCGTCATTGCGAGGAGCGTAGCGACGTGGCTATCTCATCTCGTTTTCCTACCCAAGGCAATTATGTTTTTTTAAATGGCAATCAGACCGGAGCCTTGCTTTTAGATTATATTCTTCAAAGACGTCAAAAGAAGGGGAAACTACCTCAAAATGGCTTTGTTATTAAAACCATTGTTACTTCAGAACTGGGGCGGGTAATTGCTGCCTCCTATAATATTCCTACTTATGATACTTTAACCGGATTTAAATTCATCTGTAATAAGGCTGAAGAATTGGAGAAAAGGGGTGGGGTCTTCTTGTTTGGTTATGAAGAGAGTATTGGCTATCTGACTGGTAATTTTGTACGGGATAAGGATGCCGTGATCAGTGCTATGCTTATTGCCGAAATGGCTGCTTTTTATAAAAAGCAGGGCTGGACCTTGCTGGATGTTTTAGAAAAGATTTATCAGCAGCATGGCTATTTCCTGGATTATTTAGAATCTATCTTCCTGGAAGGATTAGCAGGGGAAGAGAAGATGAGAAAGATTATGTCTGCCTTCCGAGAAAAATTTCCCGCCATTCCTGGAATGACTATCTCCAGTAAGATTGATTATCAGACTTCCTTTCAGTATGATTATATCAAGCAGAAAAAAGAGATAGTAGATATACCGCAATCTGATGTAGTTAAGTGTTGCTTTACTGATGGTTCCTGGTATGCCATTCGCCCCTCGGGTACCGAGCCCAAGATTAAGATTTACCTGTCCTTTACCGGCAAGTATTATAAGGAAGCAGAAGAAAAATTAGAAAAGGTTAAGACAGTCCTTTCTGCCAAAATTAATGATATCATAACTTCTGATACATAATTGGTAGGCTGCCCTTAATTACATTAACTGATTAGCAAATAATTTAGTAAATAGTCTGGTTAAGTCTTCTTGATGCATTGTTTTATTAAAAAGTGATTAAAGCAGGGTATGGTTTAATAGTGGGAATAACTGTTTTGATTAGTAGATTAGTAATTCAGATAAGAAATTAGAAAGGATCTCCTGATGGAAAAAACATTAGTATTAATTAAACCGGAGGCAATAGAAAGAGCCTTAGTGGGTGAGATAATTTCTCGCCTGGAAAGGGTGGGTTTAAATATTGAGAGGATAAAGATACTACGGCCAGCCCGAGAAATGATAGAAAGGCATTATCCAGATGATGAGGTCTGGATTAGAAATGTGGGAAATAAGACCATTGAAACGTATCAGAAATACCATTTAGATTTAAAAAAGGATTTAGGTAGTGCAGAGGCGCTGGAGATAGGTCAAATAATAAGAGGGTGGTTAATTGAGCATTTTACTGCTCAGCCCGTTATTG
>CAZGKY010000180.1:0-3590 GCA_964525625.1 uncultured Atribacterota bacterium | reverse complement strand
TTTAAGACCATTACCCGGAAATGGTTTGAAGAAAATAGGGGCTGGTAATAAATCCTCTGATGCTGGATATAAACCTACCCTTTGCTCTAATCTTTCTATTGGATTACCCTTAACCGCCATAGGTCTTCCTGGTAGATTTCGAAGCCCCATTTTTATTCCTTCTTTTATAGCACTATCTACCTCAATATTTATTTCTACATCTTCTCCAAACTCTACAAACAAATGAGGGATGCCAGTGTCATCGCACAATGGTATCTTTTTTTCTTTGGCAACTTGTGCATCCTCTAAAATCTTTTCTAAAACCCATTTAGCTTTAGAGTTATCTTCATTGGAAATGGCTTCTTGATATTTTCTAATTTGATCACTACGAAAAGTAGTGCTTGCTTCTATCAAACATTGGGCTGTTTTTTCTATAATTGTCTTTTTATCCATCTTACTTGCTCCCGCTTTCACAAAATAGAGATTCCCCATGGGCAATAGCAACAATAGCTGGTATTGCCGAAACTTTCAGCTTATGTAATGCTTCCATACCTTCTTCTGGAAACATGATTACTTCTGTGGAAATTATTTTAGAGGTTAATAAAGCTGTAACAGGAGGAGTAATGGCATAAATAGCATTATATTTTTTTAAGAGTTTTGTGGTCTCCTTACTTAAGGCACCTTTACCTAAATGAATCTTTATTCCTTTTTCCGATAAAGGTCCGATACTGCTTTCTATTTCCAATTTATTACTGCTGGTTGGTCCTATACCTGCTGAACTTACTGCGGTATGAAACATAACTCCACCTTCTAAACTTACCTTCAACTGCTTGGGATTTTCTTGACATAACTTAACTAATTTAGGTAATACCGCATCCCGACCAGTATAAATAATGCCACTAATCTCTATTTGATCTCCAATCTGTAGTTTACTAATACATTCCTTACTAACAGGTGTATGGACTTCAATCATTATTCTCCCTTTCTTTGACCTTCATAAAAAAATAATATTTATTACTCTATTTCTTTTTACCTATTATGATTATTATTTTACACTTCTAACCGCTCTTGGTATTTCTTGGCCAGAGCAAGTAACTCTAACCAGACTTTCTGAGGTATAGGAATACCATTTTCTCTGCGTTCTTTTTCTGCTCTTATTTCAATTTCACCTGGTAAGAAAACTTCCTTAAAACCTTCCATGGGAGGAGATGATTTTATTTCTCTTACCAACCATTCTAATCTCTGCTGAAACTCTGTAATACTCATAAAGCTTGATATATCTATTGCTGCAAAACTGTGACCTAAATTGGTAGGATTTTCAGGATATTTAGACCAGGAAGTTATTTGACTAAGCATACCTGCTCCAGTTAACACTCCATTTAATATTTCTAACATTACTGCCAATCCATAACCTTTATGTTCACCAAAGGGTAATCGGGCTCCACCTTCTATTATTTCATTAGGATTATCAGTCATCCTTCCAAATTTATCTATCCCCCAACCTAATGGTACTTTTTGATTATTTTTCACTGCTAATTTTATTTTTCCACCAGCAACCTGGCTCATAGAAATGTCCAATACCAATGGTTTACCTTCTTGATAAGGAACAGCAATGGATAGAGGATCATTGCCAATAATCTTTTTGGCGCCCCCCCAGGCAGCTGTATTTTGAGTGGTATTGGAAGAAGAAAACCCAATCATTCCTTCCTGGGCAATTTTTACTGAATAATAGGAGGCAGCACCATAATGAGCGCTTCCCCTTACTCCAATAAAACCAACTCCTGATTCTTTTGCTTTTTTAATAGCTAATTCTATAGCATATTTACCTACTACCTGTCCCATACCACTATCACCATCGATTAAAGCCAGTGCTGGTCTTTCAGTTAGGACTCTTATATTCGGCTTAGCCTTTGAACCACCCTTCTCCAATCTCAGGACATAGGTGAGAAGTCGCATAACTCCATGAGAATCAATTCCTCTCATATTAGCGAATACCAAAGAATCAGCAACTGTAAAAGCATCATCTCTAGACAACCCAACTTTTATGAAAATTTTGGTACAAAATTCAAGAAGATCATTATTCTGTAAACAGATATCTTTATCTTTGGTCATATTTTTCACCTTTAATATTAAAATTCTAATTGATCGCATCACTATCTATAGCTTCTAACACTTCATGATAGTCATTTGGAGGTATGCCTTGGAAATGCTCTCTTAAGCCCAGATTTGTGCACCATCTCATTTTTTTTCTGGTAGCTATTGACATGGTATTATCAACTTCTAACTCCTGTAATAAAGAGATGACTTCTTCCATCTCATGTTCACGACGCTCTGAATTAATAACAGTCCTGGTAATCCATCCATTTATTCTTTTATCTGAACTATTGGTTAATGTTTCTAAAATAGTCGACCATACCTCATCTTCTACACTATATTTATGGCTAGCAACTATTGTTTCTAATAAAAGCATAGCTATGCCCTTCATAAAAATACTCCTAAACATCTTGATAGCTGAAGCAGCACCTGCATTTTCTCCGCAATATTTTATATTCATATTATATTTTTGCATGACATCCAGAAACTGCTTGGACTGGGGACCACTTACTAATAATGGCACCTTATGACCAAATAAAGGGACAGAAGCCATTACCGCCACATCTATAAAAGAAGCACCTGATGTAGATATAATCTTTGAGGCTTGTTTTTTGGCATAGGGAGAAGCTGCATTAATATCGGCATAAATCTGATTTGGTTTCAAATATGACTGTACTTCTTCAGCAAGCGGTATCACCATATTGGCACTTACTGCACAAAAAATGATATCAGCACTATCTATAAGCTGTTCTAAATCCTTTTTTAAAATTACACCTGCCTCTGTTGCCCTTGATTTTATCAACTTGGAATGGGGCTCTTGATCAGCGTATTTATCATAAGCACTTATATTATCAATACCTTCTTTGATTAATCCCCTGGCAATATTAAAGGCTGCTTCTCCAAAACCAATAAAACCAATTTTTGGTTTTTCCATTATTATAAAGACCTCCTTCCCCCTCTTTTTAAAAAATAACTGTTTATTTTTATACTGGAATAGCCAGATCTTTCGGACCACGCTGGGAACAAATTGCCTCAGGATAGTATTGATTAATAACCCTATGAACCAAAGCAACCTGTTTCACTCTCTTGCGAGCTTCAGCATCTGTGGTTTCCCAACTATGTGTCTTAGCTACTGAACCACCAGTCTTTAGATACATAGGAGCAGCTACTCTAATAATCTCAGGCACTTCGTAATGTCTAATAAATCCACCAGAAGATTCTGGATTTTCAGTATGCATATCCAGAGGAACATCAATTGCTTGACGAACAGCAGCATACATCTCGACCTGTATGTCTCTGACCAGATTTATAGTATTAGCACCAAGGCTTTCTAATAATTTAGCGGAGCAAGGATTACCATGTCCACAATGAGCAGAAACCTTAAAATGAGTATCTTGAGGAATCTCTCCTTTTTTTCTCATCTCATTCATTATCCAGAGAAGTCCTTCATCATAGACCAAAATACATCTACAGCCTATCTCTGTAGCCCTTTTTACGTCTTCTATAGCTCGAATAAT
>CAZGKY010000179.1:0-3663 GCA_964525625.1 uncultured Atribacterota bacterium | reverse complement strand
ACACCCTATCCTACACTCTTTCCCTACACGACGCTCTTCCGATCTGATATTTCAAGACCAGATCCCACTTGCCTTCCCAAAGAATCAATCCTGACAGTTAGTGAAAACTGATCATTCACTATCTGACCCCACAGCATTTTTTGTTGATAGCCTTGCCTTTGACTTTTATTCCATAGTATAATTTTTTATATTTTACACTTTTAAAATCTGGAGGAGAAATAGATGTTTAAAAATTTACCTTTTCGTATAACCCTCAGCCGTAAATTTCCAAAAAAACTCGTGATATTTTTTACCTTTCTATTTTTATTATGGCCAACAATAACAAGTGCACAACTCAACCAACCAGTTGAAACAAACTGGCAGGGAGTCACGGCAACATTGGTTACTTGTCAGCAAGATCTTGACCGGATGTTTGTCGTGGTAGAGCTAAAAAACGAAACCAACGAAAAAGTGACCGCTAATAGTGCCTTATATTTCAAAGACATTTATATCTACGACTTCGAAAATGACCAGAAATATTTTGTGCTTCAGGATGCAAATGGATTATATTTAGCTGGACCTCGATCAGATATGCAAGATGGAGGACGGTGGTGGATAGATCTTCCGCCACAAGAAATGATTCGTATATGGGCATTTTTTGCTCCTCTTCCTGAGTCTACTTCAAATATTGATATTTTTATACCGCAATTGTTGCCTTTTGAAGAAATTTCAGTAATTACTCAATCATTCCCCCTTGAAACCGAACATGGAAGTGTTTTTGGTTCTATTTCAGTATCTCTTAGCTCAGCGAAACGACGAACCGGCTCAGTATCAGTACGACTACGCCTGGACAATGAAGGCTCAAAAGAAATCGAAGGTAAAGCCATCTACTATAAAGATGCGTATCTCTATGATTACCATAATCATAGAAAATATCCCGTACTTAAGGACTCAGATAATCATTACCTAGCGGAACCCAAGAGCGATGACAATGAAGGTGGTCGATGGTGGTTAGGCTATCTAGAACCAGGCAAACAGCAATTGATGTCACTTACTTTCCAGGCTCCTCCGGATTCAGTAGACGATGTTGGAATTGTCGTTCCTTTTCTTTTACCTTTTGCCAGAGTGGCTCTATCAGGCTCAAGTGGTGTCGAGCAGGAAGGTGGTATCGAAATTATAGGAGTAGAAAAAACGATCGAGCGAGTGTTGGTCAATCTCAAAGCCGAAGAAACAGATACCGAACTGAAATTGATGCTAGATGCGTCAGTTTTATTTGACTACGACCAATCGAATATTCGACCTGATGCTGAAATCTCTCTCTTGTCTGTCCTGACGGTTATTGAAGAATATCATTCTTCAAAAGTCCGCATCGAAGGACATACTGACGATACGGGAGAAGAAGATTATAATTTGGATCTATCTAAAAAACGTGCTCAGTCAGTACGAGACTGGTTAATCGAACGAGGTTGTGATCCAGAAAGATTAATTCCTATTGGCTTTGGTGAGTCAAAACCAATAGCATCCAATGATACAGAAGAAAACCGTCAGCAAAATCGTCGTGTAGAAATTATTATTGAAAAGTAAGAACTGGAAATGGGGGACAGAGCTTGAAATATCATACTTTTTATATTTCAAGCTCTGTCCCCCAAGCCTCTTTTTTCAATGATAGGTCCCTTGATTGTTTCCTGAGTTAAATTAAGATTTTATATTGCAAGATTTAGTCCCTAGATCAATCTTGATAATTTATTTAAAAAAGTTGTCAAAAGAACCGTCCCCGTGACAATATAAAGCTTTTCTTATCTTACCTGTAGTAAATATTTGTTCACCAAGCTCATCAAGTAAACCTTTTGCCATAGCATCACGAGAAAAACGGTTAAGTTGTTCGGCAACTTGTTGTGTAGACATTCCTTTTGTTTCTTTTAGGTCAATAGATGTTTCAAAAAGAAGTTTTTCCGGCGCTTCTGCTTTTTCGGTACTACGATACACTTTATAGGTAATTCCATTGGTAAGCACACACCACTCTACTCCTGCATTAGCAGCATAACCAACAACCTGAGTAATGGCCTTTACATCCATAAGTGGATCGTTTAAAGGCTTTGCTTCTATAAATAAGACAGGTTTACGATTTATTTTGGGAGCATAATCAACAGATTTACCATCAATAGTAGGATATTCTAATTCAACCTCTTCTGGATCTCTTACGTCCCATCCAAGAGCTTGTAATAGGGGATCAATAAATATTGTTCTTGTAGGATATTCTTTTAAACCAGTTTTCCGAAATTTATCCAATTTAGCTCTTAAATCTTCAATACATGTAATTATTCTT
Organism: uncultured Atribacterota bacterium; assembly: GCA_964525625.1. Classification (GTDB taxonomy): domain Bacteria; phylum Atribacterota; class Phoenicimicrobiia; order Phoenicimicrobiales; family Stramentimicrobiaceae; genus Stramentimicrobium. The sequence continues at coordinate 1,358 of CAZGKY010000179.1, read as the reverse complement.
TCCATTCTAATCTCCTAACTATATTCTTAACATATATTTTTCTCTCTGGACTTGATCTGTTTTTTAGTTATTTCCTTTCTCTTCTCCTCCAAAGCAGTCTGCAATATCTTGGATAATTTACCTTTAGTCCTTTCTCTGTTCAGCTGGGCTTTCCAGAAGTCAACCAGTCTGTTTTCTGCTTCTTCTCCTGCTCTTTTTTCTGGAGTCTAGTGAGTTTTTTCTGCTCTTTTTCTGCCAGGATATCTTCTTTTGCTCTTAGATAGTCCTCCGGGAGCTGCCAGTTTTCCCTTATTGCCTTTACCAGGTATGCGGCTTTGTTTTCGGCACTGGTAAATTCAATAGCTCTGAACCAGTCTTTAATTAATTCATGGCTGTACTTCTTAACCAGTCTTACGGCAGTAACTTTGGAGACATTCAAATTAATCAGCTCAGCAATCAAATCATCGCTTATGGAAGGTTTTTCCGGCAGATCTTTCCTCACCTGCCTTATCCGACCCTAGTAATGACCCCCGGTAACGGTAAACAGTATTTAAATTAAAATTGTCTCCTTTTATTTAGACTTTTTGTCTAAATCAATTAGAAAAAACTTAATCTAGAAAAACTGATAATTTAGATGTTATTCCTATTGGTCTTTCGATTGTTATTGTATTAACTAACTATATCATCCTTTTTTCATTATTATCAAATATTTAAAACCTCTTAGATAAAAATTGTATCTCTTTGCTCTTTCATGCCATAATCCTGTATTTGAAGTCTGATTGTGTCTTGTTACACACACAATATCTACGGGTGTGAAGTATTTTTCTAGAATCGAATATATTTTAAAACCAACAGGAGTGAACTTTTTCTTTTTAGCTTGATCTCCTATTAACCAAGCTATATATTTTTCATCTTTGAGGATGCGATAAGCTTCTTGAGCGACTTTCTCCATTTCTTTAAAAAATAAAGGATTTTCACATGATATTTTGCCGATATTATCAGGATGATCATTATATTTTATATTATCTGAGTAAGGAGAATCTATAAAGATAAAATCTACTGTTTCATTTTCTAGTGGTAATTTCCGAGCATCTGCTTGCTGTATGTCTGTTCGGTAAGGAACAATATCATATCCAATAACTTTTCTATTTTCTTCTTTACAGACATCAATAGTAGTACCGCTACCACACATTGGGTCCACTACTAAGTCGTTTTCTTTGGTATATCTTTGGATTAAATTCCAAATGATAAAAGCAGGGGTTACACCAGAATATTTATTATCACCATGTGGTTTATCTCCATAATTTTGTGTTGGGAAATCCCATAGAGTTAGATCGGAAGAGCGTCGTGTAGGGAAAGAGTGTAGGATAGGGTGGTGG
>CAZGKY010000178.1:0-3748 GCA_964525625.1 uncultured Atribacterota bacterium | reverse complement strand
TAATAAAAGAAAGGATGACTATTCAACCAGACCTTGCTGCAGTAACCCCTCAAGCGCTAATTAATATTCGACCATTAGTTGCTGCCATTAAACAATTTTACGGAAGTAGTCAACTCTCCCAATTTATGGATCAGACTAATCCGCTTTCTGAGATTACTCACAAAAGAAGATTATCTGCCCTTGGTCCTGGTGGATTAACCAGAGAGAGAGCAGGATTTGAAGTCCGGGATGTTCACTATAGTCATTATGGTCGAATTTGCCCTATAGAAACACCAGAAGGACCAAATATTGGTTTAATTGGTTCACTAAGTATTTATGCTCGAATAAATGATTATGGTTTTATTGAAACACCTTATAGAAAAGTTGAAAATGGGAAAATAACCGATGAAATTGTTTATCTTACTGCAGATGAGGAGGATCAATACAAAATTGCTCAGATTGGTTTAGAAATTGATAATAATAATAAAATTACTCAGCAAGAAGTTCCCTGTAGGTACAGGGATATTTATCTCACTGTTCCTCCTTCGGAAGTTGATTTTATTGATGTGGCACCTAATCAGATGGTTAGTATTTCAGCAAGTTTAATCCCCTTTTTGGAACATGATGATGCTAATAGAGCTTTAATGGGGACTAATATGCAAAGGCAATCAGTTCCCTTAGTTAAAACGGAAATGCCTTTAGTGATGACTGGTATGGAAAAAAAGGTTGCTTCTGATTCGGGAACGATTATTTTGTCAGAAGAAGATGGTGTGATAAAAAAAGTTGATGCCAGAAGTATTGTAATAAAATATAATAATGGTAATACCAGAGAATATTTTTTGAAAAAGTTTCATCGTTCTAATCAAGGTACCTGTATTAATCAAAGACCTATCGTTGAAGAAGGGCAAGTAGTATCTAAAAATACTCCCATTGCGGATGGACCTAATACTGATCAAGGCTTTTTATCATTAGGGAGAAATGTTCTGGTCGCTTATATGTCTTGGGAGGGATATAATTTTGAAGATGCTATAGTAATTAGTGAGAGATTGGTTCAGGATGATACTTTTACTTCTATTCATATTAGCGAACATGAATGTGATGCTCGAGATACCAAATTGGGTCCAGAAGAGATAACTGCAGATATTCCCAATATTGGTGAAAGTAGCTTAGCAAATCTTGATGAAAATGGGATTATTCGAATTGGCACAGAGGTAGAACCAGGGGATATTTTAGTAGGGAAAGTAACACCTAAGGGGGAAACAGAATTAGGGCCTGAGGAAAGATTACTAAGGGCTATCTTTGGTGAAAAGGCTAGAGAAGTCAGGGACACCTCACTTAGAGTACCTCATGGTGATAGAGGAAAAGTAATAGATGTAAAGGTTTTTTCCAGAGATAATGGAGACGAAATACCGCCTGGTGTTAACAAAATGGTAAGAGTATTTATTGCGCAAAAACGAAAAATATCTGAAGGAGATAAAATCTCTGGAAGACACGGGAATAAAGGAGTAATAGCTAAAATATTACCGGTTAATGATATGCCCTTTTTACCAGATGGTACACCAGTTGATATTATTTTGAATCCCTTAGGAGTACCTTCTAGAATGAATGTCGGTCAAATATTGGAAGTTCATTTAGGATGGGTAGCAAAAAGTTTAGGGTTGAATATAATTACCCCAGTTTTTAATGGAGCTACTGAAGATGATATTGAGAAGGCATTAGCTGATGCTGGTTTACCTCGGGAGGGGAAAATAACTCTTTATGACGGAAGAACAGGACTTCCTTTCCATCAACCAGTGACTATTGGTTATAGTTATATACTGAAACTTAATCATTTAGTTGATGATAAGATACATGCACGCTCAACTGGTCCTTATTCATTAGTTACCCAGCAACCTTTGGGTGGTAAAGCCCAATTTGGGGGTCAGAGATTTGGAGAAATGGAAGTTTGGGCTTTAGAAGGATATGGTGCTGCGTATAATTTACAGGAGATGCTTACAGTTAAATCAGATGATGTGAGCGGAAGAATAAAAACTTACGAAGCTATTGTTAAAGGTGAGAATATCCCTGTTCCGGGAATTCCTGAGTCATTTAAAGTATTGATTAGAGAATTAAGAAGCCTATGCTTAAATATAAAAGTATTAGACCATGAAGGTAGGGAAATTGAAATTAAAGAAGACCTCAATGAAAATAAGGATAAGTTTGAGCAGGATTTTATTATGCCTTAGGAATTTATCGATAACAAAATGTAGATTTTAGAAACATCATTTATAATTATACCGGGATTAATTAGTACAATCATATTAAAGAAAATTGATATGTTTTTCAAATATAAAGAGTATGTTAACAGGAATGTTATTTATATTATTAATGATAATAATATTAAAAAAGTGATAAAATAGTTGATTTATGATAGGGGGTAATTCGGTTGGAAATTTCTGAAAGAATTAGCGCTATTGCAATAGGATTAGCTTCACCAGAAGATATTCGAAAATGGTCTCATGGGGAAGTTAAAAAACCTGAAACAATTAATTATAGGACCCTGAAACCTGAAAAAGATGGATTATTTTGTGAACGTATTTTCGGACCAGTCAAAGATTGGGAGTGTAGTTGTGGTAAATATAAAAGGATTAGGTATAAGGGAGTAATTTGCGACCGTTGTGGGGTAGAGGTAACTAAATCAATTACCAGACGGGAGAGAATGGGTCATATTGAATTAGCCTATCCGGTTTCTCATATATGGTATTTTAAGGCAATTCCCAGTCCCTTAGCTTTGTTGTTGAATATTTCACCACGAAGTTTGGAAAAAATTCTTTACTTTGCTCCTGATAGAAGAAGAGAGCAATTGTACGAGATTAAAAAAATTGATGAAAGTTATGAAAATAATGTTCATGATTACTTTGGAAATATAATTATTACTGAAACAGAATATAAGATTCATAAAAATTATAATACTAACTTTGATGCTGAATTATTGTATAGAGTAAATCCTGTAAAAATATTTCCTCATAAAATTGGAGATATTATTGACCAAGAAAAATTGGAAGAGTTGCAAAATATATATGGAAAAATATTTTTTACGGTTGAAAAGAATATTCCTTATGAAACTGACCAGTCATCATATGATGATTATTATTTAGATCTTGAAAATATAGAAGCAGATGAAATTTCACAAACTAAAGAAAAAGATGTAGATACAACAGAAAGAGTTTCCCAGAAAATACCAACCATCGAAGAAGATGAAGGGAATGAACCAAGTTCTTATAAGATATCGGAAATTGATGGATTAATATCTGAAAGTAGATTAACAATGCTATTAGAGAAAGATCCTGGATTATCTAAACGCTTGACTTTAGCCAAACAGACTATTGAAGAATCATGTTATGTAGTGATTAATCCAGGGAGTACAAATCATAAAGTAGGAGACATAATTTTAGAATCGGAAAATAGATTATATACATATTATGATTCAGATTTTAAAGCAGGAATAGGGGCTGAAGCTATCAAAAATTTACTACAAAATATGAATCTTGAATCTTTGAATATGGAATTGCGAGAAGAATTAAAAAACTCTTCTGGTCAAAAGGCAAAAAAAATAATAAAAAGATTACAGATTATTGAAGCATTCCGGAAAAGTCATTGTAAACCAGAGTGGATGATTTTAGATGAGATCGGAAGAGCGTCGTGTAGGGAAAGAGTGTAGGATAGGGTGGAGTGTGAGGGGGGGGGGGGGGCGGGCTGGAGGGGGGGGGGGGGGGGGGGGGGGGGGGGG
>CAZGKY010000177.1:0-3943 GCA_964525625.1 uncultured Atribacterota bacterium | reverse complement strand
AAGAAGGTACAATGTAAGACAGAAATGGGGAAAAGTTAAGAGTAATTAATTACAGTAGGATTTGATTCTTAGTAATTCTATACTGACTATCAAGTTAAGCTTGCAGCATCTTTGATGCGTTATGTTAATTAAGTAGTATAAAGAAATTTAACTTTCTTTATCAAATTAGGGTGGTACCACGAATCCTTCGTCCCTATTTTAATTGTTAAATTTAAAACGGGATGAAGGATTTTTTATTTTCGGGAGTATGCCTAGGGTTCCGTTTTTCCAAAAAGTCTGGACCAAGTGGCATAAGATACGTCTCAAAGTAGACGTATTACACCGTGGGTATAAAAGACCCCAGCGGATAGGTCCCAATATTTATCAAAAAGGAACTATCTCTGGGGTAGTTTTATATACTCTAACTATTATATTACCAAAAATTAATATCTTAAAGAAAAGGAGGAACAGACGTGAAACTAAGTGGAACCGAAATTATAGTGGAATGTCTGCATAGAGAGAAGGTTGAGGTGGTTTTCGGTATTCCGGGAGGTGCTATCATGCCTCTTTATGATACTATTTACCAAAAGGCCTCCTTCACTCATATATTAACTAAACATGAACAGGGCGCAGTGCATGCTGCTGATGGTTATGCTCGTGCCACTGGCAAGGTAGGGGTGTGTTTTGCTACCTCTGGTCCGGGAGCCACAAACCTGGTGACCGGCTTAGCTAATGCCTACTTAGATTCTATACCTATAGTTGCTTTCACCGGACAGGTAATTAGCCCTTATATTGGTACAGATGCCTTTCAAGAGGTAGATATTACCGGAATCACTTTACCCATCACCAAGCACAATTATCTGGTAATGAATGTGAAAGATCTTGCTGTCACTATCAAGGAAGCATTTTTTCTGGCCAAAAATGGTAGACCAGGCCCGGTTTTAATTGATTTACCCAAGGATGTTCAGCTGGCTCAGGCAGAATTCTTTTACCCGGAAAAGGACCAGTGCCTTGGTTACCGACCTACCCTAAAAGGGAATTTAAACCAAATCAAAAAGGCTGTTTCAGCTATTCAGAAAGCAAAAAGACCAATTATTTATGCCGGAGGAGGTATCATCAATTCTAATGCTTCGGAGGAATTGAAAGCTTTTGTTCAAAAAACAAATATTCCAGTCACTACCACTTTAATGGGCTTAGGAAGTTTTCCAGAAGAGCATCACCTAGCATTAGGAATGCTGGGTATGCATGGAACCTATTATGCTAACACAGCCATGAGTGAAGCTGACTTAGTGATAGCCCTGGGTACTCGTTTTGATGATCGGGTAATCGGCAATGCCCAAAAATTCTGTCCTGAAGCTCAATTTATTCATGTGGATATTGACCCAGCAGAAATCGGTAAAAATATAAGAATAGATATTCCTATTGTCGGGGATCTGAAATATGTCTTAACAAAATTATTACAATTTTCAGAAAACAAATTAGAAGAGGAATGGTTAACTAGAATAAAAGATTTAAAACAGAGATATCCTCTAAAATATAAGCGCGATGACCAATTAAGACCACAATATATCATGGAAACATTATACCAACTAACTAAAGGAGATGCAATTATCGTCACTGACGTTGGACAACATCAAATGTGGGTTGCTCAATATTACCAATTCAGCAATCCCAGAAGTTTGATCACTTCAGGAGGGTTGGGTACTATGGGGTTTGGTTTACCAGCAGCTATCGGGGCTCAAATAGGATGTCCAGAAAAAAGAGTAATTTGTGTTGCCGGAGACGGTGGATTTCAGATGAATATTCAGGAGTTAGCCACTGCTATTTATAATAAAATTCCCCTTGTGGTGTTAATTATGAACAATGGTTATCTGGGAATGGTACGCCAATGGCAGGAGTTGTTTTTTGGCAAGAGATACTCTCAAACCTGTTTGGCCGGTAGCCCGGATTTTGCTCAGGTAGCTCAAGTTTATGGGGGAAGAGGAGTCAGGATTTCTAGCAAAGATGATTTCCCTGTTGCCCTTGCTCAGGCTTTCTCTGAGAAGACCTTTTTTCTAATAGATTGCCTCATTCCTTCCGAAGAGAACGTATTTCCCATGGTAGCACCTGGTGAACCGATTAATAAAATGTTAGGAGTGAATGAATCATGAAACATACTATAGCTATTTTAGTAAAAGATCATCCCGGTGTATTAGCTCGTGTGTCCAGTCTCTTCAATCGCAGAAGATTTAATATAGACAGTATTGCTGCCGGGCACTCAGAAAAAAAGGGTATTACCAGGATTACTATTGTAACAGAAGGTGATGAGCATATTCTGGAGCAAATCTTTAAACAACTTAATAAATTAGTTGATGTTTTAAGGGTGAGAGATCTTCCCCGAGAAACTTCAGTAGAAAGAGAATTGGCTTTAATTAAAGTGAGTACCAAATCCGTTGATCAGAGGACGGAGATTATGCAACTGGTAGATACTTTTCGGGGACATATCGTAGATATTGATAAACAGGCTCTGACTATTGAAATAACTGGAACACAAGAAAAAATAAATGCCAAACTAAAACTGCTGGAATCTTTTGGTATCTTAGAAATTGCCCGTACTGGTAAGATATCTCTTTCCAGAGGAGCCCAAAGAATATTGAATTAACAATATATTGGTAAAATAATGAGTAATTTATTAATATTAATATTTCTTAAAATAAATATTTAAGGAGGATTGTTTTTATGGCAAAAATTTATTATGACCAGGATGCTAATAAAAGTTACTTACAGGACAAGACCGTGGCTATTATTGGTTATGGAAGTCAAGGAAGAGGTCAGGCTTTAAATCTGAAAGACAGTGGAATTAATGTGGTGGTAGGACTACGAGAAGATGGTAAATCTTGGATAAAAGCAAAAAATGACGGTGTACAGGTAGAAACGATAGAGAAGGCAGTACAACAAGCTGATATTGTCCAGATTTTGATACCAGATGAGATACAACCACAGGTTTGTTGCTCCCACAGGATTTTGGAACATCTACAAGAAGGCGATACTCTAATGTTTTCTCATGGTTTTAATATTCATTTTAAACAAATAATACCCCCCAGGCATGTTGATGTTGTCATGGTTGCCCCTAAAGGACCAGGGGCTATTGTGAGAAAGATGTATATCGAAGGACGTGGGGTACCCAATTTGATTGCAGTATATCAGGACTTCACCGGACACGCTAAAGATACTGCCCTGGCTTACTCTCAGGCTATTGGTGGAACACGTGCCGGTGCTATTGAAACAACTTTTCGGGAAGAGACCGAAACTGACCTATTTGGAGAGCAGGCCGTTTTATGTGGAGGAGTAGTAGCCCTGATCCAAGCTGGCTTCGATACTCTAATTGAAGCTGGTTATCAACCTGAAGTAGCCTATTTTGAATGCTTAAATGAACTAAAATTAATTGTTGACCTTATTTATGCTGGTGGAATTACTCATATGCGTGATAATGTTAGTAACACTGCTGAATATGGTGATTTAAAATCAGGCAAGCGTATTATTACTGAAGAGACCAGAAAAGAAATGAAAAAATTATTAGTTGAGATTCAGAATGGTACTTTTGCCAGGGAATGGTTACTGGAAAATCAGGTAGGAAGACCCTTCTTTAATGCCATGAGAGATAGGGAATCTAATCTACTTATTGAAAGGGTTGGCGAAAAGATAAGAGCAATGATACCTTGGATTAAAGAAGTATAACATAGCCTCTTTCATCTTGTGCTAATTGTACAGTAAATATCGCACCCGTATTGCGGGTTGCTTTAAGAATCCCGGTGAGGGGTGTAACTTTTTGCTCTTTTTCTGGCAATTTTTTATTTATACTTTTAGCACTAATCTTTCTCAAGCAAGGGTATGGCCAACCTGGGACTTCAGGTGTTATATAATCATCGGGCCTATTTAAATCTTTTTATGGTAAAACCATTTTATTTAACCATTACCACCTTCT
>CAZGKY010000176.1:0-4085 GCA_964525625.1 uncultured Atribacterota bacterium | reverse complement strand
GGCCAGTGGTGAAGAAAGCGCCAAATCATTGGGAGTCAATACCGAGAAAATCAGAGTATTGGCAATGCTATTGGCCTCCCTGCTTGTCTCAGTCAATGTCGCCTTTTTAGGTATTATTGGTTTTGTGGGGTTAATATGCCCTCATCTAACCAGAATATTAATTGGTGAAGATTATCGTTTTGTCATTCCTATTTCAGCTCTAATGGGAGCATTATTATTACTGATTTCGGATACTGTTGCCCGGACCATAATGTCACCTCTTGTTTTACCAGTAGGTATATTAACCTCTTTTATGGGAGCTCCTGTCTTTCTTTTTTTGCTCATTAAAAGGTATAAGTGATAGAATAGATAAGGAATAGGTATGGAATATAAAAAGGGGAATTTAATATAGAAGTATAAGGGGGATGAGCAATGATTCTTTCTGTAAATGGAATTGAATTTTCCTACCCGAGCAAAATGGTCTTAAAAAATGTAAAATTTAAGGTAGACAAAGGAGAAGTGGTTTCTATTCTGGGAATAAATGGAGCCGGGAAATCGACTCTCTTAAAATGTATTAATAAAATATTAACACCACTGAAAGGAACAGTGTTAATTGATCACTTTGCTATACAACAATTGAATAATGTGGAGATTGCCCAAAAAATGGCTTACGTTCCTCAAAATACTATTAGTAATTATCTGACCGTTTTTGATACAGTTCTTTTGGGCAGAAAACCCTATATTAAATGGGATGCTTCTAAAAAAGATTTAGAAATTACCAGTAACATTTTAAAGTTAATGCAATTAGAAAAATATGCCTTACGCCCTACCAATGAGTTAAGTGGTGGGGAATTGCAAAAAGTAATCATTGCCCGAGCACTGGTTCAGGAACCTAAAGTTCTTTTATTAGATGAACCAGCCAATAATCTCGACTTAAAAAATCAGATAGAAGTAATGAAAATTATTAGAAATATTTCTAAAACTCAAAATATTTCCTCTATCGTAGTAATGCATGATTTAAACCTAACCTTGAGATTCTCAGATAAATTTATTTTGCTCAAAGATGGAAAGATCTTTTCAGAAGGAGATAGCAAGGTAATTAACACCAGAAATATTAGAGAAGTTTTTGATGTGAATGCTTATGTAGATAATTACCATGGAATCCCCATTGTAGTATTAGCTTAATCCGTTACTTAAAATGTTGTTATAGTTACATAATTTATAAAACTGTAAATTCTTCTTTGGCCTTATTGAATAATTCAACTATAAAGATTAAGCTTAACAAGTTATATAATTTTTCTGTAGTCTTTAGGATAAAAATCCTTGACAAATGGAATAAGTAAAAATATATTAGAATAAAGATAGTTGAAAATTGAATAGTGCTTAAGCAATTTGCAATTATGGTTCAGAAATGATTAAAAAGGAAAACGGTGCAAAGCCGTTGCTGTTGTCGCATCTGTAACCAGCATAATCCCGATATTATTCACTGCCCAGCAGGTGGGAAGGATAATATCATAAGGGGCTGGAAGCCAGAAGACTTGCCATTAATTGTCTGCTTGGAAAACCTCCGACATAGAGGATGAGCAGGAATAATTAGACTTCTTGGTAAGTCAATCAAGCTGCCTTCTTTAAAAATTGGAGGCAGCTTTTTTTATTACTAGTAAATAGCAAGCAGGAAAAAGATTATTTTGATACATTTCCAAAAGAAAAAATTATATAAAAAGGAGAAGGTTATCATGTCCCAAAAATTTTATTCAATAATTATTTTCTTACTAATCATCTTTATTTCTACATCCCTTATGGGGGGAAACATTATTGCTGAACAGCTTCCAGAACCTCTGGTAATATGGGAGGAGATAGTTGTTATTGCTTCAAAATATCCCCAATTATTACGGGAGTCAGTAGCCAGTGTAACAATAATAACAGAAGAAGAGATTATCGTATCCCAATCAGAAAATGTCGCTGGAATTATTAACAACATTGCGGGAATGGAAATTATTGATTATGGATCACCAGGAGACATCAAAGCAGTTAGTATAAGAGGTTCTTCCCCAGAACAGGTCTTGATCATGATAGACGGGCAGGTTGTTAGCGATCCCCAAACCGGTAAGATAGATTTAGGATTAATTCCAGCAAAAAGTATAGAAAAGATTGAGATTTTTCGTGGTCCAGCTTCTGCACTCTATGGAGCCAATGCTTTAGGAGGCGTAATCAATATCATAACCAAAAGTGTAGCAAAAGAGGAAAAAGGAACCTTAGGAATTTACTATGGCAGCAATCATACTCAAAAATATCAGATTTCTTACCAGAATAAAGGCAACAATCTCGGTTATCTCTTGATTGGGGAATATTACCAATCTGAAGGCGATTGGGAAAACAGTCAGTTAGAAAAAATATCTTTGCTGGGAAAAATATCCCAAGAAATAGACCTACAAACTAACCTGGATTTCACCATTCGTTACCAAGATTATCAAAGAGGAATACCAGGCTCTCTTGATTTTCCTTCTCCTCAAGCCCAACAAAATGACCGAAATTTCAACCTGAATCTAAAATGGAAGAAAAGAGAGGAAGATAAGGATATCAATTTAATGGCCTGGTATGATTTTCACCGTCTTGTTTATGATAATCCGGATGAATGGGGATACACCAGGGCCAGTTTACATAAAACCCATACTACTGGGTTATCTTTTGATAGTACCCATTATAATTTCAGTTTTCATGATGACAATATAGAAGAAAGTGACCATACTCTAACCTGGGGTGGAGAGATTAAGCATCATTGGATAACTAGTACCGATATCGGAAACCAGGCTGATCTAAACGGAGCAGTATTTATTCAGGATGTCTGGCAGCCGGCAGAATTAGAAAAGCTAAATATAACAGCTGGGCTCCGTTATGATTATCACCAGGTCTTTGGTGGACAATTCAATCCACGAATAGGCATTGCTTATCGCTTACAAGATGCGCTTAGTATTAAAGCCTCAGTAGGACGCGCTTATCGTGCACCCACCTATAATGATCTTTACTGGCCAGAAGATGGTTATGTAGGAGGAAACCCTAATCTATTACCGGAAACTGCCTGGGCTTATGAAGCAGGACTAACCTTTATCAGTGAACAAAGAGATATTCAGGCTGAGCTAAATATCTTTCAGAAAAAGGTTAAGGATTTAATCAATTGGGCTCCCGATTCTGCTGGAGTCTGGCGTCCTATCAATATCGGTTCAGCACAAGTGGAAGGTATTGAAGTTATCCTAAAAAAAGATTTTCAAAAACATTTCACCACTAATCTAAACTATACTTATCTAAATGCTTTAGACCTCGATACAGGTAATCAATTAAAGCCTAAACATAAATATGGACTCGGTTTAACTTATTTTAAGCAATGGGGAAAAAATAAGGATGATTTTACTGTCAATTTAACAGGATACATAGTAGCGGGAAGACCAGATCATCTTGATAATTATTATCTCTTTGACACTAACATGGCCAATGATTTTACCATAAATAAAGAAAAAAACCGAAAAATTAATTTAAGTTTCTCTATTAAGAATTTATTTGACCAAAAACCGGAATTGGTCAGCGGATATCCGATCCAGGGTAGAACATATTTACTGGGAATAAACACTAATTTCTAAAATAAGAAGAAAAGGGATAGGTTATACTTAACTAATCTATCCCTTTTCGTCTCCGAACTATATGGACAAGATGAATAATAAAAGATTTATGTTAGCCTTAATTATTTCCTTTTTGGTGCACTGCGGGATACTTAATATCTTTTCTGATATACCCAACAGGTGGAAATATCAAGTCGAAAAAAAAGAATTTATCCTGGTAACCCAAATAGAATATCTTATTTCTGGTTCTTTTTCCTCCCATAATATTGAAGAATACACCCAGGATTATTTAATTGAGCACATTATCTCTTTCCAGTCTCTTGCCCATGAGAAAGCAAACATCAGACAAATCAAATCCCACACGGGAAATAATCAAGGAACCCTTGTGCAAAGAATTGGTGATTATATATTGCAGACTCAAAACAGGGATAATGAACAAGTTCTTTTCCCAGATAAAGAGTTAAAACATCAGGAGGAAGGAAGTAATATTCA
>CAZGKY010000175.1:0-4109 GCA_964525625.1 uncultured Atribacterota bacterium | reverse complement strand
CACCCTATCCTACACTCTTTCCCTACACGACGCTCTTCCGATCTAGGGCGTGGGTGTATATTATTTTTCGTATTCCTAAGAATAATGGAGGTAGATATAGAAGAAATTTCAAAAAAGAGATAGGAGGTGGTTAATAAATTTTAATGATTTATTTTTGGATTGTTATAATATTACTTATGTATGATACTGAATTAAAGTATGTTAAAAATTTTAAAGGAGATTGTTAAAATGAATAAAAAAGTTATATTACTTATATGCTTAATAATACTTTTCTCTATTTTTTTTGCAGTAACAACATCTTTTGCTACTCCTTTAGTACTTGGTAGAAAATTTTCTGCTGTTTCTAGTAGTTATCAAGCTACACAGGCAGCATTTGAGGTATTACAAAATGGTGGTAATGCTGCCGATGCTGCTTTTGCCCTGGCTGCTACCATTGGTATTACTGAACCATGGTTTTCAGGAGTTTTGAGTGGTGGTACCTGGGCTCTTTATTATGAAGCGGCAACTAATAAAGTTTATGCATTAGATGGAGTATCTTGGAGCGGTACGCATGCTACAGCTGAATTCTTTAGAGATCCAGACGTCCCTGCTTATGGTATGCACCAGGCCAATGTTCCTGGAGCCTGGGAAGGTTGGATGATATGGTTAGATAGATTTGGATCCAAGAATTTAGGTGAACTTATGTACCGAGCAATTGATTTAGCGGAGAATGGTCATCCAGCAAACACTAGTACTATTGCTGCTATAAGAAGACAACAGGATGATATTCTAAAAATGCCACATACAAAAGATGTATTTATGCCAAATGGTAAAATTCCTAAATTAGGAGAGCTCATATATCAGAAAGATATGGCTAAAACTCTTCGTTCATTGGTGCAGGTATACAATAATAATCTTATAAATGGAAGAAGTGCTGCTTTACAGGCAGCAACTGATTATTATTATCGAGGTCCAATTGCTGATAAGATTGTTGCTTTTTCTAAAGAGAATGGAGGCCATTTTGAGCTATCTGACTTTCATGAATCAAAGGTCGATGGTATTGTTGAACCTATAAGTATTGATTATAAAGGTATTACCGTTTATGAATGCCCTCCTAACAGTCAGGGTATAACTACCCTAATGGCTCTAAACATTTTAAAAGGGTTTGATTTCTCTCAATATAAAATAGATGGTCCTGAGTTTATTCATCTTATAGCTGAATCATTAAAATTAGCCCATACCGATAAATATTTCTACATTGCAACTCCTGACCTTTATGAAAATCCTGTAGAAGAACTTTTATCAGATGAGTATGCAGCTAAGCAAAGAGCAAGAATTTCTATGAATAGTGTTTTAGAGTGGCCTATTGAGGGAGGATTGGGCGATTATCAGACTCCAAGAGTAGAACGCGGAAATACTACTACTTATAGTGTAGTTGACCAGTTTGGTAATGTTGCTGCAGTTACAACTTCCCTAGGCTATAACCTGTTGGTAGTGGGTGATACTGGAATTTGCATTAATAATCGTATTCGTATGTTTGAAATAGAAGAAGGTAACCCCAATATAATAGAACCTCGTAAAAAGATTCGTCATACCAGTAACCCATATCTTGCTTTAAAAGACGGAAAACCTTATATTGCTGGTGGTAATACTGGAGCAGATTTCCAGCCACAGGGTCAGGTTCAACAGTTTATTCGTGTGGTTGAATATGGTTTAGATCCCCAAATAGCTGTATCATTACCGCGTTTCGAAACCACTTCTTTTCCTAATGTTTCCCATCCTCATTTGGCATTGAACGAATTACGCATTGAAGCGGGTTTCCCGGAAGAAACATTAGAAGCATTAAAGGCTATTGGACATAGAATTGGAGTTGGTGGTACTTTTGGGAGTGCCCAAATGACTGTAATTGATCCGGTTACTGGAGCTATAATGGTAGGGTCTGACCCAAGAAATCCAGGATTAGGATTAGCCTGGTAAGGTAATATTGTATAATTGTAATATCACTACCAGAAATAAATTTATTCTGGTAGTGATATTAATTAAAAAATTCTTATTGTAGTTTAGAGAGGATAATCATTATATGATTAGGATTAAAATAACAATACTCATTCTATTATTGATTTGTAATTTCTTAATAATTCAGGCTAGTGTTTCTGCTCAGGAAACCAAAGTGATAGAAGTTCCTTTTGTTGCCGAAAAACCTATTGTACTGACAAATCCCGGTCAATCTCCTGAATATGCTGTAATAGTTTTATTATCCCAAAGAATTAACCTTCAAATAGAAGTAAATTTCCATTTAGAAGCTAGTGATCTAGAAGGGTTTAAAACATTAATTATGATTATCGGGGGAAGTGGAAAAGGAATGGGGGCAGCTGGTGTTAATATTGATCAAGAGATAAGTCGTGCTAATAAATTACTTGACTATGCCCATACACATGGTATTAAAGTTATTGGTATGCATCTAGGTGGAAGTGATAGAAGAGGCCCTAATTCGGATATTATGATTAATACAATCACACCTGGTTGTGATTATGTTATTATTAGAGCTGATGGTAATTATGATGGTATTTTTAGTAAGATTTGCCAAGAGAATGAGATTCCTTTGACAGAGATAGAGAAGTCTTTAGAGCTTTTAGACTATCTTAAAGCTATATTTAATTTGGAAGATCAAAATTGAATTAAAAACAAATATAATTTACTCTGATGAGAACGAGGAATTACTCAAATCCCAGCATGAGGTGTTCTGTAATATACCTATACCTGATCAGTGCTATATATGTATTGTTCTGGTAATATCTTAGTTCTTATGCAACTGATTAAGGAATAAGTAAAAGGAAATTATTTAGCTAGCCATTTTAAAAAGTCTTTAATATTTACATCATATAGATGTCTATTTATATTATATAGCCCAGATAATATCTCAGAAATACTAGAACATTTATTTAAAAATTAGCCATCTCCCAATAAAGAAGAATCAGAATCTATTCAGACTTATCTAGACTAACCTAAACATTACTGGTTAAGATTAGAACTATAATCTTATGTTTGTTTATACCTTATGAAGGTTAATGAGGAAAGGCAGGCAGGATAAAGGTATATGTAGATAACCAAAAAGGATCAAATATTTAACGAAAAGATCCTAACTTATGTGAAATTAAACAAATAAAAAGAAGGAGACAAATCCCAAGAGGGATTAGTGATAAATTAATTTTACAGAAAAAAATTGAATTTATGCGTTTGTTAATGTTATTATTATGTATTATTATTTTCAAAATGAAGGTATGCTTTAATGATACTTGAGTTAAGTACAATCAATTGGTTATTAGCGTTTTTACCAATTCTAATGATTCTAATCATGATGATTAAATTTCACTGGAGTGGTGGGCGGGCAGGAGCGGCAAGTTGGCTTATTGCCTTTTTTATTTGTGTTTTATTCTTTGGTGCGAATAATAAATTAATATCTGTTGCTTCAATAAAGGGTTTATGGAATACAATTTTCATTCTGTATATTATTTGGGGTGCCATGGGTATTTATAATATTGTAGATAAAGTAGAGGGGTTTGAAACAATAGCAAATACATTTGCTAAACTAACTCATGGCAATAGATTAATTCAGTTACTTGTAATTGGGTGGGCTTTTCCCTCTTTTCTTCAGGGTGTTTGTGGCTTTGGAACACCTGTTGCAGTAGCAGCTCCACTGCTTATTGGCTTAAAGTTTAATCCTATTATTGCTACTGTTGCTGCTTTATTGGGCCATTCTTGGGCAGTTACTTTTGGTTCCCTAGGTTCTTCCTATGCAGCTCTTCTTACTATAACCGGATTAAGTCCTGAACAAATAGCCTTTTGGGCTAGTATTTTTTTGGCTATTTCATGTATTATGGTAGGTTTTTCCATATGCTTACTTTATGATCGCTTAAAGGGTTTAAAAGAAGGATGGTATCTCTCACTTTCTATTTCTACTGTAATGGGTTTGACATTGTTTTTATCGGCAAGTTATGTTACTCCTTATCTTGCTTCAACAATAGCTGGCATACTTGGGCTTGTATTTGGTGGATTAATTTTGCCTGAAATTTACCATTATAATAAAAAAAATTATGTTTAATTGATCAATTAACTAACTTCGATATATA
>CAZGKY010000174.1:0-4124 GCA_964525625.1 uncultured Atribacterota bacterium | reverse complement strand
GGAATCTCGTGACTGGAGTTCAGACGTGTGCTCTTCCGATCTAAAAGAACTAATAGAGCAAATAGCAACCAAAATCGTATACGCTGCCTAAAATTTTAATCTCTCAGGATTAACCTCCCCGCAGCTCTGCTGCGGGGAGGTTCATTTTCTATATATCTCAAAACAAAATTGGTCCTTCAGTTAGTAAGTTCATTTTTCTTATTTTTATAACAAAACTTCATCTATTTAAGTTAAATAATTTCTTGTCTTCTTTACCCAACATGGATAACATTATCAAAAAAAGTTAACGGTAAGTTAAAAAATGCAGAAATAAATTATGAGATAAATTTTGTCAGATTATCAATAAAGTGATAATATATTTATGACCATTTATTTTTAAAATTAAGAAATATCTTCACAATTTCAGATTTATGGACTAAAATTATGGAGCAATAATTATCTTATGAATATTATCTTTTTTAATCTTTTTGGTGGATTAGCCCTTTTTCTCTATGGTCTTTTTACCTTAAGCGATGGATTAAAGCAAGTATTTTATAAAGAGCTGAAAGATATTTTAAAAAAGATTACCTATAATTCTCTCCGGGCAGTGGGATTTGGTGCCTTTATTACGGCTATTATTCAAAGTTCCAGTATTACTATAGTTACCCTTATCGGTCTTTTAAATTCCAGTATGATCAATTTAAAACAAGCTATTGGCGTAATGCTGGGAGCAAAAGTCGGGACAACCATTACCGCACAGATAGTGGCATTTAAAATTGGTCTTTATTATTTTCCATTTATTATTCTAGGTTGTTTTTTATTTTTCTTTTCCAGACAAAAAAAATTACATAATATCGGGCAGATTGTCCTCGGTTTTGGTATTCTATTTTTAGGAATGCAGACTATGTCACAAGGGGCTCAAGCTATTCAAGAAATTTCTTTTATCAATAATATTCTTTTTAGTTTTAGTCATAATGCTCTATTAGGTATTATCACTGGTGCCTTGTTTACTGCTATCATTCAATCCAGTTCAGTGACTACTGGTCTGGTTATTGCTATGGGAATGGAAGGTGTACTTACTTTATCTGCTGCTATACCTATCATTATGGGTGCAAATATCGGTACTTGTATTACCGGTTTATTAGCATCACTGGGATCCTGCAAATCAGCTAAACGTCTTGCTATGGCACAACTCACAGTAAACATTATTGGAGTATTGCTTTTTTCCTTCTTCCTTTTTCCTTTTGTTAAGCTAATCTCTGTAACCAGTTCCGATTTGGGTCGGCAAATTGCTAATGCTCATACTTTTTTTAATGTCTTTCTTGTTCTTGCGGCCCTACCTTTAATTAATTGGTTAAAATATCTGTCTATTAAAATAATACCGGGTCAAGTAGAAGAAATTGACCGAGGAATAAAATTTTTAGAATACAAGATTCTAAATATTCCCAGCTTGGCTCTACTACAAGCTCAAAAAGAAGTTTCACGAATGGCCAATATTGCCAAAGGAATGCTAGAGAAATCTCGTAAGGCTTTATTTTCTGGAGATTATGATCTGATTAACATTGTAAAAACAGAAGAATCAACAGTAGATGAGCTTCACCATATTCTTGATGATTATTTAACCAAAATTTCTACTCAAGCATTTGCTAAAGAAGAATCTCAAAAATTAGCTATTTTGATTCATAGTGTTACCGATATTGAAAGAATAGCAGACCATGCCCATAATTTAGTGGAAATAGCAGAATTTAAATTTCAAAAAAATATAATCTTTTCTCACCCAGCCGAACAGGAATTAAAACAGCTGTTTCTAAAAGCTGTGGATTCCTTTGCTTATGCCATAGAAGCTCTGGAAAAAAATAGTAATGAAATCGCTCAAGAAACTATTCACCTGGAGAACGAAATTGATCTTATGGAAGAAAAAATGAGACAGAATCATTTTGATAGGTTAAAAGCAGGGATTTGTCTACCAGAATCGGGACCAATATATTTAGAAATTATAATGAATTTGGAGCGAGTTTCCAATCATTCAGAAAATATTGCTAGTGGAGTAATAATGGGTTTTTAGTAACTCTGCTCTGTTACCCTACCTGGCAAAGACTACTAATCATTTCTTGATCTACTTTTTTCTATTTTTAGGGTATCTTCACCAATATTATTTAATTTGTTGGAAAGCTTGCTCCAGGTCTGCTAGTAAATCTTCTGGTTCTTCAATACCAACCGACAGTCTAACCAAGCCTTCTGATATACCCGCTTCCCAAAGTTCCTCCCTGGAATATGCGGAATGGGTCATAGAAGCTGGGTGTTGAATTAGTGAGTCCACATTACCCAGGCTTACTGCCAAATGAATCAATTTCACATTATTCATTAGAGTAATTCCGGCTGGTAAACCACCCTTAAGTTCAAAAGCTATCATAGCGCCAAATCCTTCAGCTTGTTTCTTAGCCAGATTATGCTGGGGATGAGAAGGTAATCCGGGATAATAAACAGTTTCTACTTTAGGATTTTCTTCTAACCATTGAGCTACCAGTCTGGCATTAGATTCATGTTTTTCCATCCTTACTCCTAAAGTCTTCAAACCAATGTTTAAAAGCCAGGCATCAAAAGGACTCATAACAGCTCCTATATCTCGCTGGGTTGTTTCTCTAATCTTATCAATTACTTCTTTACTACCAATTGTTACTCCTCCGATAACCAAACCATGCCCTCCGATATACTTTGTAGCACTATGAACCACCAGATCGCAACCCAATTCTATCGGTCTCTGCCAGTATGGAGTCATAAAGGTATTATCAACTATTACCATTACCTCATACTTATGGGCAACCTTTGCCGTCTCGGAAAGATCTACCAAACTCATATTGGGATTAGCCGGAGATTCTACATAAATTATTCTGGTATTTGGTTTAATGGCCCTTTCAATATTTTCGATCTCTGTAGCATCAACATAAGTTGTTTCTATATTAAATCTTTTTATAAGTTGAGATAAAAAAACATGTGTACAGCTATAAAGAGTCCTGGCAGCAACTATATGGTCACCAGCATTAACTAAAGCCATAATTGTTGCCGATATTGCTCCCATTCCGGAACCAAAAGCAACAGCTTCACTGCCCCCCTCTAAAAGAGCCATCTTTTTTTCAAAATCTCTCACAGTAGGATTACCTAACCGAGTATAAATATATCCATCTTCGGTTCCAGAAAATCTCTTTGCTCCTTGTTCTACATTTTCAAACACAAAGGTAGAAGTTTGATATATCGGTCTTATGTGGGAACCAGTTAGAGGACAGGGTTCAGATACTAAAGCCTTAGTCCCCTTTTTTAATTTACTATAATCCATTTCCTTAACCTCCTAAATCCTTATTTATAATAGTATATTTTTTTATTTTAATAGATTTTTATATTTTGATTAAAATTATTTCTAATATTCTATAATAGCGATTTATATTCACATCTTATCGATTATAATAATTATTTATTTTGTTCCAATTATCATACTTTCTATATATAATGTAAAGATAAAATTGTTAAGCTACTTTTCATTAGGAATATCTTCTTTCTAATTTTTGATAGTCCAAATAGGACTCTTTTCACCAAAAGAGGTTAATTACACTAAAAATAACATAATTTTTTTACTATAAGACAATATAGACAATAGTTGTGCTATGATACACAACACAGGTAATTCGAATTATTTTCTTAAGTGTGTGCTATATTTTCGGTAAAAGTGAATAAGTTAATTTAAAATAATAACTTGCAATGGGCCATCAAGAACCTCCATAATAAATGATACTCTAAAAATAATTATTGGAATTTACCCTGACTTACCTGGACTACCCCGACCATCATCAGCGTAAGATCAGAACCACCAATTTAATTGAAGGGGTGATCAATAAAGACTTAAAACAACGTTCCAAAGTAGTCGGTATTTTCCCGAACCAAGAATCCTGCCTGCGCTATGTTTGTATGAGGCTTATGGAGATTGATGAGCAGTGGCAGACTGGTAGAAGGTATATGAAGATAATTAAAGAGGACCAAGATCTAGAACAACATGATCCTCTCTTATGTGAAATAATAAAAATGAAAGAAGGAGTCAATACTCAGGAGGAATTGGTGGCTACTTAATTTTACAGAAAAATTGGGATTGACTC
>CAZGKY010000173.1:0-4142 GCA_964525625.1 uncultured Atribacterota bacterium | reverse complement strand
GATGGAATCTCGTGACTGGAGTTAAGACGTGTGCTCTTCCGATCTAAAAAGTATTGATATTTGTTATGATTAATAACACAATTAGACAAAATAAAAGAAGGAGTATATGATGTCAGATAAATTAATGCAGTATTTTTTTCAAATGGTTAAGATTGATAGTGAATCAGGAGAAGAACAAAAATTTCTAAAATTTTTAGAGGATTTATTTCAAAAAGAAATTGGGGCAGAAACGCAATATGATAGTTACGGTAATTTAATTATGAAGGTAAAAGCCAAAAATAGTCAGCAAAAAGAACCAATATTGTTTTGCTGTCATGCTGATACGGTGAAGCCTGGTAAAGAGATAGAACCAATATTAGAAAGAGAAGTAATTCGTTCTAAGGGAGATACTATATTAGGAGCAGATGATAAAGCAGGTATTTGTGAAATTTTGGTAGCTTTACAAAATGCTACTCAATATCCACCTGTAGAAATATTAATTACCCGGGAGGAAGAGGTAGGATTATCTGGCTCACGTTTTCTGGATAGGGATTTACTGAGAGCCCGGAAAGGATATGTGCTTGATAGCGAGGCTTTAGAGGAAATTATTATCGGGGGTCCTTCTCGTATAGAAATGACTATTAAGATTATTGGGAAAGCCGCTCATGCTGTTGAACCAGAACACGGTATCTCGGCAATAGAAGTTGCTGCTCAGGCCATTACCCTTTTAAAAACTGGTTGGATTGATCCTATAACAACTGTTAATATTGGCTTAATAGAAGGGGGACAAGTATTGAATGCTGTACCAGAAAAGGCACTAATTCAGCTTGAGTGTCGTAGCCAGAAGCATAAAAGATGTATAGAAGAAAGTCGTACGATCAAAAATACTTTTCTTACTGTTGCTAAGGCAAAAGGAGCAAGGTTAGAAATAGAAATGAAAAATAGCGTGAAGGCATATCGAATAGCAGAAAATAATGAAGTAGTTAAAGTTGCGCAGAAAGCAATCCAATGTATGGGATTAAAACCAGTTACCAAAGTAATTTGTGGCGGAACAGATGCTGCAAATTTAAATGAAAAGGGAATTGTAACAGCTGTTTTAGGTATGGGAAGTAAATTACCACATAGTAAAGAGGAAAACATTTCTATTAAGAATATGGAAAAAGCAGTAAATATCATAACTAATATATTAAGAGAATTTTCATAAGAGAAATCATTAATTTATATTGACCAGATAACTTATGGTATAAAAATTTAGGTAAGAGATATATCATTTTTTGGGTTTTGGGAAAAGCTACTAAATTATAATTTATCAATTCCTTTTCTTTTTAGCCATTCTTCAAAACCTCCTTTGTCGTTAAAAAATTCCTGGTCATAATTTTCTTCTAATTTTTTTATCTCTTCAGCCAGTTGAGGTTGATGGGCAAGCAATTCATTAATTTTTCTTTCAAATAATAAATTTTTTCTGGTTAAATCAGTAGTATCGATGTTAAGAGCTAGTAATTTAATTATTTTATCAGTTATAGCCTTAATTGCTTTTGGATTTTCGGATTGAATATAGATGGGAATTTCTGCTACAAAATTTATCATTTCAATCCTCTTGTATTGAGCTAAATGGGTAAGAAAGGTAGCAATACTCCCCGGACCCTCATAATTAGTAAATTTAATCCCACTAGCTCTTACTTCTTCTCTTAATTTCTCACTTGAACAATAGCAGGAGATTCTAATACCGCGGGTATGAGGGGTAGCAGCAGCAACACTTCCAATGAAGTAAATTCTGTGTAAATTATATCTCTGTCCGAGCTCAAAAAGATGGTAGAGATACTCTTCCCAGTTAATATTAGGTTCTTTTCCTTTAAAGAGTATTAAATTACTTTCTTGATGATAAAAGAATTCATTTTTTGGAAAATCAAAAGTCTTTAAGATGCCATTTTCTATTCTTACATTAGGTCTAAATTCACTGACCAGCTCTATGATGCCTGGAAAATTAAAAATATAAAAGTGATTAGCTTTTATTTCAGCAAATTTTATAGCTTTCAATTTATTTTTGAGATAATCAATTGTTCCAGTAGATACTTTTCCGCCATTCATCCAACCACTCAATCCTATTATCATTTGTACTCGGTTGATTTTTGGTTGTTTTATTATTATTAATTGACTCAAAATACTACCTCTTAGTTTACTTTTTCTTATATATTATCAATTATAATATTCTGATGCAAATATAAGAAATGATTCTTGTCCTTAATTGATTTAATATTTTTATTAAAATATCAAATGTAGGAGATAAATATTTTTTTACTTTTACGGAAAATAATACACAGATTCTATTGCTCAGGTTGATTATGTATTAGTCATATGATAAATTATAGTCATTATTTTATTTAAGAAAATATTGACAAGAGATAACAATACCTTTTCAGTATTTTGATATTTAATATTTGGTATTCACATTTATATTAATAAGGATACTATATGATTCTGTCTTTGTTAAACACCTTTTTAGTCTTATCGGTAGGGACTCTAAGCGGTTATTTATTCCAGAAGTGGATGATTAAAAATCAACTACTTACCATTGATTCTCTAAGAAAATTGGCTATTTTTCTCCAGAAATTAGGAATGATCTGGCTTATTTCCATTACTTACATTGGTAGTTTATGGATTTTTGAAATAGAAAGCATTATCAAAATAATTAGTTTACCATTTGTTGGTGCTGTTGGTATTATTGCTGGAGGTGCCTTTGCACTCCTTCTTGCCAAGTTCTATCATTATAATTCCATAGATACAGGATCATTATTTAGTTGTGGATTCTTTTCTAATATTGTTTCTCTTGGTGGGATGGTTTGTTTTTTTTATTTAGGAGAAAGAGGATATGCCTTAGTTCCTATTTATACTTTTCTATCACGTCTATTGTACTATGGTTTAGGATATCCTATTGCCCGAATTTATAGTAATGATTTTAATCAGGATGAGAAAATCAGAAAGAAGTTATTAGCAATAATAAAAGACCCCTTTTTTAATGTAGGAGTAGGTTCAGTAGTAGTTGGGTTTTTACTTAACTTCAGTTCCTTACAACGTCCCCCCATTTATACTACTATTAATGAGATACTTATTCCTATGACTACTTTTATTTTACTCTTTTCTGTGGGATTGAATTTAAAATTGAGTCACATCAACCTTTATATTAAAGAATGCCTCTTTGTTTCAGTTATCAAGTTTTTTATGGTACCATTAGTGACCTTATTGTTAGTACTTTTACTTAAATATCAATCTATTGATAATGGACTGCCTTTTAAGGTTTCTCTAATTATGTCTGCCATGCCTGTGGCTTTTAATTCAGTTATATCAGCAAATATTTATAATTTAAATGTAGATCTGGTTAATTCTTGTTGGATTTTTACTACTATAGGGATTATAATTGTATTACCTTTCTTACTGCTATTTGTAAATTTATTTTAGTATCATATTGTTATAAATGAATATTTTCAATTTCAATAGGGTAATCATATCAATACTTTAGAGAAATAGTATAGGAATACAGTGTACTTTTTTCAAAATTTTTAAGAGAAAATTTTCGGTTGGAGTTGATAGATGAAGGTACAATTAATAATATATTCAAATTTGAAAAAATATGTAGATGGTTATCAAGAGGATGAAGGTTTGCAAAAAGAATTTTATGAGCCGAAAACGATTAAAGAATTCTTGCAGGAAACCATCAAACATGAAAAGGCAATGGATGCTATCAGTATGGTAATAGTAAATAATAAAGTTGTTCCTTTCCATCAACTAGAACGTTACTTGCAAGATGGAGATATTATTAAAGTATATCCTCCTATCGGAGGTGGTTAACAGTATACTCTATATAATATATCTTTTTTATGGGAATAATAATATGAGATTGCCACGCCAAGCCAAAGCTTGGCTCGCAATGACTCTGAAGTTTTTAGTTTTTAGTTTATGGTTTATAAGTATTTAGTATGTAGATTTTGGGGGTATAATTGAGAGCAGTATGGTTTATAGTTGATAGTTTTTAGTTAATGGTTTTTGGTTTATAGTGTAAAGTTAAAATTTTTTTGGTGGAATATTTTTCGATATGATTATTTTCTATTAGTGTACGGAATACGGCAGGTTGTGTGAAAAGTCGCCTTTTAAGCAAAATATTGTAT
>CAZGKY010000172.1:0-4200 GCA_964525625.1 uncultured Atribacterota bacterium | reverse complement strand
GCTCAGCTGGGAGAGCGCTGCGTTCGCATCGCAGAGGTCGGGGGTTCGAATCCCCTTATCTCCACCAGAATAAATAGACAAATTAGAACTCTACTTTGGTTGTCTCAATTTCTTAAATCCTCAGCTTGGGAATTAGAAATAAAAGTTGAGTATCAGATAAAGCCAATGTACTTCTAATCTAATGAAGAAAAATCAAGGAGAAAAGCAATGAACTATGATTTTGATTTAATCTGTATAGGATTGGGTCCAGCCGGAATGGCAGTTTCTGCTATGGCCTCTGAGATGGGATTGAAAGTCTGCAGTATTGAAAAGAACAAGATTGGTGGAGAATGTATGAATGTAGGCTGCATTCCCAGTAAATCATTGCTCAGGATTGCTAAATACCGCTATTCACCATTAAAGTTAAAAGAAATGGGCTTAGTAGAAGACTTTCTTATCCCAGAAATAAAGAATCCCTTCCCCACTATTAATACCTACCTGGAATATATTGGAAAGGAAAAAAATCTGAAAATATTTAATAAAGTTACCTTAATTCTCGGTGAAGGAGAAGCCAGCTTTGTCAATCCCCATACCGTAAAGGTAGGTAATAGAAATATCACCGCTCGTAGAATATTTATTGCGGTAGGGGCAGAACCTATGATTCCACCAATTAAGGGTCTGGCAGAGGTAGATTTTCTGACCAATCAAAACATCTTTCAGCTATCTCAATTACCGAAAAGTATGACTATAATCGGTGGTGGGGCAATCGGCTGTGAGATGGCACAGGCTTTCAGCCGCTTAGGAACCAGATGCACTATAGTACAGATGGATGATTTTCTAATTCCCAACGGAGAGAGGGAAACTGGAAAATTACTGGAAGAAGTCTTTAAAAAGGAAGGTATTCCTGTTTATAATGCACAAAAAATTATTGAAGTGAGAAAAGATAATAACCAAATAAGCTTATCCACTGAAGATGGAATTACCATAACTTCTGAAAAGTTACTGGTTGCTGCCGGTAAAAAATTCGCCTTTAGCAGTCTAAAACTGGAAAATGCCGGAGTGAAATACGATAAAGGTGGAATTAAGGTTGATGAAAGGTTTCGAACTTCAGTAAAACATATCTATGCTGTTGGTGATTGTAATGGACAGCAGCTTCTGACCCATGCCGCTATGCATCAGGGAATGATTGCCCTGTTAAATGCAGTGAGTCCAGGTAGATTGTTTAAGTTTAAAAAATATATACTGCCCTGGACCGTCTTTACCGATCCCCCGATTTCTTTTGTAGGAATGCAGGAAGCGGATTTAAAAAAGAAAGGAATCAAATATCAGGTTTTTACTGCCCACTATGAAAATTACGGAGCAGCAATTGCCGAGAACGTAACTATTGGTTATATTAAGGTATTTACCAGTAGCTGGGGCAGAGTTTTTGGTGCTATCATTATGGGGGATGGTTCTGGAGAGATGATAAATGAATGGGCATTAATTATTCAGAAAAAGATTCGCTTATACAGTATTTTATTCCTGGCCCATTCCTTCCCTACTATGGGTTTTTTAACCAAAAGAGTTGCCGAACAATGGATGATGGAAAAAATGAAAAGCAATTTTATTAAAAATATTATGAGGTTTTGCTACCGAAAACTGTAACTTAATAAAAGAGTTTATTTCTAAAGATATCAAGAAAAAAAATAAATATTATAGCAGATAAATACTACAGTAAATCAAAAAAATAAGAAAATTTCGGGTTTTAGGTAAATTTTAAACCTTTTTTCCGGAATAACTCTACACAAATATCTACTACTTGAGAGTCATATAAAATACCTTTGTTCTTGATAATCTCGTCTAACGCTACTGATATTCCCAGAGCCGGGCGATAAGGACGATGAGAGGACATAGCCTCCACTACATCAGAAACGGCAATAATCCTGGCCTCAAGTAAAATATCTTCACCTTTTAATTTATGAGGATAACCAGAACCATCTAATCTTTCGTGGTGCTGCAGAATAATTTTAGCAATAGGATAAGGAAAATCATTTCTCTTTATGATGTTATA
Organism: uncultured Atribacterota bacterium; assembly: GCA_964525625.1. GTDB lineage: Bacteria > Atribacterota > Phoenicimicrobiia > Phoenicimicrobiales > Stramentimicrobiaceae > Stramentimicrobium. Next base: position 2,171 of record CAZGKY010000172.1, on the reverse strand, counting down.
ACCTATTTTAGGATGTTCTTTGATTAAATTATATTCAATTTCATTAATCTTTCCTGGTCTGACCAATAGTTCAGTAGGAACCCCTATTTTCCCGAGATCATGGACAATAAAGGCATATTTAATACTTTCTATCATTTGTTGAGATAATCCCATTTCCCGGGCTATATATAATAAGTTGACTTCCCTCGCTCTAATTCCCGCCAGTATAATGATTATTGATTTGATAAATATTAACATAAGCAAAGAAATAGTAAAGGTTAATTTTTTGTAATTGCCCCTAAATTTTTTACTGGCTTTCTTTTTTGTATTTTATCTTCCTTTTTGCTTTTATCTTATAGAAAGAATTAAAAGTGATAAGCTTGCAGTTTTCAATAAAGAATAACAGTATCGTTATAACAGAATGAGCTCGCTAAATTAGTCATTGAGTACTGATATTAAGTAGCTGAGTAATACTCTTTGCTCTTTATATCTGATGAATACTTATTACTAAAAACTATTTTCTTTGACCAAAAAAATTAACAATAAACGAAAAACCTGTACTGATTATTATTACCCTAAAATCAAAAAAGGAGAGGAGGTGTCAAAATGCCAGTAGTAGTAATACCTTATGATTCAGTCTTACAACTAAGATTGGTTATCGGAACTGATCCTGAATCGGGTAAGCCCATTATTCGTAGCAAGAGCTTTAATCGAGTAAAGTATACGGCAACCGAACAGGATATCTTTGATGTGGCCAATCAGCTTATTAGCTTACAGAAATACGGTATTGATGAAATTAGACTCAATAAAGCTGCCCAGCTTACCTCATAATAAAAAATGGAAACAATAAAATCAAAACTTTAAAAATTAAAGAAAGGAGGAAAACATGGCTACAACTATTGGTGATGTTATTAGTTATAAAAGACTCTACCTGCAATTCCGAGACAGTGAAGGCAATTTAGTTAATTTAACCTTAGATAATCCTAAAAATCTGGATGATGGGGACTATGCTGATCTGGAAGCTCAGGATGCTGCCATTGAAGCAGTTATGGATACTATTATTGCCAAGAATATCTTCCACAATAAAGGAAATGATCTGGTAGAGAAGGTTAATGCTCGTATTCTGGATTATAAATCCACCGATGTTATGGATGTATCAGAATAATTTTTTTGATTAAATTAAGTGTTTTACTCTCGCCAGGTTCCCTTTCTACCGGGAGCCTGGCTCATTCTTTCTATATATAATACATTAGGAAAACAAAAAGAATATTTAATATTTTAATATAAAGACAATTTAAAACATTTCGGAACAGGAGAAAGGAGAAAAGATGATTCAGACCATATTAAGTAATTTTTTATTAGAAGGAATTTTACTTTTTGCCGTGTCTATCGGATTTGGTTTTCTAAAAAATAAATTAGGCCAGGATAGAACAGAGACCATTAGAGAGGCACTAATAACAGCAATGCTCTGGGCAGAAGAAGAATTTGGTATCGGTCAAGGAGAAAGAAAATGGGAAGAGGCCTGGAAAAAATTACTGGAAATTCTGGATGATAAGAAAATAACCTTAAAAACCCAGGAAACAAGAGAATTGCAGACCATAATGAAAGCCAATATTCATAGAGTTAATCGGGAATATTATGACTCTCTAATAAAAAAAGAAGCCTTTGTCCAGAAAGAGGCTATAGCCAGAACCAGTAGTGAGGATAACCATTGATGCTTACGGAAAAGAAAGTTAATCATATCAGTATTGCAGAGCATTTTTACTTAGATGAATTTCAATGTCCCTGTTGTCAGCAAGTAATGTTATATCCTCTTCTATTACAAAAATTGAATGCTTTAAGGTACAAAATACAGAAACCGATATTTATCACTTCCGGTTATCGTTGTCCTGCTTATAATGATTTGGTAAGAGGAGTAAAAAACAGCTTTCATTTATCAGGCCGGGCAGTAGATATTTATGTACCAGAACTGGCCTTATCAGAACTCCTAAAGGCAGCAGAGGAGATTGGTTTTCCTGGCATTGGATATTATCCCCAAAAGAATTTTTTACATCTAGATATACGCCCTGCCAGCTCAGTCCGCTGGCAGGGCTAAACTAATAGAGGGAAAAAGGAGGATACAATGGATTGGACTAATTTATCCGAAATTATTGCCAATCAGGGATTTCCTATTGCCTTGTCTATATTCTTGA
>CAZGKY010000171.1:0-4216 GCA_964525625.1 uncultured Atribacterota bacterium | reverse complement strand
GGAGACCCATTTCTATATCGGTTGTACCCCCTTCCCAACGGTAAAACAGGGTAAGAAGACAGTCCAAACAGTTGCCCCAGGCTCCTATTATACTGATTGCACATGTTCGGGAGATAAGTACGTGATTGCTCACGCCGTAGTTGGAATTCCCGATCCTAACTTTGGCCCGCAAGAATAAAGTGTCACGGGGACGGTTCCTTTGACACATTTTAACGTGAAAAAAGACCACTCTTGACAATGTAAGATAACTTGAAAAGATGGGGATATACTTCAAATGAGGAGTCTATTCCCATCTTTTTTTACTATTATTTTGTTGCAAATATTTCATCTTCGAGCCTTTTTTCTAAACACAAAAACTTTACACTTTCCAAGTTCTAATTATTGCAGGCATAAATGGGTGAGATTGCCACGACTGGCTAAAGCCAGTCTTGCAATGACAGAAAGTACTAAATATACTGGTGTACATCATCCCTCTTCTCTATCCGGCTAAAGATAACGTAAACTGTGTTTAAAATTCAGTGTTAAGTGTTATTCATTTTACCGGCTTTCTTTACCTGGAAAATTTTTTAAATCAATGTCTAAAAATTTTTTTTTGGGGAATATAATAATTAGATATTAAAAACAGTTATTTGAAAAAATAATAAATTTTTTATCCAAGTTGATAAAGGCAAACTATCCGAAAGGATAGGACGCAAAGCCACAGGTCTAAGGCTATTCATTTAGTTAAGACGGCTGGGTTGCCGACTTTTTTTTATTTGTCTTAAATATTCCTATTGTCAAAAAACATAGATAGAGAAAAAAACAAGGAGGGATTAATAAAATACAAATTTATTAAAGATTAAATCATGTTCCAGTATATAAATTATACCTAACAGGAGGTAAAGGTAATGAGAAAAAAAATAGAAAAGAATAAAATCTTGATTACTTTATTAATCTTTTCTTTAGTGGCAATTTTTTGCATGGGGTGCAGTTCTGTAATGAACAATTCTGGATTGATTGCTCCAGTAAATAAAGAACAAGAATCTCTGGAAAAAGCTGGCCCGCCTGAGAAGTCTGACAAATTTTTCATCGGGTTTAAAGAAAAACCAGGACCGGCTGAGCAGGCAATGATTCATAGTGCAGGCGGAAAGGTTAATTTTACCTATCATATAGTTGATGTTATTGCCGCTTCCCTTCCGGAGCAAGCTTTAGAAGCCCTGAAAAAGAATCCTAAAATCCAGTATATTGAACCTGATATTGAAGTTAGCATTTTAGATACAGAGCTGGACGATACCTGGGGAGTCAAGCAAATTGGCGCAGGTTTGGTTCATGATGCTTTTATTAAAGGAACGGGTGTAAAGGTAGCCGTGATTGATACGGGAATAGACTATAACCACCCTGATTTAAATGCCAACTACCGGGGAGGTTATGATTTTGTGAATAGAGATAATGATCCTATGGATGATAATGGTCATGGTACCCATGTTGCCGGTACCATTGCTGCCCGGGATGACGGAATTGGTGTAGTTGGTGTGGCACCGGAAGCTGAACTATACGCCCTGAAAGTTTTAAATTCCAGTGGCAGTGGGTCATACAGTTCCGTTATTGCTGCCCTGGAATGGTGTGTGGAGAACGGTATTAAGGTAACCAATAACAGCTATGGCAGCACATCAGATGCCGGTACCAGTGTTAAAAATGCCTTTGACAATGCCTATTATAAATATGGAATTATAAACGTAAGTTCAGCCGGAAATAGCGGTAATTCATCCGGAACAGGTGATAATATTACTTATCCAGCCAGATACGATTCGGTTATTGCCGTTGGAGCAACCAATAATAGAGACCAGAGAACCAGTTGGTCAAGTACCGGTCCGGATTTAGAGATATCAGCACCTGGGAATTCAATTTATTCAACCTTGATCGGTGGAAGTTATGGCTTGAAGAGTGGTACTTCCATGGCCAGTCCCCATGTGGCAGGAACAGTGGCTTTGATGATTGCTGCCGGTATTTCCGATATCAGAGGACAGTTACAGAATACTGCCCATGATTTAGGTGCCACCGGTTGGGATACTCAATATGGATATGGCCTGGTCAATGCAGCAGAGGCAGTTAGCGGAGGAAAATTACAACCTCCCCAGGATCCTGAGCCCAGCGTAGGTTCCATTGCCGGAAAAGTAATTGATGCTACTAACAGTAACTTAGCTATTCCCGGAGCCAAAGTAGAAGTTGAGGGTATTTCACTTTTTGCAATAACTGATTCAAGCGGTTTCTATGAAATCAAAGATGTAGCCAAAGGCACTTATATAGTAAATGCTTCAGCAATAGGTTATGAAAGTGCCAGTAAAAGCGTTACCGTAAACCCTGATGCACAATCTGCATCTACTGCAGATTTTGCCCTGAAACCGGTATCTCCACCTCCCTCAGTAGGTAAAATTTATGTTTCTAATATTGATATGTCCTTTATTACGGCCATTGCCGGAAAAAACACTTTCTACACCGCTGTGGTAACTGTAAGCATTATCGATGAGAAAGGGAAGCCGGTTGAGGGTGCTACTATATCCGGACTCTGGAGCGGATTAACCAGTGGGTCCAGTTCCGGAGTTACTTCTGCTGACGGGATAGCAACATTGCAGTCCAGCAAAATAAAGAATCCTAAAAGCGGAAAATACTTCACCTTTACCATAGAGAACATTGTCAAAGAAGGATGGGAATATATTCCGGATAAGGATAAAAATTCTGCAACCATAATCATACCCTGAATCAGTGTTCAGGGAATGGTTTCCTGACAATTTGATTGAAACAAAAATATTATCGACAATGTAAGAAAATTTGAACAATGGGGATAGGTTCCTAAAGTAGGACCTACGGCAACGATGGGACCCAACGTTATAGATCCTGCTTATTTAATGTATATCTAAGGGAATATGGGACTACCTGCTTTCTGTCGTTAGCTTTTCAATCCACTATATCAATAGGGGGATTTTATAGAGCAGATCCATTTTTTAACTTCTAATTTTTTGAATTATTTTAACATTTTAGGAGGGTATTAAAATGAGAAAATTAATTTATCTAATACTAGCAGTAGCAGCTTTGGGGATTATTATTTCAGGGTGTAGTTCAGTGGCACCGCTTTTAGAACAGGACGAATCAATTCTTTTGAAAGCTAAACCGGATAACTTAGGATTTGATGAGTTTGGCTACAATTATAAAGCTCGTATTTTCAATGGTTGGTATGGATACTATGATAGAGATATTGAAGGGGGATGGGTTTCTGGAACAGGTGATGCTTGGCTTGTCATGAAATGGTCCAAAGATTGGGTTCCAATGACAGATGAGCCTGTTGGTGCTTGGTGCACAAATCACTTTACTTGGTATTGTAATGATTATAATAATTATGAAGAAAATTGGTATGGTTGGGAAACAAGAGTAAATTGGACGGATAAATCAGAGCCCCCTTATGCTACTTATCTCATACAGGAATTTTTAAAGATAATGAAGGTGAATGATGACTTTGATGAATGGATAAAATATGAAGAGGGAGGCGCCTATAGTGCTGGTTGGGGTACATATAGCAATGATGTTCCCAAATATGTGGTTTTCCAGGATACCATTGAGATTTATGATGCAGAAACAGAAGAATTGATTGAAACTGTTGATTTATGCACTACATCACCCAAGGGATTAGGCCAACCAATCTTTTAGAAAAGAACCAAGGGATAGCCCTTTGTCATAGTTTAATTGACAGTAATATAAGGGGGGAGAGGAGATCTTCCCCCTTTTCCTTTTTTATCAGATAATTATTGAATCAAATATTGTTTTGGTTATTTTATCATAGCCCATATTTCTTATTTAGATCCTTGATAGCATATTTTTAAAATATTTACTCTTTCTGGTTATCTTTCCTTATTATTTTCTTTCTTTTATTTCTTATTTATTTTCATTAGATTTATACTATCATGCTACAGAAAGGATTCCTGGCTGGAGTAAATAATAATTATTCACATATATTGTTAAGATTAATTTTAAGAACTTATCAAGATGCAATAAGCACTATCTTATCTCTTCTGTTAAATCAGAAGATAATAACTATGGAAATATCTTTTATTTTATTGTAAAATATTAAAACTCAATTGACTTAGATTTGCCATAATATTTTTAATGATTAAAAAATGTGGGGATATAGCTCAGCTGGGAGAGCGCTGCGTTCGCATCGCAGAGGTCGGGGGTTCGAATCCCC
>CAZGKY010000170.1:0-4274 GCA_964525625.1 uncultured Atribacterota bacterium | reverse complement strand
ATGGAATCTCGTGACTGGAGTTCAGACGTGTGCTCTTCCGATCTGAATCTCTAAAGCCCTAATAAAATAAATATCAGTAGTTAATCCTCTTTCGATCTCCTCATGGGTAGCAGAAAACAATTTGCGATCAGGATCAACCCGGTACCGTCTTATCTCATCAGTATTATACATTTTTTTGTTTTTTTTCATTTATTTTCTTTACTGTTAATAAATCCATTTAATATTTCTTTAATAAATACTCATCAGGATAGATGATACCATAAATAAAATTGCCACAGCCGTTGTTAATCTGAGCAAAAGTACCTCTTTACCCTTTCTCCCTCTGTGGTCAGCAAAAGTAGCCCCACCAAAGATACCACCACCCGGACTTGCTTTTCTGGATTGGAACAATACCACAGCAATGAGTATCACACTTATTAAAATCTGTACCAACATCAGCCATGTAGGCATTGCTAATTTTCTCCTTTTTTCTCTAAGACTAATTATATTAATATTCCGTCAATTCTGGCCTATCTTATCTTTTACATTATATAATAATAAGCTTTTATTTACCCCCTATATTCCTTACCAAGAATAAAAAACTGATAATAACTTTTTAAAATGATTCAGCTTTATAAATAATACCTATTTGATAAAAACAAAGTTATTGTAAAGTTATGGTAAAAATTTCTACTACTTTATTAAACTAATATGCTTATGAATAATAACATATTTAAAGTATAGTGACAAGTTAGTTATGAGAATTATTTTAAAAACTTAAAATCAAACCTCTCTTTCTTTAAATTTTACTAATTTTGAAAAGGTAAGAGCCTCTAAACTTGCTCCACCCACCAGTGCACCATCAATATCTGATTCAGCCATTAAAGATTTTATATTTTGCGGATTTACACTCCCTCCATATAAAATCCTTACCTGATCAGCAATTTCCTTACTATATTTTGTTGTTAATAGTAAGCGTATATATTGAATCATTTCATTAGCATCCTGTGCAGTGGCTGATTTTCCTGTACCAATCGCCCAGATAGGTTCATAAGCAAAGACTATTTTAACTACATCTGGTAATTTCAATATTGGAAAGATAGCTTCTATCTCTTCATTTACTATATCCCGAGCTTTTCCTTTTTCCCTCTCTTCTAATTTTTCTCCAACACAAACAATAGGATTAAGACCAAAATCAAGAGCCTGCCGTACTTTTTTAGCTACATCCAGTGAACTTTCCTTAAAATATTCCCTTCTTTCTGAATGTCCCAATATCACATAGTTACAACCAATATTGCGCAACATCCGTGCTGAAACCTCACCAGTATAAGCCCCATCATTCTGAAAATAGACATTTTGAGCTCCTAAAATAATATTGGTGTCCTGAATCAATTCCTTAGCTACCCATAAGGAAGTAAATGGTGGACAAATAACTACTTCTGTTTCTTGATAATCCTTTACCAAATCAATTAATTCTTTTATTAAGGCAATACTTTCCGTAACCGTCTTATTCATTTTCCAATTTCCCACAACCAAAGGTTTGCGCATAAAAAAATCCTCCTGTTTCTATCATTCAAAGCCCCACCTTGGTGGTGGGGCTTTGAAATTGCCCATTGTTTTAGTCTAAATTTCTCCTCCATACCAGTAATCTATTTAATGAAAAAATCCTTAAATTACTTTTTGATATATTTTACCAGATCAACCACTCTACAGGAATAACCCCACTCATTATCATACCAAGCAACTACCTTGGCCATATTACCATCCACTACCATAGTGGATAAACCATCGACAATAGAGGAATAGGAATTACTATTGTAATCACTGGAAACCAATGGTAATTCGTTATAGTCCAAAATACCCTTAAGATAACTCTGGGCAGCTTCTTTTAAGGCCTGATTTATTTGTTCTACTGTAACTTCTCTTTTTAACCATACTGATAAATCTACCACTGAAACATTAGCAGTAGGTACTCTAAAAGCCATTCCATTTAACTTCCCTTTTAGCTCAGGAATAACCAGAGTAACCGCTTTTGCTGCTCCTGTGGTAGTGGGAACCATAGATAGTGCCGCTGCTCTGGCTCTTCTAAGATCACTTTTATGAGGAGCATCTAATAGCATTTGATCAGAAGTATAAGAATGAATGGTGGACATTATTCCTTTTTCAATTCCAAAAGTGTCATGAAGCACCTTTACTACTGGTGCCAAACAATTAGTAGTACAGGAAGCATTTGATATGATATGGTGTTCTGAATCCAGATAATCCTTTTCATTTACACCCAGGACAATAGTAATATCCTCTCCCTTCGCTGGGGCAGTAATTATAACCTTTTGGGCACCGGCTGATAGATGTTTACTGGCACTATCTCTATCCCGGAACAACCCTGTTGACTCAATGACAATTTTCACCCCTAAATCTCTCCAGGGTAGATCTGATGGGTCTTTTACCTTAAGTACCTTTATTTCTCGGTCAGCAACTTTAATGAATTCATTGCTTACAGTAACCTCTTCTTTTAAGATCCCGTGTACCGAATCATATTTCAAGAGATGTGCTAAAGTTTTGGCATCAGTAATATCATTAACTGCAACAAAATCAATTTCTTTGTCCTCCAAAGCAGCTCGCAATACATTTCTACCAATTCTACCAAATCCGTTAATTCCTACTTTAATACCCATACTTCCTCCTTATCTTGATATATTTTTTCTATTTTATTTATATCTTCTACGTATTTTTGCAGAAGGTATATCCATTATTTGACGATATTTAGCAACTGTTCTCCGTGCAATCTTAATCCCTTCTTTTTCTTGTAACATTTCACATAATCTCTGGTCTGAATATGGTTGATAAAAGTTTTCCTCTTCAATATACTTCCTGATTAATTTTTTTACTTTCTCATTAGAAACAACCTCTTGGTCGTCTTGCAGTAATCCTCTGGAAAAAAAATATTTTAGTTCATAGATACCCCGGGATAATTGCACCCTTTTGGATTTAATAGCCCGGGAAATAGTAGATTTATTTAACCCTAAAGCTTCAGCAACTTTTTCCAGAGACAATGGCCTAAGATGAGTTACTCCCTTTTCCAGAAAATCTTGTTGATAATTAATTATAAAGTTGGTGATATTAAGAATAGTATTTCTTCTTTGCTCTAAACATTTTAAAACCCATTGGGCTGAGGTTATTTTTTTCTTTAAATAATCCAGGATTTCTTGATTTTCTTGACATTTTTCCGGGGAAAATGCTTCTCTATTTCTAATTTTTTCGGCTTGTTTATAATCTAATAACATCCTTTCATATAGTGAATTTATTTTTACACTCGGGAAGCAAGACCTGTTTTCTAAGATTTCATATTGGTTATTAATTTTTTTTACTATAATATCAGGTATTAAAAAATCTACTTCATTATCTTGGCCAAAAACTCTACCGGGTTTAGGATCAAAATATTTTTTTAATAGATCTAAGAGATGTTGTATTTCAGAATAAGACAAATGCAAATCTCTGCAGATTTCCTTAAATTCCTTTTTTGAAAGTTTTTCCAGATAAGATGATATTAACTTTTTCAGAAGTTCTTTTTCTGGCAATTGCAATTCTTTTAATTGAATTAGCAAACATTCTTTTAAATTTCTAGCTCCCACCCCAGGTATAGAGCAATTTTGAATCATGGCCAGAACCTGTCTAACTTTTTTTTCTGGTATATTTAAATCACGAGCTGCTTCCGAACAACTTACCATTAAATAACCATTTTGATTAATGTTACCAATTAAATATTCACCAATTTTAAATTCAAGTTCATTTCGGGCTATTATTATAAAATTTGACCAGAGATGCTCTGACAAAGATGTTTTTTTGAATATCTTATTTGCTGATTTTATTCCTTGTTCTTGGTCTATAAAAACTGTATTCCTATTAATTACCTCTTTCCCGTTAAAAAAGTAATTTAAAAATTCGTCACAGTATTGTCCTGCTGTCTCCTGGTCAAGATTTTTTATTTCACTGTCTGCTTCTGGATAGAGATACTGCTGATTAAAATCAACTTCTAAAAGCGGATTTTCTTGAGCCTCCTTTTCTAACCATTTATTTAACTCAATTATATTCATCTGCAATATTTTAATAGATTGATACATCCGGGGTGAAAGTTGTAAAGTCTGTCTTGGCCCCAGAAACAGATTTTGTTCCATCAAAATCTCCTTAAGCCTGCTGAAAAATTATTTCTTCATTTTACTTACATGACCCTAGCGCATTAGTATAACTAAAAAGATAAGAGTAATTTAATCTTGTTTAATGATTAATCTTTAATA
>CAZGKY010000169.1:0-4288 GCA_964525625.1 uncultured Atribacterota bacterium | reverse complement strand
TAAGAGAAACGGAAAAAAGATTTAAGGAAAATTACTTAGGTATTTTAGAAAAATTAGCAATTCTATCCTTTATTTTTTTAGGATTACTGGGAATATTCTTTGGTTATTCCTTTCTGAAAAATTTTTTGCCTTTGGGTCAGAAAGGATGTCTGGCCAGTGCTGGTTTTATGATTCCATTAAATCTGGTAATCAGTATTAAAGTAGCAGCAGGTGTGACTGGAATATTTTATACTCTTATCAAATATCGGGGAGAAATATGAATCCCATCAATATCAGTTTAATAATATTTGTAATTGGCTTATATGGTGTTATTGTTAAAAATAATTTGATTAAGAAGGTTATAGGATTAGCTATTGTGAATGCCAGTGTTGTCTTATTTTTTGTGGCTATTGGCTATCGCGAAGGTGGCTTAGCACCCATATTGAGTGAAGAAGTAAGAGCTTCTTCCTCTGCTATATTGGTAAACCCCCTTCCTCAGGCCTTGATGCTTACCGCAATTGTAGTTAGTATTTCTCTTACTGCTGTAGCCTTAGCTATAGTAATAAAAATATATGAAAAGTATAAAACCTTAGATGTAGAAAAACTTTCCAAGGAGTAAAGTTTGATAGATCATCTGCCAATTTTAATCATAATTATACCTATGATGTTAGCTTTTCTTATATTACTTTTTAAGAAATATGGTCTGATATTAGCGATTTTAAGCATTTCCTTTTCCCTGTCCTCTCTATTTATCTTGATCCCTATTGTGTTCAAAAATGCTCAGGTGGTCTACAACCTGGGCAACTGGGAGGGACCACATGGTATCAGTCTGGTTATTGATGGCTTGAGCCTTTTCTTTTCTTTAGCCGTTCTTGTAATAGGATTATTAGCTCTTATATATACTGCTGGCGATAAACAATATAATCATACTTATTATTTCTTGTTTTTACTCTTAATAAGTAGTATGATCGGGACCATTTTTACGGCAGATATATTTAATATGTATATTCTCTATGATATTGTTACCATTTCCACTTATCTCTTAATTGCCTATCATCAGCAGGGAATTGCTATTAGGGCCAGTTTTAATTATCTACTTATGAGTGCTGTGGGATTATCTTTATTTCTATTAGCGGTCGGCTCTCTTTATGCTATGAGCGGGACTTTACAAATATCTTTGATTGCAGAACAAGTACCGGAGATATTTTTAAGGAACCCCAGGATTATTATTATATCCCTGGCTTTGATTATTACCGCTATGGGTATCAAAATGTCTATGGTGCCTCTACATAGCTGGTTGCCTGATGCCCACTCCCTTGCTCCTTCTCCAGTCAGTGCTTTATTATCTGGGGTAGTAGTTAAAGTGGGAGTATATTGTTTAATAAGATTAAGTGCCAATCTTTTTAGTTTAACCAGTTATCTTTTATCATTAGATGCTCACCATATATTAATGTTGTTTGGGGTTATTACTCTTGTTTTTGGGGCTATAATGGCTTTGACTCAAGATGATTTGAAAAGAATGTTAGCTTATTCTACCATAAATCAGATAGGATTGATCTTAATTGGTTTTAGTATTAATAGTTCTACCGGCATGGAGGGAGCCTTATTTCATGTTTTAAATCATGCTCTCTTAAAAAGTGGCTTGTTTTTTTGTGCCGGGATTATTATTGTCCAGTCTGGAACTAGAAAGATAGAGGCTCTGGCTGGGTATGCTGAGAGAAATTCCCTAGTGTCTTTTTCTTTTATTCTATTTGCTTTGGGGATTATTGGTATTCCACCAATGAATGGTTTTATAAGTAAATTTTTAATATGTTTAGCTGCGGTAGAGGCGGAATATCCTCTTATTGCAGTTATTGTAGTAACTACCAGCTTGATAACTGCAGCCTATTATTTCCGAGTTATTCAGATATTTTATAGCCAACCTATGCTTATTGGTGCAGATTTATCAATTACAAATTCTAAATCTAAAGAAGATATTTCCATGCCGATAGGAATTTTTCAAATCTTACCTATTTATGTCTTGGTAGTTATCTCTTTCCTATTAGGTATTCTGCCCAATCTGGGAATTTACTTAGCCAAACCGGCTATAAAGATATTATTGTCGGGTAATTTACCATAGAATAAGATAGAAGGAGTTGATTTTGATAATTTCCTATTTTGATTTACCCCTGATAACTGTATCTTGGCCCTTTCTTCTGGCCTTAGCAGTGGCCATGTTGGTAAGAAAAGGCTGGTCAAGGGAGAAACAACTACAAGTAATTATCGGAATAGTTATACCAGGAATAGTATTAATGTCTTTCTTTCTTGGTATTATATTGCTTAAAACACTAAGAGGAGAAATACTGGAGAGTGTCTTCTGGTTACAGATGATTCCTTTTCAGTTATCTTTTCGTGTTGACGGACTGAGTATCACAATAGCTTTGCTATCTCTAATCATATGGGTAGCAATTTTCATCTATTCCCTGAATTATATTAAAAGAGATTTAACAAGATACTATATTTTGCTTCTATTACTTCTGGGTAGTGTTCTCGATACCCTATTGGCTAGAGATCTGGTTAATTTTTATATATTTTTGGAGATAATGACTATTGTTACCTATTTCCTAATTATTCATAACAGGGATATTGTGGCGCTAAAGGCCGGATATAAGTATCTTATTATGTTAATAGGAGGAGCCTTTCTTATATTATTATCAATTATTTTTGCCTACCAAGCTGTGGGGAATTACGAGATGATAACCATAACAACTTGTGGTAATAATATTGTTCCTATTTTCTTTTTAGCTGGTTGTTTACTGAAAGCTGGTGCTATTCCGTTTCATGTTTGGCTTCCTGATGCCCACCCGGCAGCCCCATCTCCTATTAGTGCTTTTTTATCAGGGATTATGATTAAAGTAGGGATTTATGGAATAATAAGAGTACTCTTTCCCTTTCTCACTTATAATTTTGCTCTTAATAATATTGGGAATTTGTTAAGCATAATTATTGTCTGGGTGGGAATAATATCTATGTTTATTGGCGTTTTTCTAGCCTTACTGCAGAGTGAGGTAAAAAAACTATTGGCTTATCACAGTATCAGTCAAATAGGCTATATCCTTTTAGGGATTGGGTTAGGAACTACAATTGGTCTTACTGGTAGCGTTTATCATCTTATCAATCATGCTATTTTTAAAGGATTATTATTTCTGGCTATGGGGGCGGTGATTTTCAGAGTCGGTTCACAAAAGCTTATTGATTTAGGTGGTTTAGGGAAGAAAATGCCTGTTACTACGGTAACCTGTATCATAGCCGCTCTTTCTATCTCAGGCCTACCACCTTTTAATGGCTTTGCCAGTAAGATGTTACTGGGAAAGGCAGTCGGTGAATTCAATATTCTATATAAATATTTACTTACTTTTGCTTCAGCATTTACCTTTGCCTCTTTCTTTAAACTAATTAAATACACCTTTTTTGGAGCCGGGGGAAAATCAGCAAATAAAATAGTAGAAGTCCCTATGTTGATGCTAATTCCGATGATGATACTTTCTCTTTTTTGTCTCATTTTAGGATTGTCAGCCCATCAGGTGACCAGCAGGTTAGTTCATATTATTACACCTCAAAGTTTTTCTTATCCTGAATCAATATATATAACATTCTGGGATAAAAGTATATTATTTGATAGCCTATTGGTAGTAACAATAGGATGGACTGTCTATTTTTTGGCTGTGAAGTTCGGCTTGATCGGAAATGAGGATAAGACAATAATTAGCCGAAATATCTGGGCAGAGAGGATAAGCTGTTTGAGTATCAATTCCTTTTATTGTGGTCTGGCAGTAGTAGTGCGGCAAGCTTGTTATAGAATAAACAGGCTTCACTCGCGTGATTTAAATATTTACTTATCGTGGATACCTCTGACTCTGGTTATCCTGTACCTTATATTAAGCTTTTAACGTAAAAGAGTAAGTTTGATATGTTTTCCAACTACTTTCAGCTGATTGATGGTAGTCAATATAAATATCTAAAGTAAAAGTAAATAGAAGTAACGAACAAGTCTATAATAACTAAGGGAAAGGCAATCTTAAAAAAGTACCAGAAGAAGATCGGCTGATTATTTTTTTCTGCAATTTCAGCTACAATCAAATTAGAGGCAGTACCAATTAGAGTACCATTGGCGCCGATATTGGCACCCAGGGCTATGGTAATCCAGATAACTGGAGCCGTAGCAGGAAATTCTTTGACAATATGTTCAATAATAGGAATGGCAATATTAACAATGGGTATATTATCTAAAAATGAAGAGAGAAAAGTAGTTGTTATTAAGAATAAATAA
>CAZGKY010000168.1:0-4298 GCA_964525625.1 uncultured Atribacterota bacterium | reverse complement strand
AGTTTATTGTTCATAGTTTTTGGTTTTTAGTTGAATATTTTTTAGTTATAATTGTGGGCTAAATTTCACGCGCAACACTAAATACCAACGACTAACGACGATTTTGTCATTGCGAAGCGCGTAGCGCTGAAGCAATCTCATCCATTTCTACCCGAGGAAAAATTAAATTGAAAACCAAAAACTTTATACTGTTCTACTTACAAAATTAAATAATGGCGATCAACTACTAATAATTAAACTAATGGTATACACTAACTTAATATGGTATACTTATTGTAAGTTATAACGCACCACTCAATACTAAATACCAACGACTAGCGACTAACTACATTATATCGATATACTGGTATACTTAACATATATCCTAAAATAATTCAGGAGGTTATGTATGTTTAAAATTCTTTTAATATTATTACTACTTTCATTGTTAGTGAATATTTCCTTAGCTCAATCTTTATTTGAAAAAGATTATTTTACAACAGAAGAAGGAGATCTCGAAATAACTTTTATTGGACATGGTACACTTCTGCTAACTTTTCAAGATAAAGTTATACACGTTGATCCCTGGAGCAATCTGGCTGATTATCGGCAATTACCCCAGGCAGATATTATTCTCCTTACTCATGAACATACTGATCATCTGGATGCAAAGGCCATTGAATTGATAAAGAAAGATGATACGGTTATAGTATTAACTGAAGCCTGTCTGGAGAAGATTAAAGTAGGAGTCTTAATGAAAAATGGAGATACCCAGGTAGTGAAAGATATTGAAATTAAAGCCGTTCCCGCTTATAATATTCAGCACAAAAGAGATAACGGTCAACCTTTTCATCCTAAAGGTATGGGCAATGGTTATCTTCTCAAATTTGCAGAGCTAACTGTCTATATAGCTGGAGATACGGAAAATATACCAGAAATGGCAGAATTAAACAACATTGATATTGCTTTTCTACCCATGAATTTACCTTATACTATGACTCCGGAGATGGTAGCCGAGGCAGCAAAGATAATAAAACCTAATATACTCTATCCTTATCACTTTGGTAATACTGATACCAATCGGATAATTGAGTTGTTAAAGGAAGAAAAAGACATTGAGGTACGTATTAGAAAAATGTCCTGAAAAGCATATTAGACTAAAGGAGTTTATTTATGAGCGGATCTTTGGTAATAATAGGTGGTGATGCAGCAGGTATGAGTGCTGCCAGTAAAGCCAGAAGGGAAGATCCAGAGTTAGAAATAATAGTATTAGAAAGAGGAGAATGGGCTTCCTATGGTGCATGTGGTTTACCTTATTATATAAAAGGAGAAATTAAGAATATAGAAGATCTGATTGCCATTCCTCCGGAGATATTCCGAGAAAAAAGAAATATCGATTTACGTCTAAATCATGAAGTAATTAGAATTTTACCTGATGAAAAAAGGTTAATTGTTCGTAGCAAAAAGGATGAATATGAATTGGCTTATCATAATTTGCTAATTAGTACCGGTGCTAGACCACTTATCCCCAACATTGCTGGTGTTAATTCTACCGGTGTTTTTACCCTCCGTAATATAGATGATGGTAAAAAGATAAGAGAATATCTACAAAAAAGATCACCAGAGAAAGTATTAATAGTGGGGGGCGGATATATCGGTCTGGAAATGGCTGAGGCTTTTCAAGAAATTGGCTTAAAAGTATATCTTGTTGAATTGTTTCCCCATGTGTTGCCTTCATTTGGTCCGGAAATTTCTGAAGTAGTAGAATATCATCTCAAAAAATACATCCAGATTTATTTAGGGAAATATGTTAATGAGATAACAGAAACCAATGATGGAAGATTGTCAGTACAAATAAAGGATAAAAAGGCAGAAAACAAGGAAGAATATCTGGTAACAGATATGATTCTCTTTGCTACTGGGATTAAGCCAGAAGTATCCTTAGCACAAGAAGCAGGAATTCAGCTGGGGATTACTGGGGCAATTGCTGTTGATGAATATGGTCGCACTAATTATCCTGATATTTATGCTGCTGGAGATTGCGCTGAAGTAAAGAGTATTGTTACTAATAAGAGCACTTATATTCCTCTGGCCTTGACTGCCAACCGAAATGGACGTGCCATTGGTAGTACCATAGGAGGAAGAAAGACGCTACTGGCCCCCGTTGCTGGAACTGCCGTAGTCAAAGTCTTTACCTTAGAGGTTGCCTCCACCGGGCTTATAGATTTAGATAACCTTCACAGATACGGTTTTGATCCGGTAAAAATTACTGTGGATAGCCCTTCTCGAGCAGGTTATTACCCGGGATCTAAAATGATTAAAATAAGTTTGATAGCAGATAGGAAGACAAAAAAGATACTTGGTTGCAGTATGGTAGGTGAGGAGGGAGTAGCAAAAAGAATCGATATCATTGCTACTGCCCTATATAGTAGGTTGACTGTTGAACAGCTGGAAAATCTGGATTTAGCTTATGCACCACCTTTTTCGCCAGTTTGGGATCCTATTCTTTCTGCAGCTAGAGTGCTAAATGGGAAATTATGAAGAAAAACAAGAAGTAATTTGGTAGGAATATTGCCTTATATTTCGGTCTACGTTGATTCAGTCTAATAAAGGAACGAAGACATATTGTTCCAAAGTGGTGTCTTTGCTTATTTTATCCTTCTCTTTTTTCAAGATAATTAAGGGACCATGGGTATGGGGACAAACCAGAATACCATTCTCTGTTAGTATTTTTTCAGCTAATTGATAGATTAAATCTTCCTGAGTTTTATTGATCCCAGCGGTAATTATGATTCGGTCATATTTTTCCTGCCAGTTATTGAGTTGTTTAAAAATATTAAGACACTTGAATTCAATATTGCTTAATTTTTCCTGATTTTCAGAAGGCAAGTGTGCCTTCAAGGTATTTAGATTTTGTTGTGCTTTCTCAATTAGTTGTGGTACAATATCCAGGCTCAGTACTTTTCCGGGATAAATTAAAAACCCGGCTAAACAAGCATTCCAGCCACTTCCAGCCCCGAGCTCTAACAGGTTTTGACCACTTTCTAATGCTAAGAGCAGAAGCATTCTGGCTACTGTGGAAGGCTGAGAAATGGTCTGATTATATCCAATGGAAAGAGCGGTATCAAAATAAGCATCTTCTTTATTCTGAACAAAGAATATCCTGTCTACTACTTGCATAGCCTGGATAATATGGTTTAAGCTTTCTTTTTCTTTACTGCTGGTCGCTAAAAAAAATAAATTGCTTTTTACACTTCTTATGAGATGTTCCATTTTCATATCTTCATCTCCCTAACAGAAATTTTTTCCTTTTTTTGATGATAGTTAGCTAACCTTTTATTTATTGATCTAACTTTCCTATTCTCTGAACTTATTTTTAAATATTGGGAAAGTTTTACCTCATAGCCAGTTGTTTATAGTAAAAAAATGATAGTGAATAGCTAAAAGGGACCCTGAATGTATTTAGAAAGAATAGAACCAGGATTATTAAAATTATTTAAAAGGGCATAACAAGCTAAAGCATGAATAAATTCAACAGGATAGTCCATCTGACTCCACACTTTAAATCCATCTCGAGCTAAGCAGGCAATACCTACCTCCTGGTAATAGTTTGGTTTTTTGATATCTCCTTCAGCTTGGCTGCAGGCGATTATTACTGGTTTATTTTTCTCTAGGAGAAATCTTTCCCGGAAATAATTCAAAACTTTAACCGGTGCATTTCCAGCACCAAAGCCATATATACAGAATATTTTTTTACTGGTATCAACTAGAGGTTCCATACCGGGGACACACATAAGCCAACTTATTTTTTGGCAAATTTCTCTCACCTGTTCTATTGGTAGAGCCAACATTTTTTTTAACCGAGAAGAAGTAGAATAAGGTAAAGGTGGTGGGGTAGTTCTCTTATTAGGTAAAGCCCAATCCATATTAAAATAAACTGGCATTCCATTAGTAGCAGTAAATACATCAGGATGGGTAGCATGAGATTTATGAGCTCTATTTCCGGGAAATAATTTCCAGTTACAGTAAATCCAGACACCAGGAAAACGATAATAAACCACCTGAGCAGCTCCAGGGACATTTATTGTGACATCTTCAGGCAGATAATCCAGAGTAAATTGACTTCCGGTGAGAATAATGGGAATACTGATATTGGGAAAACAGAGACTTAACCAGGAAGAAAGATAAGCCATGGTATCGGTGCCATACAGGATTAATACACCATCCAGTTGCTTTTCTAACTCTTGAACTATAAGTGCAGTAATTTTTATCCAGTTACCTGGATCTAAGTTGGAACTGTCTTTCCCGGGTATTCCCCA
>CAZGKY010000167.1:0-4398 GCA_964525625.1 uncultured Atribacterota bacterium | reverse complement strand
GGTCATTTGCCAAGCATTGGCTATACCATTACCGTGGTATCTCAAGTATGTATTTCCCCTTCTACTTGAAAGAGGTAGAATGGAGATTTAACCATCGGAATGAGAACCCGGTTATCCTATTAAGGAGATTACTGAATCAACAGATTTCCATTGTCAAAGAACAGATTTAGTGCAACTTTGGTTATGCATTACCTTTTTTATTATTGAAAAATTTAATATTTTATTATAAATTGTTGCTTTTACTACAAACTGAGGTAATAAATCTAAAAAAGCAGATTGACAAATACCAAAATGCACATAAGAACCAAGAAAAAATGAAGCTTCTTCCTTATTCATATTACAATATTTTATTAGTAAACCAATCATTCTATTACATAATACTCTTAAAGCTTCCTTTATTGAAGGACCTTCACCCATTATAGTCCATCCTTCTTCGCTTTCAACAATTGGAAATCTTAGATCCACATATTTCAATAAATCCACTTGTAAAATAACTTTCGCAGAAATCTCAATACCACATCCAGCAATTTCTCCATCGCCCATTGCAGCATGAACATCTCCAATACCAAATAAAGCTCCATCTATAAATACCGGCAAATAAACATAGCTGTTTATTGTAATAGAACGATTATCCATATTTCCACCATGGGGACCTGCTAAATTAGTTTTGATAGATTTAAGCGGTGTTGTTCCTATCACACCAATCATTGGTTGTAATGGAAAAAGTCTGTCTAAATTAAAATATACTTTTTTACCAATAATTTTAAATAATTTAATTCTGGACTTCTTTTTGAATGGACTTAATAATTTATTACCAGCTCCAATGGCCATATATCCTACATCTGCCACCTGAATATCTTTAATAAATATTCTTAAAATATCACCAGGTTTTGCTTGGACGACTTCTATAGGTCCAGTGGTAGGATTGGCACGGGTAATATCCATTTTGATCAAATCTTCATTCTCATCTTTTATTTGTCCATCTGGTGCCTCTGTAGTATATACTATTAAAGTGTCACCTGAATTTACACGATAAAGAGGTTTAACCTGTGGATTAAAATGGTACATTTTATAATTAGCATTAATAATATTCATTTTATAAATTATTCCACTAATACCATTTTTGTTTCTTATATATAAATAGGTTGCCCTGACTCAATCGAACGATGTATTGCATCAACCACTAATGCTACTTGCCTTGCTGCAACTCCAGAAGTTAACGGTTCCTTATTTTCGAGAGCACATTTTACAAAATGTTTCAGTGATAGTCTCCCGACACCTTCTATTCTTCCTTGTATTCTACTTCCCATGGACATTTTGGGATAGGTATAAGCTTCTTCATCTGCAATATCTATAACCTCTTTTTTACGATCAATATGTATCACACCTTTCTCAGCAACAAGTTCAATATATGAATCTGTGGTTGTTGGAAAAGTATTTGGATATATCCAAGCCGATTCAAATGTAGCAATTGCCCCATTTTCAAACTCTACAAGAGCTTGAACTGCATCTAGAGTATTTATTAACCTACTTTTGAGTATTTTATCATAACATCTAGCATAAACAGATTTTACTTCACTTCCAAAGAACCAACGTACTAAATCAATATCATGACTTGAAAGAAATGCAGGAGGAGTAGAATTGGCAAGCCAAGGCCATTTCTCCTCTACAACATTAATGGTATCATTTTTTCTAGCATAAGCCATTACAGGTTTACCAATTTTACCAGAATCAAAAATTTCTTTCGCCTTAGCATATGGTGGAGCCCATCTATGTGTATAATTAACCATTAATATTTTATTAACCTTTTTGGATATTTCTACCATCTTATCGCAGTCTTCCAAGTTAGTCGCCAGAGGCTTTTCCACTAAAACGTGTTTCCCTGCTTGTAAAGAAGCTATAACTGGCTCTGTATGTAAATTATCCGGAATTGCAATTGCCACAGCATCAATATTGCTATTTTCAAGCATATTTATATAATCTGAATAATATTCAACATTTTTAATACCAATTTCATTTCCTATTTTTTTTGCCCTCGATATATCTAAATCAGTAATTGCCTTTAATTCAACATTATACATTGAATTAAAAACTTCGGCATGTTGGGTTCCCATTGTACCCATTCCTATAAGGCCTACTCTTAATTTTTCCACAATTATACAACCTCCTTAATTATTTTTATTTTCACTTTTTTATTTTTTAAAATAATATTCTTGTAGATTACTAACTATATTTCTAAGTAGTCTCAATTATGAAAGAATAAGTTTCTGAACAAGCATATACCCTCGCATTAGCTCCATGTCGCATAAAGGCTTTTTTAATTGCTTCTTCTGGATTTTTAGCATAATCAAGTCCAAGTCTTTTTGCTTGTTGTAAATTAACTCCATCACTTACTAATATGCAATGAATATTTTTTGAAGAAAATTTTTCTCCACCAAAAGCAATATGCGAAGCTGCATTAAGATCTTTAATCAGGTTACTATCAACTAAATCTTTTACTTTTCCAAATGGCATGTATCCATAACGCTCAACTTCTGGATGTTCGACTGAAATACCTTCAGGACAAGGTGCTAAAAGTATTACTGTACCACCTCTTTTAAGCACAAATTCTGCCCAATTAGGCCCAGAACCATTAGCCCACATATTGCTTGCAAATGAACTAGTTCCGACTATTAAAATATCGGCCAACTCATTAATATTTATGGTATAATACGGTCTTGCGGCAGCTACACAAGCCCTATGTGCTTCAATAAATGAACCTGTAAAAATTTCGATTATTTCATGATCTCTATTTAAGACACAGTTAATAATAAAATCAAGTCCTATGATTTTTGCAATTTCTTCTATCTCTTCTCTTACCGGATTATTTTCTTTACCTAAGATTTCATTAACGGGATAACGTGCAGCTAACCAATGGGTTGCACCAGTAGTTCTATTTCCGGAAACACCAGGTTGAATCATCTTTGCTCCACCTGACCAACCCGCAACTCTATGTGGTTTAACAGAACCAATAGCAATTTTAATATCAGCATCAAGTACTAATTTATTTAATATAATTGGAGTGCCATTCTTTGTATAACCTATATCCTTTAATTGATTATAGTCCCACCAAGCATGGTTTATAACTTCGTAATGATTGGCTATGTTTTGACCCACAAATACAGATATCTCTTTTGAAGTCATGGACCTATGAGTACCCAAACCTATTAAAATTTTTATTTTTTCTTTTGGTATACCCGCTAATATTAATTCATTTAATACTGGCAGAAGTATATTTGACAATGGAAGAGGCCTTGTTCGGTCTGGTATAATAACAACAGCATTTCTTTTACCTATGGCAATCTCCCTTAGTTTTAGACTTCCAATAGGATTTTCTAGAGCATTTAATATGGCATCTACTGATTTAATTTCTGTATTTAATTTTGGAAACTCTAATAATTTAATTAAAGAGGCTTCGGGAATATTTGCCTGTATTAACTGCTCACCATATGAAAAATTTACTGAAATTTCTTTTTTCATATAATAATATGATATTTTAAATTATTGAATATTATTAAATAAATAAAATTTGATCTAAAATCTTCTATCCTTTTATAGACCCTTCAATAAGGCCTTTAATTAAATAGTTTCTAAAAAATAAGGCTAAAAGAATTGTAGGAAGTGCTGACAAAGTAGAAGTTGCAGCTGCTCCCCCATAATTTATTTCATAAATACCACTAAAAGATGAGGAAAAAACAGTTAAAGTCGTTGATTTGTGAATTGTTATTATTAATGGAATTAATAAATCCCCCCAAACACTTATAAAAACAACAATACTAGCTGCTATAATGCCTGGCTTCACTACTGGTAAAATAATTTTGATAAGAGTATAGAATCTATTACATCCATCTATATAAGCTGCTTCTTCTATCTCCTTTGGAACGCTTTCAAAAAATCCAAGCAATAACCACATAGCTACAGGAGAAATAAACACTAAGAATACTAATATAAGACCAATATGAGTATCAATAAGTTTAATTTTATTTAATATAACAAATAATGGAATTAAAAAAACAATTGCGGGTCCCATTTGCATGCTTAGCCCTGAAAATAAAAATATATTACGTCCTGGAAAATTAAACCTTGTCACCACATATGCACCAAAACTAGCAATAATTATTGATAAAATAGTAGTAATCGAGGTAACAACAAAACTATTTTTTAAAGCCATTAAAAAAGAATAGGATATAAATAATCTTCTATAATAATCAAATGTCACTTGATCAAAATTTACTTTTAGTGGAACAGAAGTTAAAAGTTCTTGTGGAAGCACACTTGTAATTATTATCCAAAAAACTGGCCCTAAATAAAAGAGATCGGAAGAGCGTCGTGTAGGGAAAGAGTGTAGGATAGGGTGTA
>CAZGKY010000166.1:0-4401 GCA_964525625.1 uncultured Atribacterota bacterium | reverse complement strand
TTTTTTAGACAAAATATTTATTATCATTAACCAAGCCAGTTTTTTACTCTACAGTTACACTTTTTGCTAAATTTCTTGGTTTATCTACATCTCTACCCAAATAATCAGCTATATGATAAGCAAATAACTGTAGTGGAATCACTGATAATATGGGATAAAGAATTGTCTTCTCAACGACGGGGATATAAATTACCTGATCAACTATTTTGGTGATTTCTTTATCCCCTTCACTAGCTACTGCAATTACCTTAGCCTTTCTGGTGATCACTTCTTTAATGTTATTAATCATTTTATCATAAACTGAATCTCGGAGTGCTATTGCCAATACTGGAAAATTTTCATCAAGTAAGGCAATGGGTCCATGTTTCATTTCACCAGCTGGATAAGCCTCAGCATGAATATAGGATATTTCCTTTAACTTTAACGCCCCCTCCAGAGCAATAGGAAAATTAATATCCCTACCTAAATAGAGAAAATGCTGATATTGGGTAAAATGTTGGGCAATTGTTTGTATTTCAGAATTCTTTTGCAAAATAGCTTCAATTTTCTGAGGTATTTTCATCATTTCTGATATAATTTCCTCTTCATACTTATCAGAAATTCTATTTTTAATTTTCCCCAATAATACCGCCAGTAAATATAAAGAAATCAATTGACCAATAAATGCTTTTGTGGAAGCTACTCCAATTTCCGGACCAGCATTAATATACATAACCCGGTCTGCCTCTCGACTAATAGTACTTCCCCTGACATTTACAATAGCCAGGGTAGATAATACTTTACCCAGACAAGAATTCATAGCAGCTATAGTATCAGCTGTTTCACCAGACTGAGATATTATTATAGCCAACATTTTTTTATTCAATATCTGGGTTCTGTATCTAAATTCTGAAGCATAATCAACCTCGACCGGAATGCCGGTTAACCTTTCCAGAATATATTTTCCCACCAGAGCCGCGTATGAAGCAGTACCGCAGGCAATTATAATTATCTTCTCTACCAAATAGAATTTTCCTTTGGGAAAATTTAAACTGGATAAATTTACTTTGCCATTATTAATATATTTTGTTAAATTGTCCCTGATAACTAATGGTTGTTGAAATATTTCTTTTAGCATAAAATGTTTATATCCATCTTTTTCCGTCATTTCAGCATCCCATTCGATATTCATTATCTTCTTTTTAACTTCTTTCCCTTCAAAATCAATTACTTGCACCTCATCTCTTTTAATAGTAGCAATTTCATTTTCACCCAAAAAAATAACCTTTTTGGTATAATTTAACAATGCTGGTATATCTGAAGCAATATACATTTCTTTTTCTCCAATACCTATTACTAAAGGGCTACATCTTTTAGAGACAACAATTTTATCAGGTTCATATTTAGAAATTACACCTAAGGCAAATGAACCATTAACCTTCTCTAATGATTTTCTTACCGCTTCAGTAAGATTTCCCTGATAATGGTGCTGAATAAGATGAGGAATTACTTCTGTATCAGTCTCTGATAAGAACTGGACTCCACTGGATAATAATTGATTTTTAATAGTTAAGTAATTTTCAATAATTCCATTATGGACAACTACAATTTCAGAATTGATGGAAAAATGGGGATGGGCATTGATATCATTTGGAATTCCATGGGTAGCCCAACGGGTATGACCTAATCCTATTTTTCCACCAATTTCATCTTCTTTTAAAAGTTCTTCTAAATTTTTTATTTTTCCTTTACACTTTCTTATTTTGATATTTCCTTTATCCAATATGGCTATGCCGGCCGAATCATATCCGCGGTATTCTAACTTCTTTAGTCCTTCCATAAGGATGGGCAAGGCATTTTTATTGCCTATATAGCCAATAATTCCGCACATAATCTATTCCTTTCTTTAATAAATAGAAAAATCCTCATTATCAATCCATTTAGAGTATAAGTAATCCCAACCCTTTTTACTCTAAATTCAATGAGGATTATGATAAGTAATCTAATATTAAAATTATGCAACAAAAAATGGATTAATATTAGCCTGGTAATATTTTGTCCTTACAATTACTTGTAAGTTTTGTAATTACCTAAGGATTGGCTAATCCAGGAGCATCCGCCGAATTTTCGATAAACTCCTTCCTCGTCAACTCAATTATTATCTTTTGTTAATTACTTGTAGGTAATTCCCAGATGTAAAATAATAACAAAATAATAATTAAGTTCTGGCGCTATTATTCATTTTTTATCTTTTCTACTTAATAATTCACCTCCTCAATAAATGCCCTTCATACTGATATCTTTTTAATTTTTGGGCAATAATATATAATATAAAAAGAATTAATAAAAATAAATGATTTCTAAAAAGTCTTTGCTCAGCTAGCTCGACTAATAGATATAATAAAATAATTTTAGCAATATTTCAAAATATATTCCTCAATGATCTTTTTGCACTCTTTGATCTTCTTTCTTTCCTTGCATTCCAATAGTATTCTAATTTTGTTTTCAGTTCCAGAAAGTCTTATCATAATCCGACCATCTTCTCTAAGATATCTTTGTACTTCCTTTCTAATTTTACCAAATTTTTCATTTTCTAATAAGTGCTTTTTATTATTATGAATATTATAATTAATCAATTCTTGAAAATATTTTTTCATACGTCCAGCTTGTACTGATATTCTTTCCTTACTTTTATTTAAGGCATGCAGTAATTGCAATGAGGTAATTATTCCATCACCATTTGGGCTATAAAGCAAAAATATTATATGACCAGATTGTTCCCCACCCAATAAAGATTTCAGAGCCAGCATCTTTTTTAGGACAAATTTATCACCAATATCTGTTCTAATTACTGAACCACCAATTTCTTTTATAGTTTCATCGAATCCTAAATTACTCATATGAGTGGTAACAATAATATTATTTCCCAATTTACCTTCCTTTAGAAAAGCATTGGCATAAATTACCATAATCTGGTCCCCATCAACCAATTGACCTTTCTCATCTACAGCCAGAACTCTATCAGCATCCCCATCAAAAGCTAATCCCAGATCGGCTTGTTCTTTTAACACTAATTTCTGTAAGGTCTTAGTGCAGGTTGAACCACATTTTTGGTTAATATTTATCCCATTTGGTTTATCATTAATAGTCTTAAAGTTGATATTTAGCCTATTAAATAATTCTGCAATAATTAGACTTGCTGCACCATTGGCACAATCCAGAATAATTTTATATTCTGGTTTTTGAAAATCCTTCGGAATGGAACTAAGAATATGATTTAAATATTTTTCTCTGGCATCATTCAACTGAATCACTCTGCCAATTTTTTTGCCCGTAAACTGTATTTTTTTATATTCTTCCCGGAAAAGTATTGCTTCAATCTCCTCTTCTTTTTGTTTAGCTAATTTTAAACCACTTTCTTGAAACAGCTTAATACCATTGTCATAATAAGGGTTATGTGATGCTGAAATAACTATACCCATATTTGCTTGATAATATTTGGTCAAATACCCCACAGCGGGGGTAGTAATAACACCAACATTGAAAACATTATTACCGGATGAACACAGACCTGCTATAAGCGCTGCTTCTATCATATCGCCAGAAATCCTGGTATCTTTGCCAATTAATATATTTTTATATTTTTTATTTCTATTATAATAACCAATGGCACAACCTAATTGAAAAGCTAATTCTGCATTCATAGGAAATTGATTTGCTAAACCCCTAATACCATCAGTTCCAAATAATTTATTCATTTAATTTCCTTTTTTTATAAATATATTATCATTTCCAAAGTAAATAATTTCATTATGTCATGTGATTATTTACTAACAAAATATTAATAATAAAAAAATAAACTTATCTAGCTTATTTTATTTATTTCTTAATAGAAACAACTGCCTCTTTGGGCGTAATACTAATTAACTTAATGTCCGGAGGTATTTCTGCTTCTAAGCTAATTAACTCAACATCAATATCAGATAGATCGGCAAATATTTTTATTTCTTCTTCCCTGATATTTTTAATCAGGTTATACTTACCAGCAATTTTTACTTCAACACTTTCTGGTATAAGTTGATAATTTATAAATGGGGAGGCATTCCTTGGTTCGATTTTAATATTGGTAAATATTTTTTCTTCTTCTCTTTCCTCAACCTGAATTTGAATCTCAACCAAAGTTTCCTGTCCATCAGCAAGGTATATCCCTTCAGTTACAATAGGTGGTACTTTTACGGTAAGTGTTTTGGAAATCCCATTAACATCAATAGGAATGGTCTCTAAAAATTCAATATTGGTTATTTTTGTATACTCACCATAAATCTTGAAGAAATTTGGGGTTGCCTCAATTTTTGAGATATAAAAACCAGGAGCAGGTTTACCAATAATGCGAGGTTTAATAGTGATTAATTTTTCAGGATA
>CAZGKY010000165.1:0-4407 GCA_964525625.1 uncultured Atribacterota bacterium | reverse complement strand
AAATCAACTATTGTTTGTCATAAATAATAAATTTTAATAAATTTCTAAATAATTATAAGGAGGTTTATATCTTGAAAAAGTTCCATTATATTATTGTTTCAGTTTGTTTATTGTTTTTGTTTAGTGTAACTACTGCTACAAGCCAGAGTGTAACGGTAATGGGAGTATGGACTGGTGCTGAAGCTGAAGCCTTTGCCAAAATGGTAGCACCATTTGAAAAAGAAACTGGTATAAAGGTTGAATTTACCGGAACACGTGATTTGCCGGCTATCCTTACTACTAGAGTAGAAGCAGGTAATCCTCCCGATGTTTCAGCCATGCCCAATCCCGGCCAGATGAAGGAATTTGCCCGAGATGGTAAATTAATTGATCTATCGACTTTTATGGATATGGAAGCTTTACAATCTGAATACTCTAATGCCTGGATCGATTTAGGTTCCTACCAGGGAGAGCTTCATGCTATCTTTATCTCAGCAGATTTAAAAAGCTTGGTTTGGTATAATCCCAAAGCTTTTGCAGCTGCTGGTTATACCATACCAAATACCTGGGATGAGCTAATGGTTCTCTCTGATAAAATGGTTGCCGATGGAAATACCCCCTGGGCTATAGGCTTAGAATCAGGAGCGGCCAGTGGCTGGCCGGGTACCGACTGGATTGAGGATATAATGCTTCGTATTGCTCCGCCCGAGACTTATGATGCCTGGGTGAATCATGAAATTTCTTGGACTGATGATGTGGTGGTGGAGGCCTTTGAAATATTTGGAAACATTGCTCGTAGTGATAAGTATGTCTATGGTGGACCAAATGCAGTTTTGACTATTCCCTTTGGAGACTCTCCCGATGCCTTATTTACAGATCCTCCTAATGCCTATATGCATCGTCAAGCAACCTTTATTAAGAGTTTTATCTTGGATCATTTTCCTAACTTAGTTCCGGGTGAAGATTTTGATTTCTTCCCATTCCCGCCAATAAAGGAAGAATATGGCACACCGGCATTAGGTGCAGCAGATATGCTGGCTATGTTTAATGATACCCCAGAAGCTAGGGCTTTTATGAATTATATAGCCTCAGCACCAGCACAAGAAATCTGGGTTGGCGAATTGGGAAAGTTAGCACCGAACCAGAAGGTTAATCCTATGGTTTATCCAGATGATTTAACTCGCAAGGCAGCCCAATTTTTAGGTGAAGCATCTGTTTTCCGTTTTGATGGGTCTGATCTGATGCCCGCTGCAGTAGGTTCTGGCTCCTTCTGGACTGGTATTCTAGATTATGTTAGTGGAGAACCTTTAATGAATGTATTAATGCAGATTGAGGCAAGCGCCCTGGATGCTTATAAAAGGTAATTTTGAAGAAATTTACTCTGCTTTATAGTTTTCTCTAATAGTTAGCTGGTCTCTTAAATGAACCAGCTAACTATTAATTTATTATCTCTTAACAATCCATTATCATAAGTTAATTATTAAAGGAAAATGTATAAGTGGTTGGTAGTATAGTAAAAATAGTTTTAAAAGGAGATGAGCTGTTATGCGAACACGCTGGTTTACTCCCTGGTTTTATGTCATTCCTGCTTTAGCAACTCTATTGTTTTTTTTGATTTATCCTTCCCTGAATACTCTTCTTATCTCCTTTTTTGGTCCCCAATCTAAAGAGTTTGTGGGATTAGCAAATTATATATATTGTTTTACCAATGAAACTATGCGTTCAGCCTTTCGTAATAATTTATTGTGGGTAACTCTCTTTGTTCCCTTTACTGTTTTTTTAGCTTTAATTTTAGCCGTAATACTGGACAGGGTGCGTTATGAATCATTGGTAAAATCAATAATATTTATGCCTATGGCCATTTCATTTGTAGGAGCAGGGGTAATATGGAAATTTGTATATGCCTATAGACCGGTGGGAAGTGAACAGATTGGTATACTCAATGCCTTTTTATCATATATGGGAATGCAGCCGATACCCTGGTTAATTCAACGTCCCTGGCTCAATAATATCTGTTTAATAATAGTGGGAATATGGATCTGGACTGGTTTTTGTTTAGTAGTACTTTCGGCAAGTTATAAGGGGATTCCTAGAGAATTACTGGAAGCCGCCCGGGTAGATGGAGCTAATGAATATCGAATCTTCTGGAAGATTATTTTACCCTTGATGAAACCAACTGTAGCTGTGGTAGCAACTACTATGCTTATTAATGTATTAAAAGTTTTTGATATTGTTTATGTTATGACTAATGGTGGATTTTCTACTGAGGTTATTGCTAATAGAATGTATAAAGAGATGTTTTTGTTCCGAAACTTTGGTAGAGCAAGTGCTATAGCAATTTTATTGCTTCTGTTTATTATTCCCATGATAATTATTAATGTTCAACGTTTTAGAGAACAGGAGGCTGTTCGATGAAACCAAGATATAGTCAATTTTTATTAAGTACTCCTATGCATTTATTTATTGTGCTGGTAGCTATAATCTGGGTATTTCCCACAGTTGGCTTGTTGATTACCTCTTTTCGTCCTTCTTCTGCTGTTGCTTCCTCTGGCTGGTGGACTATTTTATCCCATCCCTTTAATTTTACTCAATTTACCCTGGAAAATTATCAGGAAGTAATTACTAAAATTGGGATAGGGAGAGCTTTTATTAATACTCTTACTATAACTATGCCTGCTTGTATTTTACCTATAATAATTGCTTCTTTTGCTGCCTATGCATTTGCCTGGATGGAATTTTGGGGTAGACGTTTTTTCTTTATGCTTTTTGTAGGTTTATTAGTAGTACCTTTACAAATGACCCTAATACCAATTTTAAGAATATTTAATAAACTTGGTTTATCAGGTTCTTTTTTAGGAATCTGGCTGGCTCATACTGGATATGGTCTTCCTTTAGTGATTTACTTAATGTATAACTATATATCGGGTCTACCAAGTGAAATATTTGAATCATCAACAATTGATGGTGCTACTCCCTTTCAAATTTTTAAAAGTATAGTCTTACCTTTATCAGTGCCGGCCATTGCCTCTATTGCTATCTTTCAATTTATTTGGGTTTGGAATGATCTATTAGTGGCATTGGTCTATTTAGGAGGAACGCCTGATGTTGCCCCATTAACAGTGAGAATAAGTGCTTTGGTTGGTTCATATGGACAGAATTGGGAATTATTAACCGCTGCCGCTTTTGTGTCCATGGCACTGCCATTAATTATATTTTTGAGTTTACAACGGTATTTCGTGAGAGGAATTTTAGCAGGTTCAGTAAAGGGTTAGTAAGGATAGATGAAAAGACCAGATAAAAACTTTTCAAAAGAATGTATATCAGCTATTGGTGTTGATTTGGGAGGGACCAAGATTAATATTGCTTTTGTAAACAAAGAGGGCAAAATTGAAGAACATATCAAAATTCCCACCTATGCTGAGCAGGGGAAAGAATTGGTTATTAGTAGAATAAAAAAGGGAATTTTACAATTGATTTTCCAAAGGGACAAAAAAATTGAAAATATTGCGGGTATTGGCATGGGTGTTCCTGGTCCTGTAAATTATAAAAGTGGAGTAATTCATTTTGCTCCAAATTTACCAGGGTGGAAAGAAGTACCCCTAGCAGAAATAATAAAACAAGAATTTCAGATGCCGATTATTATAGAAAATGATGCTAATGTTGCAGCCTGGGGAGAAAAAATATTTGGTGCAGCACAGGGTATAAATGATATGATTTGTCTTACCTTGGGAACCGGTATTGGGGGAGGATTAATTTTTAATGGGGAAATATATCATGGAAGAGACAATGTTGCTGGAGAAATTGGCCATATCATTGTTAAAAAAGATGGAATTCCCTGTAATTGTGGCAATTATGGCTGTTTAGAGGCTTATTCCTCAGCTTCTGGCATTAAACAAAGAATCTATCGTAGAATCACTGAGCAAAGTGCTAATGATATAGATTGTTCTTCTTTAGGAAATTTAGATAATCTTAGTTTGGTGAAAGTGTTTGAATTAGCTCGTCAGGGCAATGTTATAGTGAAGGATATTGTGGAAGAAGCCATAGAGTATTTAGGTATAGGTATTGCCTCACTGGTAAATATTTTAAATCCTGAAATGATTGTTCTGGTGGGTGGGATAACTAATGAAGGCGAAAAATTACTTAAACCAATTAGAGAAATCGTTTTTCGTAGGGCAATGATATCTCATACCAAAAATCTCAAAATCGTTTTTGGTCAATTAGGGGAATATGCTGGGGTAATAGGGGCGGCTGCCCTAGTGTGGAATTTTTATTGATGTATACAGACAATTTGTTATAATATTATACTATACATATAACTCTAAGAAACTAAAGGAAAGATTTTTCTTACAGGAATATCTCACAACTATCAGGTAATTTTTTAAGGAGGTTAATATGGCCAGAGTAATCCTGAAGAATGTTACCAAAAAA
>CAZGKY010000164.1:0-4422 GCA_964525625.1 uncultured Atribacterota bacterium | reverse complement strand
CGAGATGGAATCTCGTGACTGGAGTTCAGACGTGTGCTCTTCCGATCTCTTAAATGTTTAGCTATTACTA
This sequence comes from uncultured Atribacterota bacterium, assembly GCA_964525625.1. Taxonomy (GTDB): domain Bacteria; phylum Atribacterota; class Phoenicimicrobiia; order Phoenicimicrobiales; family Stramentimicrobiaceae; genus Stramentimicrobium. The sequence continues at coordinate 4,352 of CAZGKY010000164.1, read as the reverse complement.
CTCTCCCCTGTTGATCAAAATTGCTCACTAATGCTCGGGAAGCTAAAGTCCTCTTAAAAGCACGGGCATCTTTTTTACCTAATGGGAGATTCTGTAGATTATAAGATAATTTTTCCCATTCTTCTTGTGGATAGACAAAGAGACATTTATCTAAACCAAAGGTTATGATAAAGGAATCCCCTAAATCTTCTCGAAATTTAGCAGGCATAATTAGTCTATACTTATTATCTAAAACATGTTCATATTGCCCCAGAAACATAATAATTCTCCACTTTACTCCACTTTACTCCACTATTTGCCTATAGTATACTACATTTTTAGAAAAAAATCCTCTTTTTTCAAAATTTTTTTATTTTTTTTGGAGAAAATCCTGCTCCTAAGAATAGAAAAATATAAAAGAAGATTGGTCGTAATAACATTTATTAAATGTGACTATCCTAATCAAATATCCTCATAGTTGAAAATAATTGTTAATAATAAATAAAAAACACCCTTACCGGGTGCTCTAAAATTCCATAAAATAATCTTTATTCAAAATTGGTGAGTAAATCATAAGCCGAGTTCTGTCACTGCATTTACCTCTTGGTAAAACAGTGTGGTAATCATCTATCTGGAGTATAAGTTACCTTATACTTCTAGCGATCTACCCGGGAACTTATAGCGGGCAACTAAATATCCCCTGCTTGATCTTGCTCCGAGCGGGGTTTGCTCAGCTTATTGGTCACCCAATAACTGGTAGGCTCTTACCCCACCTTTTCACCATTACCAGAATTACTGGCTGTCTCTTTTCTGTAGCACTTTCCTGGGGTCACCCCCACTGGGTGTTACCCAGCGCTCTGCCCTATGGAGCTCGGACTTTCCTCAGGTATCTTTACCTGCGATTACCTGATTTACTCACCAATAATAGTCAAGGGGAAGAATTCCCCTTGAGAACCCCTTAGTTTAGTATTGTTATAATACAAGACCTCTTTTTCTATAAATTGTTTTCTCATATCCTGAGCTGCATAACATTGGGTATATCATACACTCAGGATAGTCAAGGGGAAGAATTCCCCTTGAGAACCCCTTAGCCTATTATAAGTATAACTCAATATAAAGTAAACTGAAGTGCGTAGTGTGTAATACTTATTGCGTTATCATTATTCAGATATAGTATTATGTACTATTTTGTACTTAAGGAAATTTGTCCTAGGATGTTTCCTTCCAGATTAAAATTCTATTACAATTTGGACACATTATCAAGTAATCATCATTTTGTAAATGATATATGACGTCACTGGGCAGGGAAAGATTACAGCCACTACATATTGCGTTTTCTATTTCAACTATAGCCTCTCCCTTCTTTTCATTCCATAACAGCAAATATTTTTCTATTAAAGAACGATCATTAATCCTATCAACAACTTCTTGTCTCTCAATTTCTTTTTTCTTAATATACTCCTGAATAGCTCTATCTTCCTGTATGGTTTTTTGTTGGATTTCTGTTAATTGTTCTTTTATTTCTAATAACTCTTTTTCTATATTCCTAATTTCTAGCTTTAAATTGTCTTCCTCATCCATAAGTATCAACAAATCTTCTTCCACCTGATCTCTTTCTTCCTGCAGTGATTCTATCACCTTTTGCAGATGTTTCAACTCTTTAATATCACTAATTTTTCCCCCATATAGTTCATTTTTACTTTTTTCGATTTTATCATTTATGGATTTAGCATCAATCTCTCTTCTTTTAATTCTTATCTGTAATTCTTTTATCCTGTTTCTTTCTTGCAGGTATTTCTTTTCTAAATTAGCTATTTCCCTTTCCTTTTCTTGAATACGTTCTGGTAATCTGTCACGTTTGGCATTTTCCCAGGCGATCTCATTATCTATTTTCTGAAGTAGCAACAATGAATATAATTTTTCTTTCAACAGTTACCCTCCTCATTATCTAGAAATTATCCTTGAACTTAATCTGTTCTTTTCTTTGGGTATCACATTTAAATAGTAGTTGTATCTACCCTCTAATATTCTTATTTAATTTGAATCACAAAGTCAGTTTTCTTTCAAAAATAAAAAAACCTTACTTTATTAAACAATAAAGTAAGGTGAATTAAAGGTTACACCAGGTGGTAAAATTTTTTCTTTTTGTAGTATTTTAAGTAATTTATCTATTTTATTTTTCATCTTTCCATTTTTTTAAAATTAAGACACTCAAAATTCTTAACAAATCTTAATTAGAAAATTCTGCTTAATTCACTTTATTCTTTTAGTTCTTATATTTAATAGAAAAAAATTCCTTAAAGTAGATATAGATTTTAAAATAACTGGTGGGCCCACCCGGATTCGAACCAGGGACCGGCCGGTTATGAGCCGGCTGCTCTACCAGCTGAGCTATGGGCCCTCATAAAAATATCCTATAAAAGTATAACAGATAATAATAGAAAGTCAAGAAATTATCTATTATCAAATTTTTAAAAGCTATAAGCAGTGATATATTTTATAATATGTTTAAATAACTTACCTTTAATTGTCCACAAGCAGCCTCAACATCTCGTCCTTTCGAATACCTAATAGTCACAGGGATATGGTTATTTTTCAAAATTTGCTGAAAGGACAAGATAGTTTCTTCTTCTGAGGAGGAAAGATTACTTTGATTTGAAATTGGATTATAGACAATTAGGTTTACCTTTGATTTAAAATCAGAAATTAGATAAGATAGCTTTTTTGCCTGTTTGGGAGAGTCATTTATACCTTTTAATAGTAAATATTCAAAAGTTATAGTACGGTTTTTCTTTCTAACATATTTTCTACAAGCCGATATTAATTTTTTCAAAGGATATTTTTTATTAACCGGCATTAAAAAAGTCCTTACCTTGTCTTCTACTGCGTGCAGGGAGACGGAAAGCTCTACTTGAAGTTGATTTTCAGAAAGTTTCTCTATTCCTGGAATAATACCACAGGTAGAAATTGTTATTTTTCGAGCACCAATATTAATACCCCATTTTTCATTAATAATGATGATAGCTTTTATTAGTTGTTGATAATTATCAAATGGTTCTCCCATTCCCATAAAAACAATATTATTAATATGTTCCCCACTAATTATCTCCATAGCTAATAGTTGACCTACAATTTCTCCCACCTGCAGATTCCTCTTAAAACCTTCTCTCCCGCTAGCACAAAAAAGACAGCGCCACATACAACCTACCTGAGAAGAAAGACAGGCTGTGTTTCTATTTTTATTTCTGATTAGAACACTCTCAATCAACTGACCATCCTCTAACCGAAAAAGAAATTTTATAGTGCCATCTTCAGATCTTATTGTTCTTATACTATCCATTATTTTCAGCTGAAAAAGAGATTCCAATGTAGTAATTAAATCAAGAGGAATATTCTTCATCTGCTTGAAATTGTTAATTTTTTTCTGATACAACCAATGATATATTTGCCTTGTTCTATAAGAAGGAAAACCTTCCTTAGTTATAAACTCTTCCATCTCTTTATAGGATAATTCCATAATATCAATTTTTTGAATCATACTTCCCTGCTCTACTTTAGAAAAAAGTTCAATAAAATATTCCTTTCAATCTTTAGAATTAATTTTTTTATTTTACATTCCTCTTAAACAAGTTATTAAAAAATATTTATACTTATAATTATTTTATTTAATGAAATTAACTATATATTTTTTCGAGGACCAAATATGGCTGTGCCAATTCTAATCATATTCGCACCTTCTTCTATCGCAATACGATAGGAATCGGTCATTCCCATTGATAAATATTTCATATCTACTCTTTCTAACTTTACTTTAGTTAATATATCATATATATATTTTGTCCTGCGAAAGTAGGTACGATACTGTTCCGGACTGGCTGAGAGAGGGCCCATAGTCATTATCCCTTCCAGACGAATATGAGTAAGAGATGAAATTTCATATACTAACTTCTCCATAAATTCTTCCCAGTTTTTATGTTCACTAGGTTTAATTCCAGATTTTGTTTCTTCGTTGCCAATATTTATTTCCAGCAATATAGATATTACTTTCTTTCCTGACTTCTCTATCCTTTTATCAATAGCTGTTGCCAGTTCAAGAGTATCTACTGTCTGAATATAATCAAAGATAGGTAGTGCTTTGTTAATTTTATTTTTTTGCAAAGGTCCTATCATATGCCATTTTACCTTATGTATCAGATCTTCTCCCAGGACTGTTCTTACCTTTTCAGCTTCCTGAACATAATTCTCACCAATATCAGTAGCCCCTGCTTCAATCAATTCCTTTATTTCAGCTGATGTTCTAGTCTTGGCCGCAACTACTATCTTAACATAAGAAGGTATTTCTGATCTTATCTTCTGATAATTTTCTCCAATAG
>CAZGKY010000163.1:0-4472 GCA_964525625.1 uncultured Atribacterota bacterium | reverse complement strand
CTTGAGATATTCTGAAATCTTTTGCCCTTTCTGCTGTTTTTTCATATGTCCACTCACGTTCAAAAATTCTGGTGCCATGGTGTAGGATTTTGCTGTTTGGATACGCAATTGCATAACTTCCGGAGGTCAAAATATCAGCTGCGGCACTTAATGCATGTATCGTCGCAACGGTTATAATCTCGCAAGGCTCTTCATAGGTTTGATTAGAAACGCTCAACAGCTCGAGCAAGTCATGAGTGCTTTCAACGTCGCCGCCCGGGCTATCTATAAAAACCGTAATAGGCATTCTGGACTGGCTCTGCAAGCTTAAAATCTGTGGTGTTAGGCTACTGACAAGTTCCGGCTCAATATCCCCATGCAAATAGATAGCCCTTTCTGGATTTGGTTTGTATGAAAAATCTGTTCTCATTTTAAAACCCTCCTTTACGCAAATAAAAACCGCCAGTATTTTCACGTAATACTGGCGGTCAAATTGGTTTTTTTAAGTAACCGCTTGTATATTAAATTGTCCGGTTTTTTATATATCTAATTTTCTACAAAATCTATAACCTTACGCAGCCTGGTAAGAGAATCTACGCTCTTTTCTACTAACAAATCAGGGTTGTTAAGTTCAGGACTTCCTTTGGGAATAAGTCTGTCTACAATAATGCCAGGGTAGTTTATATAGACTAAAAGACTCATAATAGCTTGCAGGCCTTCGCCAGTTAATGAATCTAAAGACAAATCAAGCTTCCTGCTCCAATTATCACCACCCGGCATAGGTTTCTTTATCCCTTCATTATCGCTCGATCTGCTATGTATTAATATTCTAAAGTCTTTCCCAAGCTCAGATAACATTTCCCTAAACTGCTCAAATTCCTTTTGATTTTGAAGCTTGTTATATATTTTATATATGGGGCTCTTCTTATCACTTACTTTTCGACCTCCAATAACGGCACGACAACATAAACCTTCTGATCGCACTTCTAAGGTGAAATTGCACATATCGTATTGTTTTGTTTTTTTATCAAAATTCATAACAGCTCGATCATTGGTTAATCTATTAGATTGTGGTTCGGAATAAGTCGATTTAAATTCTTCAGGAAGCTTATCATATACAAGCGCAGCGAAATCTTTTAATTTATTTTTTATTACCGGTCCATATTCACGATTATTTTCATAATCCAGGAAAAAATCAAAGTCCGCATTTTTGAAACCTTCAAATGGTGCCATTCCCGTAACCTCCAAATATTTAATAAATTGACCAATTATAAATGAATCTTTCCCATCATTAATTATGTTGATTGCTCGTTTTAAGCAGGCATATACCTCTGGCCATTTTAAATCAACACGCTTATAATCTTCATGCTCCCAACCAACACTTTTTATATGCCCAATTAATTGTTTTTCATCAGGAGCAGAGCTTATCTTGCTCTCAATCATGATGGCAAAATCTTTTCCGCCTATTATCCAAGCATCAGGCCGACTTCCCAATTGAATACTTGGAACATTATCACAAACCTCTGAATTCGAGATCGTTAATAATATTTTGTATTTTATATCCGCGTTCATTAACGGCATAGTTTGAAGACTAAAACGATAGTTTATTGAGGTTTTCTGGGTATTGAATGATAAAACGCATTTATCCAGCCTTTGCTCTATTAATGATAAAAAAGCCTTCATAGCCGTGTCGTAACTGGAATATTCAAGAGTATTGATCAGGCTTTTTGTAATATTATTTTCTATTTGCTTGTCGTATATAAAATCGTCCCCCGTCTTCTTTTTTTCGGGGCCACGATAATAGTAAAAGATGTTTCTATGCGGATCTATAAGATAAGAATCGTTCAAGCTGTTGTTCATAAATTATCCCCTCTAATTTAAGTTGATAATATAGATAACCAAACTGATTATTGGCCACTGACCTTACCACTTCTTGCTTAATTCCGCTTTATCCTCCGCGGATTTTCTTGTTTTATTTTTCAAAAGTATACAATCTCACTGTCAGCACAATCTAGTCCACTCATACAATTTTTCTCATTCTTAATTACTTTTATTTTTGCATCAACCAATTCATTGCCCTCAAATAACGCCTGTGCAAGTTGTTCACCCAATAATCCACCTAATAAACCCTGGTTCATTTTTCCTCCTTAATTCACATCATTCGGTTTAACTGTTAGGGCTATTTCATTCTTTTGCCGGGCCAGGAGCCTTTTACAATAGTCATTCTACCTGTTTTACTGCTAACCCTTAGGTGTGGGCAGATGGATCTGGTTGAGAATCGGGGAGTTTTAAGAACGCGCAATGTCAAACCTCCATCAAATAATTTTTATTGTATCACCGTGAGAGAAGTTTTTTGGTAGCTGGTTAAGGTGTGACCCTATGTTTTAATTAGAAATAATTGAGTATGGAGAACGGGGAAATACAGAGGCTAGAATTTAGTGGGGAAAATGAGGAAAAGAAGCTTTGGCGGAAATATATTTTCACAGTAATTTTGCATTGATTCCTTATCATAGCACATATAGGGAAGTTTTTTGTGTGTCGTACTTTTTCACCATTATTACGAGTGTTTTTGGGGAAACGGTATCATTATAGCACATGATAGGAGGTTTTTCGGGAAATGATGATTTAGGTTAACATCCGGATGACAACATATCCTTCCAACCTTCGTAAATCATCACCATTGCCAAGGTATCAAGTTCGCAATATTTAAGTAGGGCCTGGGATATTTCTTGCCTCTCATAGTCGCTCATATCGGTAAACTGCATTCGCATATAAGCGGTGGTTGCTGCACCGCCATCCTTTAGCTGATTGTAGGTATCCAGAAGTAAAAAATCTTTTTCTTCCACATCCTCAAACATTTTAGGCAGCAGGGAGTATGGATCTGCGACTCGGCCTTCTTCAAATTTTATCCATGCCCAGTCTTTGAAATTAAGGCTGGGAATTCCGCCTTCTGCTCCATAGATGTGTTGGGAATACTTTTCCTGCAGGAATTTAGAGCTATTTAATATGGCCGGAAGAACCTGTTTTATGGAATTGGACCCATTGGTTGCCGGATCATAATAATACCGCTTAACCAGTTCCAGCATATCAACCATATTCCTTTCGCCCTGCCACTCTTCCACCTGGCTGTCAGTAGATTTGGTGATTGAGCGTATAAAACCGCATAGTTCTTCCTTGTCTGCTACGTTTTCATCTTCCAGTATCTGTGTGTAAATGGTATTGAGGTAGCTATTTTCATGCGGAGCATATCTGAAGATGGTGCCATTATCGTGCTTTAGATCTTCCATAAGGCTTCTTAAAAAACTGTAGTTGGGGAATATACCGGGTGCAGTATCAAGGTGTTGGCTGCAGTGTTCTATTTTTCCATCTTGGTGGACTACATGATGGGAATACTGGAAAGCTATCCCTTCATAAGGCCTTCTGCCTTTGTTAAATGGAATGGCAACCATGGAAGTCTCAAAATCAATAAAATGGAGGGGGTAAACCCAACTAGCCATTTCCCTTTTGAGATTTTGAAAATCTATCCAGGCGGAGCTATCTTCGGCTTTTACTTTCTGTATCTGTAACAATTGCCGCTGGCTGGTGGAAATTCCGGGTTTTTTATCTTCCTTAAGATTAATATCTGTTTCTTCAACATCGGTTATCCTAATGCGCCCTTCGCTTAACAGCTCATTCTTTCTTCTAAAATTCCAGATATCAAGGATTGTCGGTTTCTTAAGATCATCATCACCAAGGTTAAAGCACTCCTTCCAGCATTCATTAAAACCGCTTTTCAAACCAGCCATTTCATCAGCTTGGGTTGTTTTATAAGGGCAATCTTTGCATTCCGAAGATGGCATGGGTGGGATCTTCTCGTTTCTTTTATAGTGCTGTCCCAGAAAGTCTATATATTCAGTGAAACTCATAGGTCGATCCGGTTGGCCAAAATCGCTGTGATAGATCACGTCGCAACAGTCATCGACATTTATCGTTTTAAGTAATCTGGTTGAAAGATCTTCTTGAGTTGGTTCAGGCATCACTGTAACACGAGTTCTATCATCCCTGCTCCTGGTGATCTTGAACTTCTGGTTAAGCCCATCGGTGGGACAGATTGCGGTTTTATCTATCAACATCAGGTTGGCAGCTACCGTACAGCCCGGAAAAGCCTGGCTTATTACATACTTCTGGAAGGCAGCATCTGCCAGGTATTCATAAAATTTGGAAGAAAGAGTACCATTTTTATTGAAAAAGCTGTCTTTGCCTGGAGTGAATGATTTTGCCTTGACTTCCAGGAGGTCAAGGTGGTTCCCCTCTTTTTGCAGGATATCCGCTCTTATAAAAAAGTCCTTATAGCGCACTGCGGCTTCAAAAATGACGGCATTATCTTTTTTAAGCAGTTCATTGGTCTCGGAAAGGGCTTTGTCCTTATCCAGGGTTTCAACCGAATGGCCTCCGGGGAAATAATATTTGGCCAGTTCTCCCACCTGGAAGCCTCCATCAGCAAGAGCTTTCAG
>CAZGKY010000162.1:0-4487 GCA_964525625.1 uncultured Atribacterota bacterium | reverse complement strand
CTTATCTATTTCCTATAATTCCTTACGCAAGGAAACTCCGTTTATTTTTTCATAAAAGAGTGCCAATCCCGCATGATCCACCTCAGTATGACCTTCAGACATTAAACTCTGCATCATCTCCATAACTTGGGCAGTCAAAGGCATAGCATTGTGCAGTTCCTGACTGGTCTGTAATACATTGTTCAGGTCTTTGACATGTAACTTGATGCGGAATCCAGGATCATAGTTCCCACTGAACATACGTGGTGCCTTATCAGTAAGACATTGACTACCAGCTAACCCTCCCTTTATTGCCATAAAGATCTTTTCCGGATCAACTCCAGCCTTTTTACCTAAGAGGAGGGCTTCGGCGATAATAGCAATATTTACTGCCACAATGGCCTGATTCACTAATTTGGTAATTCCACCTGCACCAATATCTCCTACCAGTACTGGTTTACCCATTACCTCCAGTATGGGTTTACAATAACTGAAAACTTCTTCCTTTCCCCCTACCATGATAGCCAGGGTTCCGGACTGAGCTTTCTCTTGTCCTCCACTGACTGGAGCATCCAACATATCGATCCCTTTCTTAGCTAGTTCCCGGGCTAGAGCTTGAGAAACCAAGGGGGCAATAGAACTCATATCAATAAGGATTTGTCCTTTACGAGCTCCTTCTAAGACACCTTGCTCCCCTAAAATAGCTTTCTGTACATCCGGGGAGTTGGGTAACATGGTGATGATTATGTCACAATTTTGAGCTACTTGGGCACAAGACCCTCCCTCTTGAGCGCCCTCTTGTACAATTTTATCTAAAGCCTGTTCATTCAAATCATAGGCCATAAGAGGATAATCCGCTTTAAGTAAATTTTTAGCCATGGGAAAACCCATAATCCCGATCCCAATAAAACCGATTTTTGGCTTGGTCATAATTTTCATCTCCTTTCTTTAAAAGGTCCTATCACGAGCTTAGGTTAAGTTGACAATCATTAATCCCTATTAAGCAAGGCTTTAACCTTTTCAATAATTGCTTCTGGCGTTAATTTATAATACTGTAACAATTCTTCATGAGTACTGGCAGACTGACCAAATTGATCTTCAATACCCACCATTTTAATAGGTATCATCTTTTCGCATAAAGCTTCAGCAATAGCACTCCCTAAACCGCCAATTATACTATGTTCTTCAGCAGTAACAATACCTCTTACTCCTTTAATATATTTTAGCACCTCTTCCCGATGTAAAGGTTTAATAGTACTTACATTAACTACACGCACTGAAATATTCTTCTGACTTAACATTTCCCGAGCCTGTAGTGCCTGAAAAACCATTATACCAGTTGCAAAAATGGTGATGTCTGTTCCCTCAGCTAAGCAGAGCATTTTCCCTATTTCAAACTCAGTATTAGGATCAGTAAGTAGTGGTAACGAACTGCGACTAATTCTAATATAAATTGGTCCTTGATGTCTTAGAGACGCCCGAACTACTTTTCGAGTTTCTTCAGCATCTACTGGAACAACAATAGTCATATTGGGAATTGCTCTCATAATAGCAATATCTTCAATCGATTGGTGAGTAGCTCCATCACCAGCATCGGAAAGACCACAGCTAGAACCAACAATTCTAACATTTAAATTAGGTAGAGCTACTCCTTGGCGAATCTGATTATAAGGTTGGCCAGCAGCAAAGACGGCAAAGGAATTGACAAAAGGTATCTTACCCGATAAAGATAGACCGGCAGCTACCGAAACCATGTTTTGCTCTGCTATACCCATTTCCAAAAATCTTTCCGGCAACTCTTTCTCCATATATATGGTCATAGTAGAGCCACATAAATCAGCATCCAGAGCAACCACTCGATCATCTTCCTGAGCAACTGCTAATAGTTCTTGACCATATGCTTCTCTTAAATTATCTACCCTCATTATTCTACACCTCATACCTGAATACTGGCAATATCTCTACGAGCCTGTTCATATTGCTCCTGGGTTAAAGAATTATTGTGGAAACTATAATTATTCTCGGCAAAGGAAACACCCTTTCCTTTTATGGTGTGAGCAATAATAGCACAGGGGGAATCTTTGACCCGGTCTGTCTGATCTAAAGCAGATACAATTTCAGCCATATTATGACCATCAATTTCCCAGGTTTTCCAACCATAAATCTCAAACTTAGCTTTGATATTACCTAAATTATATCTTTCCTGGATAGCTCCACTAGCCTGAAACCGATTATGGTCAACAATTACCACCAAATTATCTAAACGATAAAAATTAGCACAGGTTATTGCTTCCCAAATCTGTCCCTCACATAATTCACCATCTCCAACAATCACATAAACTCGATATTTCCTATGATCTAATCTTGCTGCTAAGGCCATTCCCACACCAATAGATAACCCCTGCCCCAAAGAACCAGTATTAGCCTCAATGCCTGGGGTCCTTATTTCTGGATGTCCCTGCAAAATAGAACCAAGCTCTTTAGTCCTTTTTAATTCTGATTTGGGGAAATATCCTAACTCTGCTAAAGCAGCGTACTGAGCCAGTACAGAATGTCCTTTACTAAATATAAAACGATCACGTTCGGGATCAGCAGGGTTTTTGGGATTAATTTTCATTTTATAAAAATATAGGGCGGCTACTAGATCGGCAGAAGACATGGAACCACCAAGATGACCTTTTTTATCAACTCCAATACAGTCCAAAATTCCTTCTCTGATAATCTTTGCTTTTTTTTCTAACTCTCTGATTTTTTTATTGTCCATAGATAACCTCTAAGAAATATTGCACTATTTCTATATTAATAATATGTACTTATTTCTAGTAGTATTTACACTTTAGCTTAAAATAAACCGGTTAAACTAGGATTTTTCTATTAACAAGATTTTAAAAAAATTGCAGTAGATTTCTCGATATGTTTAAAGCTAAATATTATTGAATTTTCTTGACAGAGTATTATTTGTTAAAGTTATAAGATAACAGATGTATTACAACTTATTCTTATATTATATTAATAATATTTATTTCCTATGTCAAGGGAAATTAAAGAATTTTTCGCTATTAATTAATTATTAATCAGTTAAAGAATCCTTCTTAATTACACATAAGGTGTAAGTATGTTTCATTATTTTCCAAGTGTTTCTTCATCAACTGCCTTGCTTCTTTTTTATCTTTATTCTCAATGGCCTGGATAATCTTTTCATGAAAATATAAACCAGGCTCCGTTCCCATAGCTTCAACAATTTTAATCATATGATTTCGGAAAAAATCTTTAATAACAAAATTTGCTCTAATAATAATAGGATTTTTGGTAATTTGTGATAATGCCAAATGAAAGTTAAGGTCTTCAAAGGCAAACTTTTCTAAATTATTTTCTCGATATTTTTTCATTTCTTCTAAAATATCTTTCAATCGTTTGATATCTTCAGTTGAAGCCCGCTCCACTACCAATTCCATAGAGCCAATTTCTACTATTTTCCTATATTCATGCATATAAACTGCCTGAGAACGATCAAATTGAATAAGTGGTAATAGAGAGCTAATGAATGAATCAGTAAAAGAATGTTTGACAAAGGTACCTTGTCCTCTTTTCTTTTCTAAAAGATCAAGAACAACTAAGGCCTGTAAAGCCTCTCTTATAGTTATTCTGCTAACATTTAATATCTCAGCAAGTTTATTTTCGGAAGGTATTTTACACCCCGGCTTCCACTTCCCGGTAATAATCTCATCTTTTAGCTGCTCAAAAACCTGACTGGTTAATTTTTCTGTTTTTTTAATTGACTTCAAAATTATTCTCCTATCAATAAATTCTTATCATCAATTATTTATAATTCTTATTCATCATTCTTATCCGTCGTTATGGTTAACTTATATTTATATTAAGATTACTCTTTCCTTAAATATATTATAATATGTTGTCATATGTATTACAACTTCTATTATTTAAAGAACAAGTTTTACTATCTATAAATCCCAGAAAATTTTACCTGAACTTTATCGGCTGGTAAAAAAATATACTATCAATATTAATAAAAATCATATCTAATCTAATACAATAACAAAAAATTACTGATATTGAAATAAGCAAAATTGAACATTGAGAAGACTTTTTAGAAATAAAATGATAAAATTATATTATTCAAAGATATGGTTAACTAACTGGTTCTTTTACTTAAAAGTAAATCCTAATATATTTAACCAAGTGAACAGAATATATTATTATTTTGACATTTGTTCAATGCAAATTTATAAACCATTAATATTTAAAATCTAACAACACAGGCAAGATAATGAGTAGAAAAGAGAGAATACTGGTTATCTTTACTGGAGGAACAATTGCTAGTAGTCTTCAAAATAAGGTAGCCAGTCCCAGTAAAAAATCATTTCAATCACTGTATAGTTATGTCAAGCATTTTTTCCAAGATAAAGATGTGGACCTTGTTTGTTATGAACCTTGGGGAATACCCGGGAAAGACAGTTCCAACTTAGATCCAGGTAACTGGATAAAAA
>CAZGKY010000161.1:0-4493 GCA_964525625.1 uncultured Atribacterota bacterium | reverse complement strand
GGCCTACTGAGGTTGTAAGTTTTGATTTATTAGCTGGTACCCGCTTTAAAATTTCTGGTAGTGCGGGAAATTATTACCGGGTAAAATTGGGAGCAGAAAACTTTTTTGTCCATCAGAATAATGTTCAGGAAATTGAAGATAAGGAAAGAGAATACCAGCCTATTCTTTCTAAAATTAGCTTAAAAGAAACTGAAACCGAAACGGAAATTCGTTTTGGTAACCTGCAATTTAATCCCTTTTTGATAGAGGATGAACCTCAGCAGTTGAGAATTAAACTATATGGAGTAGAACAAAGCAAAGATATCAGCATAGAAGGACAATCTTCATCTATCAGGGCTTTGGAGTTTACTTCTCTACGTTCAGAACAGTGGTCAGATACCATAGCTATAGATATAAAATTATATCATTTACTGGCAGGATTTAATTATTACTGGGATGATGCAGAATTGGTGATAAGTTTAAGAAAATTGCCTGATAGGACAAAAGATAACTTACTTCAAGACCGGGTCATTGTACTGGATCCAGGACATGGTGGAGAAGACCCTGGGGCTATTGGTCCCGGTGATATTCATGAAAAAGATGTAGTATTAGCAATTAGTAAATATCTAAAACAATTATTAGAAGAGAGAGGAGCCAAAGTAATAATGACGCGCTCTCAAGATGTGAATGTCACTATTCAACAACGTATTGCTATAGCTATTGAACAGCAAGCTGATCTTTTTATCAGTATTCATGCCAATGCTCATGCTGAAGGGGCAGATGCTATCAATTATCATGGACCTATGACCATTTATAATTATAATTACAATCAGAAGTTGGCTGAAATTATTCTGGATAATTTAGCAAGAAAGACCGGACTTCCTAAAACGAGGGTATGGCAAAGAGCTGACCTAACTGTGTTAAGGCGGCCTCAGGTGCCCAGTGTCCTGGTGGAAACAGCCTTCTTAATGCATCCTGATGATAATTGGTATCTACTTCAACCAGAATATCAAAGAGAATTGGCTTGGGGTATTCACAATGGCATTATTGAATATTTCCTTGCTTTAACATTACCCTAATGGTAAATTATTCCTGCCTGTTCTTATTATTTTTTGAAAAGATAATCAATCATTCTCTTAAAAAGACCTTTCTATAGTAGTATATTTTACTTTAATTATTGATATTATTTTATTGGCCATTATTTTAGAAGGACTTCTTCTAGAAGAAAGTAAAATGGAATTTATATGAAAAAAGACTTATAATGATAACGGAAAATGCTATAGATAGTACATATTTAATTTAGATATCAGACAGAATTAAAAACCAGAACAAAGCATAGAGAGGAGGGGATAGTTTAGGAAAGATTTTTTTGCTAAACCGGAGCTAATGGGAAGTTATGGTAAGAATATTTTTTGTGAAATAAGTTTAATGAATTTAGATTTGGGAGGTAGGCTATAATTATGTTTAATAATAAAATTTTTAGAAATTTAATCATATCATTAATAATATCATTATTAATTTTAAGTACAACACTTCTTATTTCAGCAGCAGAAAAAGAGATTGTGGTGTTATCTTTTAACGATTTTCATGGCAGTCTTGCTCCTTCCGGAAAAAATGTGGGGGCGGCCAAGCTGGCTGATGCCCTGAAAAGTGAGAAAGCCAGGAATCCCGAAGGAACAATTATTGTCTCTGCTGGTGATAATTATCAAGGGAGTGCCATGTCTAATTTACTATATGGAGAACCAGTTTCTGCGGTGTTCAAAGAAATTGGGGTTGAATTATCTGCGGTGGGAAACCATGAATTTGATTGGGGAATCGATAGGATTACTAAATGGGCAGAAGATGGTAACCTGACTTTTGTTTGTGCCAACATCTATGATAAAAGGACAAATGAACCAGTAGCATGGGCAGAACCTTACGTAATCCTTGAGAAAGCAGGAGTAATGGTTGGATTTATTGGGTTAGCAACTCCTGAAACTGCTTACAAGACTCTTAAGGAAAATGTAGAAAATTATGAATTTAGGGATCCGGTAGATAGTTTAGCACAATGGGTTCCCCAGGTGCAAGCAGAGGGAGCAGATTTAATCATTGCCTTGACTCATTTAGGATCATATCAAGATAAAGAAGGAAATATTACTGGTGAAGCAGTAGATTTATGCCAGGTGGAAGGAATTGATGCTGTTATCTCAGCCCATACCCATGCCAGTGTGAGTGGATTGGTAAATGGTATACCGGTAGTGCAGGCTTATTATAATGGAAGAACTATTGCCAAAATTGTCTTTACTCTGGATGAAAATAATCAACTGGTAAAGGCAGAGCCATCACTTGATCACCTTTATGAAAGGGCTGATACCTTAAAGGATGATCCTAATACCTTAACCCTCTATCAGAAGTATGAGACAGAATTGGAACCAATTCTGGGCAGAGTATTAGGCCAAACTACTGTTGAGTTAGACCATGATCGTTATGCCGGACCTTCTTTGTTAGGTGAGTGGGTTTGTGAAGTTATGAGGGAGAAGGTAGGAGCCCAAATTGCTATGACCAATGGAGGAGGGTTGAGAACTTCTATTCCTGCTGGTAATATTACCGCAGGGAAATTATATGAGGTAATGCCTTTTGACAATACCCTTTATGTTCTGAAGATATCCGGGGCTGATGTAAAAGCCAATATTGAACATGGGATTATGAACGATAATGTGGGTTGGATACAAATATCTGGGGTAAGGGTCACTTATGATAAAAAAGCAGAAGCAGGGAATAGAATTATTAGCATGGTTTTAGCAGATGGTAGACCAGTAGAAATGGATGAATACTATACGGTGGTGACTAATGATTTTATGGCTACCGGCGGAGATAATTATAATTTTTCCCAGGCTGTTGAGACAAATAATACTTTTCTACCAGTCAGGGATGCCCTGATGGAAGCAGTTGAAAAGGCAGGAGTTATTTCACCAGTAAGACAGAATTGGTTAGCTGAGATAGAAATGCCTCAAACTTATATTGTTGTTGCCGGCGATTCTGTGTGGAAGATTGCTCAAAAATTTGGCACTACTATGGAAAAAATTATCGAACTTAATAAATTAGCCAATCCTCGACTCATCTTACCTGGACAGGAACTGCTTATTCCAGTAGAGTAAATATTAAATATAAAGATATAAGAATGGGTGGTCTAGTTTTTTCTTAGACCACCTATTCTTTTGAAAAGTATAAAATCTTCAATATATATTTACTATGATATAATTTAGTAAACAGTCTTATTAATTCAATTTTATTTATGCTAATAACAGAATGAAGAAGCTATAATAATATCATAAGATATAGAAAGATGGGGATTTATCTTATGAAGGCAATGCTGCTAAAGAAAACAGCACCAGTAAATAAAAACTCTCTCCTTTTAGAAGATATACCAATTCCCTCACCAGGAGAAAAAGAAATTTTAGTTAAGGTGAAAGCTTGTGGTATTTGTCATACTGAGCTGGATGAAATCGAAGGTCGACTTACTCCTCCCCATCTGCCTATTATTCCGGGACACGAAATTGTAGGAGAGGTGGAAAAAGCAGGTCCTGGAGCTAGTCGGTATCAGAGAGGAGATAGAGTGGGTATTGCCTGGATAAATTGGGCTTGTGGTAAATGTTTTTATTGTAAAAGAGGATATGAAAATTTATGTGACCAGGCTAAATGGACTGGATTTAGTGCTCCTGGTGGGTATGCTCAGTATACAGTAGTAGCAGAGGATTTTGCTTATCCCATACCTTCCTTTTTTTCCGATATTCAAGCTGCTCCCTTACTTTGTGCCGGGGTAATTGGTTATCGAGCTTTACGTTTAACCGGAATGGAGGATAAGCAAAATTTAGGCCTGTTTGGATTTGGTGCCTCGGCTCATTTAGTAATTCAGATAGCTCGCTATAAGTTCCCTGACAGTAAAATATTTGTGTTTACTCGTGCTGGTCAAATTCAACATCAGAGACTTGCTAAAAAATTAGGGGCAGATTGGGTTGGAGTTACTGGTGATATACCTCCTCACCCATTACACTGTGCTATAGATTTTACTCCTGCTGGAAAACCAGTCAGCGCGGCTTTGAAAGTATTAGCTAAGGGAGGCCGACTGGTAATTAATGCTATTCGCAAGGAGGAGCTCATACCGTCACTTGACTATGCCTCACAGTTATGGCAGGAAAAGGAGATTAAGAGCGTAGCCAATGTTACCAGACAAGATGCAGAGGAATTTTTACCACTGGCTGCTAAAATTCCAATTATTTCGGAAATAACTGAATTCAGATTAGAAGAGGTAAACGAGGCTCTGTTAATTCTTAAAGAGGGACGAATGTCAGGAGCTGGTGTTTTGAACATAGAAGCAGGGAAATAAAGTGTTTTACTAAAAGGGATAACCCATTAGTATAAGAATTCCTGTAATACATGAAAATGCTCTTTGAAAAATAAATAACCCCCAGTTATCATTATGGTAAATGTGTGTGTTGTAACCAATAACGCACAAAAACCACAACGTAACCGGA
>CAZGKY010000160.1:0-4622 GCA_964525625.1 uncultured Atribacterota bacterium | reverse complement strand
GTAGTGGCTTAGAAAAACCTTTAGTAGGCAATTTCACCAAGTGGGTACTCTTTTCGTTGTGTTGCTTCATCGTTTTTATTATTATTCTGGTCTATGGGGTATTACTGGTAGGTTCTTTCACCAAAACATGGGGTATTGACTGGAGTTTTTCCTTACAGCATTGGAATATATTGTTAGGAACAAAAATTAGCAGTCTTTACAATAGTATCCGGTATGCCCTGTTTGCTGCTGGTGCTGCTGCAATTTTTTCTTTATTTGCCAGCTATTTTATTTATGGTAAAAATTTTTTGGGTAAAAAATTGCTGGATTTTGTGGTCATCTTACCGGCATCAATACCCGGCATCTTTCTTGGGATTGGTTTTCTGTTAGCTTTTAATAGCCCGCCTTTACTTCTAACCGGTACATCAATTATTATTATTTTTGGATTGATGATCTGGAATATTCCTTTGGGATATCAAGCCTGTACTGCAAGTTTGACGCAGATTGGGATTGAAATTGAAGAGGGAGCCATTAATTTAGGGGCTCATCCATTACAGGTTTTTAAGGATATTATTTTTCCTTTACTTAAAATTCCATTTTTCTCTGGATTTATTATGGGATTTTTACGTTCCATTACCAATTTAAGTATTGTAATATTTTTAATTTCACCTGGGAAAAATACTGCTACAGTAGAGATATTAAGCTTGATACAGTATGCTGAATTAGGTCCAGCTATTGCGTTGTGTGTTACTCTTTTTGGGATTGCCTTATTGGTCATTTTCTTCACACATTTCTTTTTAGGTAAGGGGATCAATCTTTTTTCTCAAAGTCAAAGGGGAGCTTAAATGGAAAAAGCACATATTATAATTCAAGATTTAAATAAAAGATATGGTAATATTGATGCTGTTAAAGATTTAGATTTGGAAATTGAAAGAGGGAGTTTTACCACTTTATTAGGACCTTCAGGATGTGGAAAAACAACTACTCTTAGAATTATTGCTGGATTTGTTAAAGAAGATAGTGGCAAAATATTTTTAAATGATCAGCTTATTAATAACATTCCTCCTCATAAAAGAAAAGTAGGTATGGTATTTCAATCCTATGCCTTATTTCCCCATATGAATGTGTTTAATAACCTAGCTTATGGTTTATATATCAAAAAATTGCCGAAAAGTGAAATAGAAGAAAAGGTTAAAAATATCTTAAGATTTATTGGTTTGGAAGGGAAAGAAAAACAGATGATTTCACAGTTAAGCGGGGGACAACAACAGCGAGTAGCCCTTGGTCGAACTATTATATTGGAACCAGAAGTTTTATTAATGGATGAACCTTTGTCTAACTTAGATGCAAAACTTAGAATTAGTGTCCGTAATGAAATTAAGCAGATTCAGAAAAAACTTGGGATTACTACCATCTATGTTACTCACGATCAGGAAGAGGCTCTTTCTATGTCCGATACAATAGTTGTTATGAATTCTGGGGAAATACAGCAGATTGGAACTCCATGGGAAATTTATAATTATCCAAAAAATCAGTTTGTAGCAGATTTTATTGGAATGAAGAATTTTATTGAAGCAATAGTTAAAAAGATAGAAGATGATAAGATTTTCTTAGATTGTAATGGGCAACAAGTATCAATGAATAAGATAAAAAATAACAGTTTTTCAGTTAATGAAAAGTTATTAATAAGTATTAGACCTGAAGACATTAGAATTTATAAAGAAAAACCTGATGATCATCATAATACTATTAATATATGGGAAGGTACTATTACCCAGAGTAGTTATTTAGGCAAAATAATTCGTTACTGGATTCGGCTTGAAAATAATCTTGAGCTAATTGTTGAGGATTATGCTCCCAAAGAATTTATTGTAGGAAAAGTCTATCTGGATATAGATGAAGACAGTATTCAGTTTATTCAAAAAGAATAGATAATATTACAGTTAAAAAATAATCTTAAACAGATTATTTTGATATCATTTGGTGAAATCTTTTGGCTTGGTATATAATCTTCTTGTCATTGATAGTCCTAAGTAGCCTCTTTTTAGAACCTATATTTTATTCTTGCAACAAATAAAAAAATATACTACTTATAATCTATATAAGGATATAAGCTGATTTTTTCAACTTCTTATATAAAGAAACCAGAATCTAAAACCTCTTATCTTTTGATTTTTAGATTATAGTTACAGTGTGGACACTTTTAAACTTTAAATCACAAAAAAAGTGTGCAGTTTTAACTTTTAATTGACAGAAGATATTTAAGTAATTGACAATAAAATATTTGCGTGTTATATATTATGGTTAACAGGTTAATAAAAGTATTATAAGAATGGTTAATATAGTAAAAAATTAATATAGAAAAGAAAACCAAATTCATTTTTCATATATAATTAAATTAATTAATAAATGATAATGTCAATCCAGAGAAAGAAAGATTATTAACCAAGTTCTTTTTTATCAAACAATATTAGACTTCAGAGTAAAAATAAATTGCTTATTATAATATTAGATAATTAATACCACACAGACCATCATTTAGATATTTAGATGTAAAAAGGGGGGTAAATCTATAGAAGCATATAAATAATAATTAGTATTAAATAAAATTATAATTTTGAGGAGGTATTTAACTTTGAGAAGAGAAAATTTAAAAGCTTTGAAGGTAATTTTAGTATTATTTTTCTTTTTAGGAACTACTATAGTAACATTCGCTCAAACAAAAGAACCATTATTAATTGGCTCGATTTGGGATCAGGTTGGATTTGGAGGAACAATTGGTCAGTTATGTTTGAAAGGATCTCAGTTAGCTGTTGATTTAGTAAATGAGGCGGGGGGAATATATGGTCGAAAAGTGGAATATATCAATATTGACGGCCAAAGTGAATTAGATGTAATAGCGGGAGCAGCCAAGCGACTTGCCGAAGAAAGAAAAGTATTAGCTGCCATTGGAAGTGAAGATGACTCATTGACCTCTGCTTCTGGTCCGGTATTTCAGGCAAATGGTACGGTCTTCTTAACTGGTCCGGCAACAACTCCAACTCAACCAGAGATAGGCGAATATATTTTTATGCCTGCCTATGGTGACCACTTTCAGGGGACAGCGGCAGCTAAATTCTGTGTGGAAGAATTGGGATGGAAAAAGGTGGCAGTACTTTATGATGCTGCTAGTGCTTATAGTGTTTATCTATCCAAAGCTTTTCAGGAAGCATTTAAATACTTTACAAATGATCCTTCAGCTATAGTTCAGGTGGAATCCTATATGACTGGTGATATGACTTTCACTGCCCAACTTACTAGAATTAGAGGTGTCCAGGATAAAATAGATGCTTTTGTTACCTTCCCTCCTGAACCACAGGATGCTCCAGTTTATTCTAAACAAGCAAGGAGTCTAGGTATTACAGTGCCACTTTTCTTCACTGATGGTGGTGATGATAAAAGTGTTGTAGAAGTTGGAGGAGATGCTGTAGAAGAGGCCTATATTTCTACCCAATTTGCTGGTGATGCTCCTACTACTGAAATAGGCAAAAAATTCGTATTAGACTATAAGAGTAAATATGGTGAAGAGCCGGGTTGTTTTGAATCAATTGGTTATGATTCTATGAGGTTAGTTCTTGAGTCAATAGAGGCAATTATTGGTATAGTTGGAGATGAAGTATGGGATTCTATGACCTTAGCCCAGAAGAGAACAGCTATTAGAAATACCCTGCAATTATGGCCTGTTTTTCAAACTACAATTGTCCCAATATCCTATCCAGATCCAGAAACGGCAATATATCCAAGGGTACCTAATAGACCGGTAA
The DNA here is from genome assembly GCA_964525625.1 of uncultured Atribacterota bacterium. Classification (GTDB taxonomy): domain Bacteria; phylum Atribacterota; class Phoenicimicrobiia; order Phoenicimicrobiales; family Stramentimicrobiaceae; genus Stramentimicrobium. Next base: position 840 of record CAZGKY010000160.1, on the reverse strand, counting down.
TATTTAAGCAGATAAAAAATGGAGAACTTCGCTATTATACTCATATGGAACCAGAAGAGATTGCTAATCATCTAACACCAGTTCTGGAAGCTATGGGTGCCATAAAAAAATGATTAAGACATGATAGAATATCTTAAGTAACTTTAAAAGAAGACGCGGGAAAGAAATATGAACGCTTTCCCGTGTCCTTATTTTTAGAGAACCAGGGGTATATAAAATGCCAGTAGATATGCAAATAAGAAAATTAACCAAACAATTTGGTGGACTAAAAGCTGTTTCTGATCTTGATTTTGAACTATATCAGGGAGAACTACTTGGGCTAATCGGTCCCAATGGTGCCGGTAAAACTACCGTCTTCAATCTTATTACCGGTCTGTTAAGACCAAATGCCGGGCAAATTCTTTTTCATGAGCAAAACATAGCAGAATGGGCTCCACACCGAATATCGGCCAGCGGAATTGCTCGCACTTTCCAAAATATCAGACTTATGCCCGGCATGACCGTACGAGAAAATATTCGACCAGCATTTCATCAAAAAATTAATTATTCTTTATGGAGCTCAATTGCCCGGACTCCTGCTTTTATTGAAACAGAAAGGAAAATGGATCAGGAAATTGATGAAGTACTTAGCATGCTTCAGATATCTGAATACACTGATCAAAATGTTGAGGATCTTCCTTATGGAATACAGAGGAGAATTGAGATTGCCAGAGCTTTATGTCTTAAACCTTCAGTTTTACTGCTTGATGAGCCTACTGCTGGCTTGAACCAGAAAGAAGCAAAAAATATTGTGGAGGTTATTAAACATCTATCTAATGAAAAGAAAATTTCTATGATTGT
>CAZGKY010000159.1:0-4634 GCA_964525625.1 uncultured Atribacterota bacterium | reverse complement strand
GCAAAAGCTTTATTTGCTTCTGCCATTTTATGAGTATCTTCTTTTTTCTTAACTGAAGACCCAGTGCCTTGTGCAGCATCTATTAACTCAGCTGCAAGCTTTTCGGAAAAAGGTTTACCAGTTTTACTTCTACTAAAATTAATAATCCACCTCATAGCTAAAGTCACTCTTCTATCAGGAGCAACCTCAACAGGTACTTGATAACTTGCCCCACCAACACGTCTTGATTTAACTTCCAAGATAGGCATCACATTTTCCATAGCTTGATGAAATACCTGCAAGGGATCTTTTTTGGTTTTTTCTTTTACTATGGTTAGCGCATCATAGAATATTTTTTGGGCAATACTTTTTTTACCATCCCACATAATATGATTAATAAACTTTGCTACGGTTTTATCTTGATAAACAGGGTCTTCTTTTATCTCGCGCTTAATTGCTTTTCTTTTTCTGGACATTACTATCCACCTCGATATGCTTTATATTAAAAAATTTGGTTATTATAAAATACTTCTATTTCTTTGGTCTGGTAGCTCCATATTTAGATCGACCTTGTTTTCTACCATCTACTCCCGTGGCATCCATTACACCACGTACTATATGGTATCTTACTCCTGGCAAATCCTTTACTCTACCACCCCTAATTAATACGATGGAATGTTCTTGTAAATTATGTCCAATACCAGGAATATAAGCAGTAACTTCCATATTATTAGTTAATCTCACTCTGGCAACTTTTCTTAAAGCAGAATTAGGTTTTTTTGGTGTTATAGTCCATACTCGTGTACAAACACCTCTTTTTAGGGGAGATCCCTTTAAAGCGGGAGTACCAGATTTTTTAATTACTCTTTTTCTTCTTCTTCTTACTAATTGATTAATTGTTGGCATATCTCTACCACCTTTTTTAATGTAATACCCAGTTAAAATACTTAAACATTTTAACAACATCATTGAATGATGTCAATAAAAATTTTACAAAAAAACATTTTCCGTAAAATTATTTTTTATATTCTTAAATTTGGTAAACAACTAGGTATAATTCTTCATTGTAACTATTTATTTAGCATCAGTTTTCATTTTGTTCCCTATTTTCCGTTAATTGATGTGCTTCTTTCTCCAATTCTTCTTCATATAGAGATGTTATTTCAACATCTCTATATCTGGCTAGCCCTGTACCAGCAGGAATAATGTTTCCAATTATTACATTTTCTTTTAAACCATATAAGTAATCTACTTTACCTTTAATTGAGGCATTGGTTAAGACATGAGTGGTTCGTTGGAAAGAGGCGCCTGATAAAAAACTTTCCGTGGACAAAGAGGCTTGAGTAATACCCTGTATAATAGGCATTCCAACCGCGGGTTGTTTTATCCTTTTCATGAAACCAATGCTTTCAATTAATACTATTGCTTCTTGAAGACTACTTTCGGTTCTATATTTTACTACTTCAACACTGTTTTGAAAAAATATATTAGCATTATCTTTATTAATTTTCTCACCAGCTGGTAAGATTATTTCTCCCGTATCTTTATCTACAATATCCTGAGCAATTATTTTTCCGATTAGATTATGATAAATATAATCTAAAGTTCTTCCTTCTAAAGAAAAGAAACGACCATCTTCTAAAGGTATATCGCTGATTCCAGCCATATAAGCCTTTCTTATAATATTCTTACTAACCGGTTGTTTTTTATCGGCAATAATATTCCCAGTTTTTGGATCTCTCAATTCTTCTCCAAGATTTTTTCCAATAACATCTTCTTTGATAAAACTTATTAAATTCTCCTTAATATTGATTTCTTTAACATCACTCCATATTATTACCTGTTCACACTGCTGCTTAATTATCTTTTCAATATGATCTTCATTTAAAATAGTATTAGCTGAAACTATAACCTTTTGCCCACTCTGATCTTTAATATCCTGAGCTACTGTTTTACCTATTAATTTAATTTTGTTTTCTGGATTGAAAATTCTTACTTTATTTATTCCATTTTTTATTAATTCCAGAGCGATTTCTCTTGTTATGGTATTTCCCTTCATATTTGATAAATCATTCTTTTCATATCCCTCACTATTGATGTTATTATCTCTATTATCATTATTGCTTTGGACCATAAAATCAATTAATACATGGTCTTTTATCCGATCCATAAAGTTAATTTCACCCTGAACAATATTAGTCATTTTACCGGGCACTTCCCAAATATCAAAGTTTTGACATTCAGAATTTTCAAGTTTTTTAATAATACCTTCATCTATAACAGTATTTTCACCAATAACATTTTCACCCTTATTATCCTTTAAGCAACCAACCAGGGTTTTATTTAATAATAATTCCCTATTCTTATTTCGGATTTCCTCGTTTTCTTGCGCCACTTTTCTATTGGCCTGATCAAAATCTGAAACATATACTAGTTCACCAGAAAGCAAATCAGAATCACGCGAAGCTTTAATGTATATTTTATTCAAACGGGCAATTTGCCTAACAATTACTTCAATATGCTTATCATTAATAGTCACACCTTGCGAACGATAAACTTCCTGAACCTGTTCCAAAAGGTATTTTTGTACTGCTTTGATACCCTGAATTCTCAATATATCATTCGGGTCAATAAAACCAGTGGTCAATTTTTGTCCTGCCCTTACCTTCTGTCCCTCTTCAACGATAATTCTTAAATCTTTGGGAATGAAATAGACTCTCTTTTTAAATTCTCTATTCTTTGCGGACAAGATATTATTTTCCGGTCTGATCATAATTTCTTTCCTAAATGCTTCCGGCTCGTCTTTTATTCGATCTACAAAACCATTTATTTCACTTATTATCGCTTGTTTTTTTGGCTTTCTTACTTCAAACAGTTGCTCTACTCGCGGTAAGCCTAAAGTAATATCTTCACCAGTAATTTTTATACCCCCAGTATGAAAAGTTCTCAAAGTCAACTGTGTTCCTGGTTCACCAATAGATTGAGCAGCAATAGTTCCTACCGCTTCTCCAATTGTAACCAGTTTTCCAGTAGCTAAGTCTTTACCATAGCATTTAGCACAAATACCCTGTTTTGAAGCACAAGTCAGTGGTGAACGTATCTTAACCTCTTTTCTTCCGGAATCAATGATTTTTTTGGCTATTTTCTCGTCTATCATTTCCCCTTTTCGTACAAATATCTCTCCATTGTCATTATCTACAATATCTTCCTGAGCTATCCTTCCCACTATTCTTTCTTCTAATTTTTCAATGATATTCCCATCTTCTTGAATATCAGATACAAACACCCCATCATTAGTACCACAATCTTCCTCAGTAATAATAACATCCTGAGCTACATCAATTAATCTTCTTGTCAAGTAACCTGATTTTGATGTTCTTAGAGCTGTATCTGCCAATCCCTTTCTAGCTCCATGAGTTGATATGAAATATTCCAAACAAGACAATCCTTCCCTGAAATTGGACCTTATGGGAAATTCTATTATTTTTCCCGAAGGATCTGCCATTAATCCTCTCATTCCAGCCAATTGTCCAATTTGTCTTCTACTTCCTCGAGCACCAGAATCAGCCATCATATACAATGGATTAAAACTACTAAGATTATTTAAAATAGCATTAACCACCTTATCAGCTGCGTCTGTCCATGCATTAATAATCTTTTCGATTCTTTCTTCTTCCATGATTAAACCATAATTGAACTGTTCTTTAATCTTAGTAACACTTTTTTCCGCTTCTTCTAATATTTTTTCTTTTTCTGAAGGTATTTCTAAATCAGTAATACCAATCGTTATTCCTGAAATAGTGGCATAATGAAAACCTAATTCTTTGATATTATCCAGACAACTAACTGCTATATCTTGACCATAATGACGATAAATATAAGAAATAATTCTGGCTAATGTTTTTTTATTAATGGTCAAATCAACAAATTTCATATCTTCAGGTAAAACCTGGTTAAATATAACACGGCCTATTGTTGTTTCTTCAATCTTACCTTTTATTCTAACCATAACACTGGCATGAATATCAACATACCCTTCTTCCTCTGCTCTGATAGCTTCTTCAGGGTTAGCAAATATGTTCCCCTCGCCCTTTACACCTTTCTCCTTCATTGTTAAATAATAACATCCTAAAATGATGTCCTGAGATGGCAGGGCAATAGGAGTACCGTTAGCGGGTGATAAAACATTGTTAGTTGCTAACATTAGTAGTTCGGCTTCGGTTTGAGCTTCCGTAGATAAGGGAACATGCACAGCCATTTGATCACCATCAAAGTCAGCATTAAATGCCGGACAAGCTAAAGGATGAAGTTGAATAGCATTACCCTCTACTAATACTGGTTTAAACACTTGTATTCCCAACCTATGTAATGTGGGAGCTCTATTCAGTAAAACAGGATGTTCTTCAACAATTTCTTGAAGAATATTCCAAACTTCAGGAGATTCCTGCTCAACCAATTTTTTCGCCGTTTTAATATTATGAGCTAATTCTCTTTTTACTAGATGGTGCATAACAAATGGTTTAAATAATTCCAAGGCCATCTTCTTAGGTAGTCCACACTGATTTAGTTTTAACCTAGGACCAACTACAATTACAGAACGACCTGAATAAGATCGGAAGAGCGTCGTGTAGGGAAAGAGTGTAGGATAGGGTGTA
>CAZGKY010000158.1:0-4710 GCA_964525625.1 uncultured Atribacterota bacterium | reverse complement strand
TATATGTACTATTATCCACCATAGAGGACAATTTTAAAATACTTCATAACTTAAAAAACGTAATAAGCTATTTATGGAACCAGTTGGAAAAAGATAAAGATGATCAGGAATTTTAATTCTTTCCTCAAAATTAGCACCAGCCTTCTTTAATTCTTGTACCGTCTTTTCCTTTTTGAACATCTGTACTAATATTGTCCCTCGGGCTAAAAAAAGAGCACTATATTGTAATGATTGGGGTTTAAATTTGGTACTACCTATATAACTAAAGATTAGCATATTGGGAGTGGTAGCATATTTGGTTTTCTGAATAATAGTAATCATATGGGGTCGAATATCTCCCCTCACCAGATTAATAGGAATCCTTTTTAAACGATGATGGTAATCAAGATAGGTATGAGGACTATCTTCAATAGTAACCTCTACCCCGAGCTCTTGAGAAGAACGATCTTTTAAAAATTTTATTATATCAATATCTCCAACCATTGGACCACCAATGGTAAAAAAAGATGCCTTTAACTTTTGTTGCTCTTCAATCCATTCCTTTCTATCGTTTACCGCAAAAACATATTGCTGGTTATACTTCAAAAAAAGGGATATAAATATTTCAAAATTTCCTTCTATACGGGTCAATCTCTCAACAAAATCATTAATCCAGGCTTTGCTATTCACTTTTTTACCTTCCTCTTTAACTATTCTTGATTAACTATAAAGATAGGCATTGGAAACATATTGCAATACCATGCGATGGGTATTAAAGAAAGAGGCATTAATAGCTATACTATGCCTCATTATATTAATCCACTGCTTTCTCCTTTCATAATAAGTAGGCATTATTTCATTCTCTAATTTTTTATAGAGAGAATCTGCCTCTTCCCGATCGATACTCTCCATATTCGCTGCCGAACCTATAGACCATCCGGTAATACCTTCAATACACCCTTCTACCCACCATCCATCCAGGACACTAAAACTTGGAATTCCATTATGGGCTGCCTTCATTCCTGAAGTGCCAGATGCTTCCTGGGGTTTTCTGGGTGTATTTAACCATAAATCCACTCCAGAAGTTAATATCTTTCCTAAATCCATATCATAATTTTCCAAATAAATAATTTTTATATTCTCTTTTGTTGGTAATTGCTTAGAAATATTAATAATCTTTTGAATCAGCTCTTTACCTGGATAATCTTTGGGATGTGCTTTTCCTGCAAATACCAACTGTAGGGGTCCTTTTCTTCTGGCCATATCCATGAGACGATTTAAGTCATAAAAAATCAAATCAGCACGTTTATAGGCCGTAGCTCTTCTGGCAAAGCCAATGGTCAATACTTCTTTACTAAATTCTACATCAGTAAATTTATTAATATAATCAATTAACTCACCTTTAGCTTTCTGATGAGCATTCCAAACTTGTATATCAGGAATATTTAAGGCATATCGTAAGCTAAAGGGATCGGACTTCCAACCAGGAATATAATTATCATACAATTGAGCAAAATATTTTCCCGTCCAGGTAGCAGAATGTACGCCATTGGTAATAGAATCAATATGATATCCCGGGAACATTTCCTGAGAAACCAGTCCATGTCTCTTCGCAACTCCATTGATATAATGACTGAGATTCAGTGCTAACTGAGTCATATTCAGCTTCTCTTCTCCACCTAAGTTTCTTAATAGCTCTAAAGAAACTGTATCTCTCATAACCTGTTCTACTAACTGATAGGAAAATTGATCCATTCCGGCTGGTACTGGTGTATGGGTGGTAAAAACACACATCCTTTTTACCTGCTCAATATCCCATTCCTTTTTCTGGGTATTATTATAATTATGGAGTAATTCCAGAGCTAATAAACTGGCGTGTCCTTCATTCATATGGTATCTGGAAATATCTTTATATCCCAATTCCTTTAGCATCCTTACCCCGCCAATACCTAATACTATTTCTTGAGCCAGACGGTAACGCTCATCCTCACCATACAAATAATAAGAAAGACTACGGTCATAGTCATTGTTTTCTGGTAAATCTGTATCCAAAAAATAAACCGGGACTTTATCTCCTTCCACACCCTGCACCATATACATCCAGGGTTGAACAATAACCTTTCTCCCCTCAATTTCTACCTCAATACGCGCTGGTAATAATGCCAATACCTCTCGAGGATCCCATTTTTCTGGTAATTCCTGCTGGTAGCCTTGTGAATCAATTTTTTGTTTCAGATAACCTTTTTTGTAAAGTAGAGTCATGCCGATTAAGGGAACTCCCAAATCAGCTGAGGAACGAATGGTATCACCGGCTAAAATTCCTAAACCGCCACTGTAGGTAGGTATTTTAGAATCTACACAAATCTCCATCGAAAAATAGGCAATCTTGTTTTCTCTTTTGGTGCATTCCTCATGCTCGTGAAGAAGACAAGCTCTTCCTTCCATACTACCTCCCTTTTCTTGCTAATATTTACCTTATAATTATAATATAATATTAAAATAAAAATTTTATATTTTCCAAAATTTTATTTAGCTTATTTGATTTTATCATATTTGGTCAATTGGTCATAATTTACCCTCTCCCCAACAATACTTATTTTATAAAGTTTTAATAAATATTTTATGAGTATTTTAAAATAGTATTATATAATAATAAGAGAAAATAGGCAAAGGTTAATAAAGAAAAGGTAATATTAACTAAATAGGACATAAGGATATATGGGTCATAAAAAATGATGACCATTCAAAAAAGATTATGGATATCCAATCTAATATTAATACTAATCACTGTTATACTATTAATTGGGGTCAGCTTAATAATAACAGAAAACTTTCGTGAATTTATTGGACTACCACCCCCAGATAATCAAAAGAAACCTCTTGTATTCAACAGAGCTCTGTTCAGGGCAGAACGAACTATAATGAACATTATTGAATCAGAACCAGATCGATTCTTAAATCCTGATTATACTAATCAGATTGATAAATTCTTAAATTCCTTAAATACTGGCCTAATTGTAAAAAAAGATAACCAGATAATATATTCTTCTCCCTTTCTTGCTGAAATTGATAACAATTACCAGCATCTCTTACAACAACAGATAAATCAAGAAACAAATATGTCTTCTCAAAAAGGAGGAGATATTGATAGAATTTCAGATACTTTATTTATGAAAATTATTCCTCTGCACTTTAGTGACCACATTCCTGGTACTATGTTTTTAATTAATGATGCCACAGCTATTTATCAAGAATTAAGGGCCTTTAAAAATTCAGTAATTTATACTTTAATTCTATTTTTAATTATCATGATCATTATCAATACCTTAATTACTTATTTATTAGCAAAACAGATTGTTAATCCCCTGATTCGTTTAAAAAATGCCGCTAAACAAATTCAAAAAGGTAATTATAATTTTCGATTGAAAGCATCATCTAAAGATGAAATTGGTGCATTGTTCCAGAGTTTTGAAGAAGCACGAAAACAGTTGCAAAAATCAGAAGAAACACAAAAGAAATACGAGCAAAACCGCAACGAACTGATTACCAACATTTCTCATGATCTAAAAACACCCATTACCACTATCAAAGGTTATATAGAAGGAATTTTAGATGGTGTACCTAAATCAAAAGAGAAGGAGAATAAATACTTACAGACCATCTATCAAAATGCAGTACATATGGAATCCTTAATTGAAGATTTATTTTTACTTTCCCAGTTTGATTTAAACCAATCTCCTTATCATTTTGAGCAAATTAATATTAAAAATTATTTGGCTGACTCTTATGAAGAATTACAATTTGACCTGCAGGAAAAGGGTATTCAACTGGAACTTAAAGTAGATTATGATGAACAAAAACTGGTCAAAGCTGATAGACAACAATTAAAAAGAGTGATTCTAAATATTATTAATAATGCAATTAACTACAGAAATACTCTTAATCCCAAGATTGAAATGATCTTAACAGAAAAGGAAGGAACAGCACAGATAGAAATCAAAGATAATGGTAGAGGTATTCCAAAAGACATACTGGATAAAATATTTGATCGATTCTACAAAGAAGATCGAGCCCGTTCCAACAGCTCACCCGGTTCTGGTTTAGGTCTCTATATTGCCCGAAAAATTATTGTAGAACATGGTGGTAATATCTGGGCTAATAGCCAGGTTGGTTGCGGTACCAGTATTTTCTTCACTTTACCTCAGGTAAAGACTAATAATGTGAACAAGGATGAAAACTATGAAAAAGATTCTAATAATTGAAGATCAACGAAGCATTGCTGAGCTGGTAAAAGATTATCTGGAAATTAACAATTTTCAAGCTGATATAAGAATAAATGGTAAAGAAGGCTTAAAAGATGCTCTCCAGAAAGACTATGATTTAATATTACTTGATTTAATGCTACCAGATAGGGATGGTTTTGAAATCTGTAAAGAAATAAGGAAGAATAAGAATATACCAATACTTATTATTTCTGCACGAGGAGAAGATATTGATAAGATTCGCGGATTAGGATTAGGAGCAGATGATTATATCAGCAAACCATTCAGTCCCAATGAATTAGTAGCCAGGGTAAAGGCACATCTAAATCGGTTTGACCGTTTAACGGGAAAAAGTAGCCAAGCAAAAAATGAAATACAAATAAAAAATTTGACTATAAACCAGGTATCCAGACGTGTTTACCTGGATAATAAGGAGATAATCTTTACCACCAAAGAATTTGAAATATTA
>CAZGKY010000157.1:0-4716 GCA_964525625.1 uncultured Atribacterota bacterium | reverse complement strand
TACAGGCTTATATTTTTACTGTTTTAGCTACAGTTTATATTGCTTCAGCAACTCAGGCTGAAAATGAAATAAAAATGAAAAAAGTAAAGGAAGGAAGTGAAAATAATGAGTAGTGTTGATATGATTGCCGTTGCTTCTATTATTACAGCCGGAATTACTATAGCAATCGGCTCTATAGGCCCTGCTATCGGAGAGGGTATGGCTTTAGCTCGGGCTCTGGGAGCCATTGCCCAGCAGCCGGATGAAGCGAATACCATTACCAGAACCTTATTTGTAGGTTTAGCTATGGTTGAATCTACAGCAATTTATTGTCTGGTGATTTCGGTTATTCTAATATTTGCCAATCCCTTCTGGAATTATATTTTAAGTCAATAGGTGACTGATTATGATCATTGATTTATTCACGGTAGTGGCTCAGATTATTAATTTTCTAATTCTGGTGTTTTTACTAAAGAAATTTCTCTTCAGTAAAATAACAGGTATAATGGATGAGAGAGAAAGCCAGATTAATAAACGACTTTCTGATGCTGAGCAGAGAGAAAAGGAAGCTGAACAGGAACTGGAAAAACAGAGGAAAATAAGAGAAAAGCTGGAACAGGAATGGGAAGATAATTTAGCTAAGATAAAGAGAGAGGTTCAAGCTAAAAGAGAAAAGATGATAGAGGAAGCTCGCCAATCAGTAAATCAGTTACAGCAAGAGTGGAAAAGAGCAATCTCCACCCAGCGCCAGGCCTTTTTACAGGAGTTAAGGAAGCTTTCCGGTCAGCAGGTATGTTTAATCTCCAAAAAAGTATTAGCCGATCTGGCTAACAGCAAATTAGAAAATCAATTAATTGAAAGTTTTCTTAATCAATTAGAAGAATTAGAGGAAGATAAAAAGAAGGAATTTAGATGGGATGAGTCTAAGGCACTTAAGGAAGAAAATAAAAACAAGGTGGAAATACATACCGCTTTTCCCCTCGATGAGGAAAGCAAAGCTCTCTTGACTAAAAAGGTTAAGAAACTGGTGCATAAGGATGTACAGCCGGTCTATCATACTTCTGGTGACCTTATTTGTGGTATCGAACTCAGGTCAGAGGGCAAAAAGATAGCCTGGAGTGTGGAGCATTATTTAGATATGTTAGAAAAGGTATTAAAAGATATCTGGGAAGAAGATAGACTGGAAAGTGAGTTAGAAGAAGATAGGTCTGAGGTATCAGATAAGAAGAAAGAAGAATAAAGAAAATTAAATCTTTTCTGGAGAGTTTGGTCGGATGGATAGAGAGATTAGCCCATTGTTGTTGGAAAAAGAGATAAAGAAAACATTTTCCCATCTGGAGAAGGCTATACAAAAGTATAAAGTGCATCTTGAGTGGCAGGAAATTGGTGTTATTACTTCAGTAGGGAAAGGAGTAGTCAAAGCCACTGGGTTGCCTGGTGTAAAGCTGGCAGAAATAGTGACTTTCAAAGGTGGCAATTTAGGTATGGTATTTAACCTCAATCCTGATAGTGTTGATATCCTTCTTTTAGATAAAGCTACAGGTTTATCCTCTGGAGATGAGGTAAAGAGGACTAATCGGGTTATGGATGTACCTGTGGGAGAGGCAGTGCTGGGCAGAATTATTGATCCAGCTGGGCGGTCTCTTGATGAAAAGGGCAGGATTGATTATACAAAACGGTTACCTATTGAACAGGAGGCTCCCCCTATCATGCATCGAGATCCGGTAAATGTTCCCTTGCAGACCGGATTATTGGTAGTAGATGCTTTAGTACCAATAGGTAGAGGTCAGAGAGAATTAATACTTGGTGATAGACAAACTGGTAAGACTGCCCTTGCTCTTGATACGGTTCTTAACCAGCGCAAAGGAGATATAATTTGTATCTATTGTGCTATTGGTCAGAAATTGTCTTCTGTAGCTCGAGTTATTACCAAATTAAGAGAAACACAAGCCTTAGAATATAGTATTGTGGTGATAGCCTCTGGTGAAGATACTCCCGGATTAAATTACATTGCCCCATATTCCGCTACCAGTATCGGTGAATATTTTATGAGCAAAGGCAAGGACGTACTGATTATCTATGACGATTTAACTCAGCACGCTCGTTCCTATCGCGAATTATCATTATTGATGAGAAGACCTCCCGCACGGGAGGCTTTTCCCGGGGATATTTTTTATATTCATTCCCGTCTATTGGAGAGAGCTACTCATTTAAAGAAAGAATATGGAGGGGGCTCCCTTACTGCTTTGCCCATTATTGAGACTGAAGCCCAGAATTTATCAGCATATATACCTACTAATTTGATTTCTATTACTGATGGTCAGATATACTTGTCACCACAATTATTTCAAGCTGGTATTTTACCAGCTGTTGATGTTGGGAAATCGGTGTCCCGGGTGGGAGGAAAGACTCAGTTAGCTGCTTATCGTAAGGTGGTAGGTGATTTAAGACTTAGCTATTCCCAATTTCAGGAACTGGAGATATTTTCTCGCTTCGGTACCCAACTGGATGAGAATACCCAGAAGATATTGATTAGAGGTAGAAGAATAAGAGAGGTATTAAAACAAAACCAGTATAGCCCTTATTCAGTTTTAGAGCAGATAGTATTTTTACTGGCCATTTCTCATGGCTTTCTGGATGAACTTGAAGAATCTGATATTGCTGAATTTAAAAAACAAATCAAGGAAGGGTTAAAAGATAAACTGATCAGTATTGAAGAGCGGATTGGCAATAATCAATTATTATCTCCAGAAGATGAGGAGACCCTGGTTGGTTTTATTAAAGAGAATATTGAAGCAATGATTAAGGAAAAAAATCATGCAGATGCTAGAGAGTATTCGACGAAAAATTGAGAGTGCTACTGACCTTCATTCTGTAGTGAAAACTATGAAAGCACTTGCCGCAGTAAATATGCACACTTATGAAAGGGCAGTGCAGTCAATTAATATTTATTTCCAAACTATGGAAACTGGATTGCAGATTGTATTAAAGAAAAATCCGGAATTACTTAAATCACCTAGCTCAGTAACGGTAGGAATTACTGGTATTATCACTTTTGGCGCGCAGCGAGGTATGGCCGGTAATTTTAATTTACCGGTTATTAATAGAATAAATAGCTGGATAGAAGAAAGAGATATCGATCCCAAATCTTCTTTGCTTGTGTGTGCCATTGGAGAGAGAATCATAGAACAATTAAAGTACATAGCACTTTCTCCTCAAAACAGTTTTGACTTTCCCACCTTTCGTTATCATTTAGATAGCACCATCTCAGATTTGTTATTGATGATTGAAAACTGGCGTTTCCAGAAAAATGTTACCACCATTCAGCTTTTCTATAATAAACTGGTAAGGGGGACTTCATTCCAACCCTTTACTCTTCAACTTTTGCCGATGGATATGGAATGGTTAAAGAAATTGGTAAAGAAAGAATGGCCCTCTCGTGCTATTCCCTTCTATACCCTGCCAACTGGAGAGCTATTTAACCAGCTTATCCGACAATACTTTTTCATTTTACTTTATCGAGCATTTATTGAATCAATGGCTAGTGAAAATGCCAGTCGTCTTTTGGCTATGCAAAAGGCAGAACAGAATATTGAAGAACGCCTGGAAAATTTAAATGCTCAATTTCATCATCAAAGACAAAATGCTATTACTGATGAATTATTGGATATTATAGCTGGATTTGAAGCTTTGACTAAGTAGATAGGTCTTGGCAAGATTCAGTGGCTGGGAACTAAAGTAAAGTGCAATAAAGAAATAAAGAAGAAAATGGATAATATAATAAAATATAAATACTATTTCTATGTTTTTCGAGCCGTCCCTTATAGGTTTATCAAATTTAGTTTGGTATAAAAAAATGAACAATAATCAGCCTAAAAGAAAAGATTACCATAAAGATATTCAAATCGGTGGAATGACTTGTGTTAGTTGTGCGCGAAGAGTTGAGCAGAGTTTAGCCAGGATTGATGGAGTTAAATACGCCTCAGTTAATTTAGCTACTGAAACAGCCTTTCTGATCAGTATTCGGGAAATTCCATTTCAGGAGATAAAAGAAGCTGTAGAGAGTGTTGGTTATGAGGTAATAGAGGGTAACAGAGAGGACCTAAGTCAGAAACGTTATAAAAAAGCCCAAGTAGGGTTAATGGTCAGCTGGCTAATAACTCTTCCCCTTTCTATATTAATGATTTTTCATATGCTGGGTTATCATATTCCCAATTTTATAATACTTGAAATAATTAGCGTAGCTTTTGTGGTATTCTACAATGGGAAGGCCACTATAAAAAGTGCCTGGATTGCCTTGAGACATTTTCATTCTAATATGGATACTCTTATTACTATTGGTGCTGTAACCTCCTGGCTGACAGCTATTTTAAATTACATAGGTTTACCAGTTATGTCCTTTGGTACCCTGGGAGCAATGATTATTACTATTCACCTGACTGGCCGCTTCATAGAGTCACATTTAAGAGATAAGGCGACAAAAGATATTAAAACTTTGCTTTCCTGGCAAGTAAAAGAAGCAACCGTAATATTTGAGGGAGAGGAAATTAGCATACCCCTGACTATGCTAAAGAAGAATCAACTGATTAAAGTAAGACCCGGAGAACGTATTCCGGTTGATGGTATGGTGAAGGAAGGTCTTTCAGTGGTAGATGAGTCTTTTATTTCTGGGGAGCCAATTCCTAAGAAAAAGCAGAAAGGTGATACGGTAATTGGGGGATCGATTAACCTTTCTGG
>CAZGKY010000156.1:0-4727 GCA_964525625.1 uncultured Atribacterota bacterium | reverse complement strand
CATAAATCGTAGAGCGATGAGGACAGCCCGGACATAACACAGGTGGACGAAGCGGTGGCGTGATATCCAGCTTCAACTCTTTTTCCTTCGGAAGACTGATATTCAAAACTTTTATCAGTGATGCCAGAACAATATCCGGCTGATATTCATAAATACGGGGCAAAGTCCCATCTAATTTTCCATACACTTTTTTGTGCCAACTTTCCTGACCCAGGATGGTCAGAATTTCCTTTTCAATGAATGGCTCTACCTCTTCTAAGACTACTATCTCTTCATTCTGTTTCAAAAAGCTCTTAACTAATTCCCTGGGAAAGGGGTAAACTAATCCCAGTTTTAGAACATTGATCTGTAAAGAATGTTCATTGACAGCATCCATGACATAATTGAATGAGGCACCACTGGTAATAATACCTGTATGACAATCTTTCTTGTTGGTTACAGCATGGTTGGCAGGAGAAGTATTGGCCAATTCTTCAATTTTTTGATGCTTTTCTACCAGAGCTTGTCGTAACTTTCTTGCATAGGACGGCGCTACATTGAAACGTGTTTCGTCTTTGGCAAAATAACCTTCCTTTTTTTCAGTAACAATCGTATCAAGTTTGACTACAGATCGCATGTGAGATACCCTGGTCGTAGTACGTATCAGTACGGGTATCTCAAATTGTTCAGAAAGATTGATTCCATATTTCATAAAATCCTTCACTTCCTGAGGATCAGAAGGCTCCAATACCGGGATTCCAGCCAGCTGAGCCATGAGACGAGTATCCTGCTCATTCTGAGAGGAATGCATGGAGGGGTCATCAGCTGAGAGTATAATCATACCCCCGCGGACACCGGTATAGGCAGTACTCATGAAAGCATCGGCAGCCACATTCAGACCGACATGTTTCATAAAAACAAAAGAACGTAAACCGGATGCCGCAGCTGCTGCAGAAAGCTCCAGTGCAACCTTTTCATTTACGGAAAACTCAAAATAGACACCAGCCCGTCTGGCAATCTTCGCCAGCACATTACCGATCTCTGAAGAGGGTGTCCCGGGATAGGTTGAGGCAAAGGAAACTCCGGCTTCCAAAGCGCCCCTGACTGCTGCTTCATTTCCCAACAGAAATAACTTTTCGCCTCTTTTCCCTTCTAAAATCTCTTCAATTCTCAATCTCTTACTCCTTTTTTTCTCAATATTCTTTATTCACTTGTAAAAGTCTTTCAAATCATCCTATAAATCGTAAGGTACTAAAATCTATGAATTCTGGGCAGCCTGATTTTATCAGCCGTACTGGTGAGAGAAGCGATCATTTTATGCAGGAGATCTTTTTCCATACGGGCAGTGGGAAGACTGAGACTCAGCGATGCAGCAAGTTGCCCTTCCTGGTCAAAAATCGGTGCAGCGATACAACACACACCGGGACGATATTCATCGCTGACAAAACTGTAACCTTGTTCCCGAATCTGCTGAAAGATATTTTCCAGTTGTGCCGGATCGGTCACGGTCTTTGGTGTATAAGCTTTCAAACGGTTCTTTTTCAAAAAATTATCACGAATTTTCAGGTCTTGATACGCCAGGAGCACTCTACCTAAAGCAGTACAATGGGCAGGCTGATACGTACCGACCTTAAAATCGAGCTTCAGTGCATGGGGGGATTCAATACTGTGCAGGTAAACAACCTGACCCTGATCCAAAACTGCCAGGTTAACCATTTCTTTGAATCTTTCCGCTAATCTCTTCATGTGGGGAATCATTTCCAGAACATGAATGCGTTCATCCATCGCAATGCTGATCCTGGAAAATTTATAGGTGAGAGAATATTTACGACTGTCCGGATTATGATCTACATAACCTGAGGATTTTAATGTACCTAATAATCGATAAACCACACCTTTTGACAGCCTGGTTTCTTTCATCAGTTCACTGAGGGAGTATTCCATCTTACCACTGGCTAATATTTCAATAAGCATAAAGGCATATTTGACTGAATGCACGGGATATTTAAAGGAAGGATCTTTATCAGACTGTTCCATTATTTAAACCTGAAGTTTTATATAACAAACTAATTTATTATAACACAGTTTAAAATTTATGTCTTATCAATCTCATAATCAGTCTGTGTTAAATTTTTACAGGTACGTTTCTTTGCTGCAAAAATGTTTCCAGCTAGCGGCAGACCGACTTCAGGTTGCTGAAGGGCTGGGATTGGCTGGCTCCCCCTATTGGACAGCTTCAGAACTTTTTTCAAGGAAGGGCAATATACGCAAGGAATTAATATCATTTTAATTTTACAGAAAAATTAGGATTGTCTCATCTCAGAAAAATAAATAAGAAGAATATTAACTAAGAGAAGTATTCAAATACCATATTAATCAGTACAGAAATTCCTGTAAGAATAGATTTTTCATCAGCATTAAAATAAGAAGAATGAAGAGGCTGAAAAGATATTCCAGGTTTTTTGGTTCCCAATCTGAAGTATAGTCCTGGTACTTGTTCTAAATAATACGAAAAATCTTCACTACCCATAGATGGATTCTCAAGATGTATGAGTTTATCTTTACCAATAGTTTTTTTTGTTACTTTTTCAAATAGACTTAGTAGTTTTCCATCAGAATTTACAAGGCCACAGCCTGAGACATATTCTACTTTTATTTCTCCTCTAAATCCTTTGGCAATATTTTCAGATATTCTAGTAATTCTTTCGGGCATACTCTTTCTTGTCTCTGAGTTTATAGTCCTTATAGTACCAGATAACAAAACTTCATTTGGAGAGACGTTCGAATTTGTCCCTCCATTTATTTGCCCAAAACTTATAACAGCTGCTTCAACTGGTGAAATCTCTCTCGAAATAATTGTTTGAAGAGCTACTATGATATGTGCTGAAATTAAAATTGGATCAATGTATTTATCAGGATGAGCTAGATGTCCTGATTTTCCAATAATTTTCATATTAAGTGAATCTGCTGAGGCCATTATTGTTCCCCTTTTTGTACCTATAGTACCTACAGGAATTTCGGGCCAACAATGAAATCCTATTATTGAGTCAATCTTTGGATTTAAAAGCACTCCTTGCTCAATAAGTTTTTGAGCTCCGGTTAATTTTTCCTCACCAGGTTGAAAAATAAACTTAATAATTCCTGAAAAATTATTAACTAAGTTTGAAAGGATTTTAGCTACTCCTAAAAGTATGGATGTATGTATATCATGTCCACAACCATGCATAATACCTTCTTTTTTGGAAGAAAATGGCAAATTTGTTCTTTCCTGATTAGGAATAGCATCTATATCTACTCTTAATGCTAGTGTTTTTTTGGGAAATGAAAGCTTCCCCTCTAATATACCAACTACACCAGTCTGTCCAATTCTTAATACTTTGATATTATTTAATTTCTGGAGATAATTTTCTACTAAGTTTGCAGTGTCAAATTCTCTAAAGGAAAGTTCTGGATTTTGATGTAAAATTCTTCGTAAATTAATTATTTCCCCTTCAATACTCTTTACCATACATAAAATATCCATCTAACTACCTCTTGTTTGGCCAAATGTCAAACTACAAAATTTATGTTTATCATTCTATTTAAAATTCTTATTATTTATACTTTTTCTAAGTTGTATTTATTCTTTTCAATATAGATTTCAAAAATTTTTGTAATGCTAGCCAAAGTTAGTAGATAAAAATAAAACTTTAAAATAATATACACAAGTAAGTCAATGAAAATATTGAAACATGATAATAATTTTTATATATGATTTTTTTATTTATAAAAGTTGATTATTATATAAAAGTTATATTCATTATTCAAATAATACATTTTGCTTAAAAACTTTAAGAATATATTAATTAATTGATGAACTTTAACATCTCTCATTCTTTAGTGGATCAATCACTTTATTAACGAGGTTTTGACAATATTCTCTGAATGCTGTAATATCAGTTCGAAAGAATAACATTTGTACTCCCTTATCAACAAGTTCCTGAGCTCTTTTTAAAGTTGGTGGGTACACTGGAGACATTACAGGTATATTTTTTGCCTTTGCTTTGATGATCAATCTATTGAAAAATTCTTCTATTTTAGGTTCCGAATTATTCTTTTGGTAAGGTGAGGAAAAAGAGCCTAAAGACATACTTAAATCCATTGCTCCAAAATTTATAGCTGATATACCATTTAATTCTAAGATATCATCAATATTCTCAAAAAATTCTTTGTGCTCAGCTAATGGAATTATCATACTATTTTCATTTGTAAATTTAATATAATCTTCCCACTTCAAACTACCTACATTATAGCATGTAGACCTTACATCAGCAGCAGCTCCTCTTATGCCTAGTGGTGGAAACTTAGCAGCTTCGATAGCTTTTTTAACATCTTCCATTGTTTTGATTTGAGGAACAATGACTCCCTGAGTACCAGCTTCAAAAGCGTTTCTTATCATAGATTCTTCGTTATGTTTAACTCTTACTATTGTAGACATGCCAGTAATTTCAGCTGCTCGTATAAGATGCTCTAAATGAGAATTTACTAATAACGGGCTATGCTCAGTATCAATGAATGCAAAATCAAATCCACAGTATCCAAGTATTTCCGTAATAATAGGGCTACCAGTGTATATACTCATTCCGAAAGCAATTTTTCCTTTATTTAAGATTTCTTTTAATCGGTTTACTTTTATATTCATATTTAAGTCTCCTTATTATAAAACTAAAATAGTATGGCTATGGACTATTTTTTAAAGACCATAAGTT
>CAZGKY010000155.1:0-4728 GCA_964525625.1 uncultured Atribacterota bacterium | reverse complement strand
TATTTCATACTGCTGAAGCAATAAAGGCAGGAGCAAATAGAGCCGAAATTTTAGAAGCAGCAAGTGTTTCAATTTTTATGGGTGGCGGGCCGGCAGTTGCTTATACTGCTACAGAATTGATACCGTTATTGGATGAATTGAAAGTAGAATAATAAATAATATTTTAAATTTCAATGAGGGAATTTGAGGAAGATTTTTAGTTATAGAAAAAGCAGGTTAGAAGTTTCTAATCTGCTTTTTCTATAAGCTCTATTAAAAAGTATCATTTTATCTTTTTTCTCTGTCTGGATTATACACTATAGGGTGTAAACGAAAATGAAGAAAATTTGGTCTCTTATTTTTTTCTTATTAATAGTAGTTAGTGGTGGCATATTCTTATGGAAAATGATAATCTCACCAGGGTATTCTTTAAAGCAACTGGATAGAGCGCTCAAGGAACATAATGTAATTGCTTTTAATAAATATGTTGATTTGGATGCAACAGTAGATAGTATTATTGTTCAGACTTGGCAGTATTACCGTTTGGGAGGGGAAACGGGGAAGCTCTGGGATGAAATACGTAATAAGATAGGTAATATTATTCTTTCCGCTATTAAACCTAATATGAAAGAAATTATTAAGCAAAAAGTACTTGATTATATCTCTACCGGACAAGGACTTCAAAGTAACTCAGAGAGCCAGGATGGGATTTCTTCCCTGGTTATTGAACTTATTAAAGGTAAAATTAATCCCGAACAGTGGGACTATCAGTCAATCAACTATATTGAAATAGAAGATAAAATTGCTCAGGTAGGTATAACTTATTTTGATAAAGCCAAGGAGACTAATTTTTTATTGGAAATTAAAATGAGAAATATGGAAGGGTACTGGCAAATAATAGAAATTTCTAATGTTGCACAAATCTTGAATATGTACCAGAATGTTATTAATTAGAGAATAAAGTATTTTTAAAAAATAAAAATAAATGTTCCTGTTAAAGGTAAAAATAATATCCTAAAAAAATTAGATTATAAGATAAATATTTTTCTTAAATTTATGTTCGTGCAATAGGAGGTAGAAATAATGAATTACCATGAGATAAAGAATATTATTGGGGCAGATGCAGATTATTTTTTAGAGCATCAATGCCAGACCATTCCTAAAGAGCACCTTCATTTACCAGGACCGGATTTTGTGGAACGTATCTTCAATATTTCCAACCGTTCTTTACAAGTAAGGCAAAATTTAAAACAATTATTTAATCATGGTAGGTTAAAAGGAACTGGCTATCTTTCAATCTTACCCGTAGATCAGGGGATTGAACATTCTGCTGGTGCCTCTTTTGCTCTTAATCCAATTTATTTTGACCCGGAAAATATAGTGAAATTGGCTATCGAAGGTGGTTGTAATGCTGTTGCCTCAACATTAGGGATTTTAGGGATGGTTTCTCAAAAATATGCTGATAAGATACCTTTTATTGTTAAGATTAATCATAATGAATTACTTAGTTATCCTAATAGTTATGATCAAAGAATGTTTGCTCTAGTAGAACAAGCTTATGACATGGGGGCTCTGGGTGTAGGTGCCACCATTTATTTTGGCTCAGAAGAATCAAGACGTCAGATAGAGGAGGTATCCCTTGCTTTTAGAGAAGCTCATCAGTTGGGGATGTTTACTGTATTATGGTGTTACCTTAGAAATAGTGCCTTTATCAAGGATGGTATTGACTACCATACTTCAGCCGATTTAACTGGTCAGGCTAACTATTTGGGGGTTACTATCGAAGCAGACCTGATTAAACAAAAACAAGCAACTAACAATGGTGGTTTTCTGGCTTTGAAATTTGGGAAAACTAGTCCGTTGGTCTATGAAAAATTAACTTCCCATCATCCTATCGATCTTACTCGTTATCAAGTGGTGAATTGTTTTATGGGTAGAATTGGTTTAATCAATTCAGGGGGGCCATCAGGGGATAATGATCTGCAACAGGCCATAAAAACGGCAGTGATTAATAAAAGAGCAGGGGGGATGGGAATTATTTCGGGA
Organism: uncultured Atribacterota bacterium; assembly: GCA_964525625.1. Classification (GTDB taxonomy): domain Bacteria; phylum Atribacterota; class Phoenicimicrobiia; order Phoenicimicrobiales; family Stramentimicrobiaceae; genus Stramentimicrobium. The sequence continues at coordinate 2,703 of CAZGKY010000155.1, read as the reverse complement.
AGAAAAACTTTTCAAAAACCAATGGCTGAGGGCATAGAGATTTTTCATGCTATACAAGATGTTTATCTATGTCCAGAAATAGGAGTAGCCTAATTTATTTAACCGCAAAAGACCACCTTCTTAAAAGTTGAAAAAAGTTTACCGCTTTGCGGTTATGATATTTGTTATGATTTTTTTGTTAATTCTTTCAATAGTGCCCGAACTTCAGTGGTGGAATGAACATTGTATTTAGATTGAGAAATACCTGGGCCTACTTTAATGGAATAAGCTGATGCAGGCAAATGAGCAAATGTATCTTCATCAGACCAATCATCACCAATTGCCATAATAAAATCCCAATTTTTCTCAGATATCCATTGATAAGCACTAATTCCTTTATTAATTCCTGCTGCTTTTATTTCAATAACCTTTTCTCCATGGTTCACCTCTAAATTGAGATTGGATGTTAAGTGGGTAAGGGAGTCCATTAATTCCATTGCTCGTGTACGGCCAAAATTAGGTTCAGTATTAATATAATGCCAGACTAGCGAATATTCTTTTTCTTGAATAAAAGAACCTGGGGTTCGATTGGTGTACAATTCTAAAATAGGTCGAATCTGATTCTTCCAATCTTTCTTTAATGGTTCAATAGTTTTCCAATGACTAGAACCCTTCTTTAACCAGGCTCCATGTTCAGCAATTAAATCTACCTGGACACTTCTAAACCAATTTTCTAAAACATCTTTTTCTCTTCCACTCACTATTACCACCTTGTTTTGAGGATTAGCGCTGAGTAACTGAATGGTATCGATTACTTCTTGAGATGGTCTTGATTGGCTAAATTTCCAATGATAGGGGACTAATGTTCCATCATAATCTATTAGGAATAAACGTTGAGAACTTTGTTGATAATGCTTTATTATTTTTAGTCTGTTTTGAGGTGATAGATATTTTGCCGCCAAATTTTGTTGTTGACTCTTAATTTGAATTAAATTCTCTTTAAAATCATCTGCCCATTTTTTAACATCATAACTTTTAAGACGTCTTTGTAATGATATTATTCTTTTCTGTTGTTCTTTTTCTTCCATATTTAAGGCATACTTTAAAGCCCAGGAAATCTGGGTTCGATTATTGGGGTTAACAATAAGAGCCTCTCCCATTTCATTACTAACTCCAGCCATTTCACTTAAGATAAGCACTCCTAAGGAATCTTTTTTAGTGGCAATATATTCTTTAGCGATTAAATTCATTCCATCCTTAAGTGGGGTTATCAAAGCAATATCACTAATATAATAAAGAGCAGTAAGCTCAGAAAAGTTTAGAGAACGGAATAAATACCAGATAGGCGACCAACCCAATTTTCCAAATTTCCCGTTAATGTAACCGATCATCTCGTCAACCTGTTGTTTTAATTGCTGGTATTGGGTAACGGAAGTGCGGGAAGGAACTGCTATTAAAATCATGATTACTTTTTCCCAATATTCTGGATTATCTTCTAGAAAAGTGGAAAAAGCCTTTAATCTTTCCAAAATACCTTTGGTATAATCCAGACGGTCAACTGAAATTATGATTTTATATTTTTTTATTTTATTCTTTATCTTTTTTATTTCTTGTTTTGTTTTTTTCTGTTCAGAAGAATTGTAGAAACGTTCAAAATCAATTCCCATGGGAAAAGAATCTACTTTTACTATGCGATTTTGATAATTAATTAATCCTAAACTATTCTCGTATCCACGTAAACGAAGTATGGAATCAAGGAAGTTTCGCACATAATCGTAGGTGTGAAAACCAATCAAGTCAGCCCCCATTAACCCCTCCAGAATCTCTCTGCGCCAGGGTAGTAAACGAAAAATTTCTGTTGGAGGAAAAGGAATATGTAAGAAGAAGCCTATTGTTAAATCAGTCATTCTTTTTCTAAGTAAATGTGGTAGAAGCATGAGATGGTAATCATGAATCCAGATAATATCATTTGGTTTTACAATATCGAGAATGGTCTGACAAAAGATTTGGTTTACTCTTCGGTAGGATTCCCATAAGTGATTTTCATATACGGTAAATTGGGTAAAACAATGAAATAGAGACCAGATAGTAGTATTACAGAAGCCATTGTAATATTCTTCAATATGGTTTTGTGATAGAAAGACTGGATAAAATCTCATTTTATCCAGATTTCTTAGTAAATCATTCTTCTCTTCATTGTTGAGTTGATCTCTGGCTATTCCCGGCCAACCGGCCCATAAACATTCATATTCTTTTTGGAGAGATGAAATCCCAGTTGCCAGACCACCAACACTTTGCTGATAATTTAGTTTATCTTTCTTCTTGGATATAGTTATAGGAAGTCGATTTGACACAATAATAATTCTAGACATAAAGAATACCTAAAAAGATAATATTAATATTGGTTTAAAAGCTTTTACATAACAATATTAACACATTTTTTTATACAATAAAAGGGAAAATAAACCTTCTTAATATGGTTGCTAACCAGTGAAATTTTAAGCACTGATAATAATTTTATATATTGGCAAGTTGTGAGTATTTTGCCGATTAATGGTTTACTTGCAGAAAGGATAAATTTATTATATTATTATAGAAAAGGAAAAAAGTAAGATAAAATTTGAAGTAACATTGTAGCACAATTCGCTCAAGAGGAAAGGGGGTAGATAAAATCAACTATTGTTTGTCATAAATAATAAATTTTAATAAATTTCTAAATAATTA
>CAZGKY010000154.1:0-4787 GCA_964525625.1 uncultured Atribacterota bacterium | reverse complement strand
TCATCATTTTTAACCTATCAATCTTTGATATTATATTTTATATATTATATATAATGTATAATCATGTCAATAATTTTAAACAATTTTTTAAAAATATTTTTGTTGTTCTTATAAAGTAAGATAGTTTTATAAAGTATTGTACAATTAAAAAAACTATTTAAATAGCATTAACTTCAGGATTAGGCTATTGATGTTGAGGATTATTAATCAATCACTAAATCTAACCACCTGCTCCCCATTCAGTTTTAATGTGGTATCACATAGAGTATCCTTCTTGTGGATTACCAGTATCTGTAGTAAAAAAACTACTTAACAGTTTGTTTTGTGATTAGAATAGTATTTACTTTTTGTCCACTTGTCCAGGCTATTACAAGAGGCACTATAAAACTGTAATAAAAATCATAGGTATCCCTAAAATTGGGAAAGCTCATAGCAAAAACCTGGTGGCTACTATCAGAACTATTAGGACAACGAAAGGAAAGTAAACTTAAATCCGTTCATTTGTTCCGATAGTGGGGGTAATTTTCTAGTAGGGTATCCATTTTAAGAGGTTTCCCTTTTCACAACAGAAAGATAACAGTGAAAAATGCTAAAACAAGATAGGTAGTATAAAGAATCCGATATAGGGCATATTTACGCCACTAGAAATAATCATTGTGTATACATTTACCGTTGAGGTTACTACGCTTAAATCCACACCAATAAACACAATTGCTGTAACATTTACTGTAGGAATGCCCATTGATTGCAAAACCATTGTTGCAATACCAACAGAAATAAGAACTTATACGCTGTCTAAGCCGATAAGGGCTCCGGGCAATAATAAAACTAATATGACAAAACCAGAGAATTAATATCTATTTATACAAAATTTCTACTATACTCTTGACTATATAGTATATTATCTTACTATCTTGGAGTATATTCATAAAGATAGTTGCTGCAGTAATAGTAAAATAATGCCTAAATAGGCAAAAGTCCCCTCAACGATATGCCTTATTGGTATACCGAATCCTGTAACCAAAGTATCCGTAAAAGTACTAATGATCATTAGTAATTTAGAAGACATTTTTTATCATTGTAATGATAAAATAAAAAATACAACCATAACTCCCAAGATCATACTTGTTTATGCACACACTATATCGCCTCCATTTATAAAGATGGACAATTTATAAATTTATTTAAATAATTTTTAGTAAATGATTTATTAGCTTTAGTATGGTAAATAATTTAACTTATTCACTCTCCCTATTTGTTTAAGTTAGCTTAATTTTTAATTATTGTATTTTATTCTTTAAAATATCTTTTTTATAAACTTTTCATTAAAATGATTGTTTATTTTTTCCCTTCTTGAAATTCTTTGTCAGCCTTTTGCCAACTATCAGAATATTTTGGGGAGGGTTCTCCAACTGCAGCACCATCAACATATTTTGCAATAAGTCTATTGCTTAAATCCCACCAGTAATCCACTACCTTGTTGGCTGTATTAACTGAATAGTTTGTAAGAAAACGAATAGCTAGGGATGGATCTTTTTCATATAATTCCAAGGCAGTAGCTTCGATAGCAGGTTGTAAAGTAAACATATCGTACATCAAATACTCTCGGGCTTCGGTTATATCCCTAATCATGTATTCATAATTCAGGTTTGCCCAATTGCTTACAAAGTTAAAAGCCCAATAAGCACTGTCTCTATGGAATATTTCTCGTGACTGATTATTGAATCTATCTGGTAATTCAGTTATACCACAGTATATTGGCATTTGAACACTTGTTGCTGCTTTATCCCAACCAAACCACATTAAACCACCTATTGGATCAGGTAACCAGTTTCTTGTTTGTACAATCAAATGATATGTCGTTGACCAGTGTGAAATAGCACGATGAACTGATGACATGCTAAAACGATCAGGGCTTCCCCAATGACCAGCCAGCGGACCTTCTGTTAAATCAAATACAGTACCCTTGTAAACATCTTTCTGAATAGCCATTATATCTTGTACTGATAGCTTCTTATCAGGTTTAATTGAAAAAGGCCATCTTTTTTGATTTGGATCAGGTTCCATAGATGGTGCTACTAAGCTGACAAGACGCCATTCGCGAAGTTCAATTTCAGGATCTGGATTACTTACAAATAATGCTTTCCCATCAGCATATACTTCATACCAAATAAACGGCTCTCCGGAGTGAGGATCCCACCAACCCATTTCTTCAGCTAGAGTATATATATTTGAGGAACCCATGAAATAATCATAATCGTTAAGGTTAATTTTACCTATCCTGCTACGATTACAATTAAAAGATACATGATCATCCGGGACTCTTTGAGCTACCCATACTGCTCCTGGTCTACCAGAATCTGGGGTCCAATCCGCTCCACCGCCAAAGATTTCAAACCACCATACTTCATTTGGATCACCTACCGACCAAGCCTCTGGTCCTCCGTAATTTGAACTATATCCATATTTTTCAGCAAGTTTACCGGCAACCATGATAGCTTCTCTAGCTGTTTTTGCTCTTTGCAAAGCAAACACCATAAGTTGGTCTGAATCCATAATTCCATTCGGATTTTCCAACTCAGGTTTACCCACTAATAGTTCATCGCTTATAAAAACCTGGTGTTCGTTCATGAAAGAAAAACAAGATTGGAAATAGGTATATGTTCTTTCTACTTGAGGTATTTCACCAACTTTTATGACCGGAACAGAATGCGGTGCACCATCCTGAAATCTATTTAAATAAACCGGTGCTATTGATCCTTGTTCAAACTTTTTTCCAGTAATGATTATAATGTTTGGATTAAATTCCCCTTCTTGGGAGCCCATATTCATAACGGAACCATCAGCTGAGGCATTTTTCCCCATATTCATATTGGTACAACAAAAAACACTTCTTTTTATTAAAATCATAAATAAAAGTATGGAACTAATTTCAATGAGAATTCTAAATTTAAATATCATAAAAATCCTCCTTTTTTGATAACTTTCTTTAACTGATTTTATCCTTAACTTTTCTTTTACAATACTACAATCTATTATTTATTTAATAACCACTGAACATGTGCTATTTTTTCTATAAAAGTAGAATAGTAATTTAAAATAATAACCTGAAATAAGCTATCAAGAGCCTCCATAATAATTAAAAGACACTAAAACCATTAAGGAGGATAATTCAGGATAACCCAACTAAATAGTAAGTCAAGAAAGACAATTTTGCAAGATTAATTAAATCAGGATAGAGATTTCTTAATAGACACCGTAAAATTCTGGGTCTTGACATTACTTTTGAGGAAAGTTAACAAGGCTATCTGAATCATTAAAACAAAATGTCTCCCTGAAATTTCCGGAGATTGATGAGGAATGACAGATTGGTAGAAGGTATATGAAGATAACCAAAGAGGATCGAATCTCACAAAAAGATGATCCTCTCTTATCTGAAGTAGAACTAATTAAAGAAGGAGTCAATAATAAGCAGGTATTGGCAGTTACTTAATTTTATAGCAAAATTGAGATTGACTCAAAGATGGTAAATTCCCACTAGATTAAATCATAAATTATTTTAATATATTTCATTATAAGAATATATATAGGTATTTGTAATGATAAAAAAATAGATAATAGTATATTCTTATTTGAAAAAATAGATTATTTATATTATGATGATTTAGAAAAAACTTTGGGATGTTATTATGGTCGAATCTCCACAAAGAATTGTAATAGTAGGCAATGGAGAAGACTGGCAAAAGGAGAAAATAATATCTTTTTGCCAATCAGCTGATTTTATAATTGCTGCTGATAATGGATTATCCTTGCTCCATGAGTTTAATATAAATCCAGACCTTATTATTGGTGATCTGGATAGTGCATCATCTAATTTATTACAACACTACCCCAATACCCCAATTGAGAAATTTCCCAGTAAAAAAGATTTCAGCGATTTGGAGTTATGTATTAAGAAGGCTATTAGTATGAATCCTAAAGAAATTGTACTTTTGGCAATAACGGGTAATTATTTTGATCATAGTTATGCCGCCATTATCAACCTCTTCCGCAATTATAAGCCAGGAATCCGGATGAACATTATCACTTCTAATTCCCTTATTTTTCCCATCAATAGAAAAACTGCCTTACTTCATCTCAAAGGCAGAAGATTTTCTCTCTTCCCCTTAAGTACTATAAAAAATCTCACTATGAAGGGGGTTCAATATCAATTCCCTAAAAAAAACTTGAAGGTTACCGACTACAGTCTCAGTAATGTTATTATTGGGGAGAGGCTGGAAATTGATTTGGAAAAGGGATTGCTCTTCTGTGTTCTATTTGATAAGGGTTGGCAATGAATCTCAATTCTGTTTAAACCTTATTGATTTTTCTCTTGGTAAAGCTGAGTAGAAGTATTGATCCATTCTTCCCCATCTATTTCATTACTTTCTCATGGTATTCAGAAGGAAACTCCTCTTCCAGTCTTTCTAAATAAATCAAGAATTTTTCTTTATTATTTAAATAAAATAACAAGGACAGATAATAATTTGCATTTTAACCAACCTATCTAACCTTTGATACAACTCAATCCAGAAAGCATCAGTATTATTATTCCCTGTTACCTTCATCTCAGGATGTAGTGCCCTTACCATATAGCTAAGTGCAAATTGATCTAAATAGATAATTCTTTTATATCTATCTTTCAACTGCTTTCTTGATTCTCCTAACGCCTTCTAAAATATTCTCTCTGGATGTAGCATAAGAAAGTCTAATATATTCCTGGTTTTCTTCCTGGTTCTTTCTGCCAA
>CAZGKY010000153.1:0-4793 GCA_964525625.1 uncultured Atribacterota bacterium | reverse complement strand
TACCCAGTTGATATTTCTGGTGTCTATTCCAGTTAGATCTAGTTCCGTGTTTTTTAGTATTGAGACTACCACAGAAGATACAACGTTTTTTGCGCATAATAGACCCTCCTCAGCGTGTTGAACATGCTAACACAGTAAGGACTATCATACAACATCAATTGATATAGGTGTTTTAGACACATTTTGTCAAATAACAGCAATCAATTTTGTATACGCTGTGTTAAATTGAAAATAAATTTATATGGTGAAAAAAGTTAAAATAAAAATAATGGGAAAATCCTGAAAAATTATTTCTAAAAAGTTATACTTTTATATGTTAAAATAGAAAAACCATGAGAAGATTTACCCCATAAGCTAGTATGAAATTGAAATTATAAATAATTATAAATAAAGATGTTTTCTTTCTATCTGATATTATTAAGCTGTTATTAGGAAGGAGGAAGTTACCATGCATGAATGGTCTTTAGCTGAGGCGGTATTAAAATCATCGATTAGAGAGGCGACAAAGAGAAATATAAAGAAATTGACTGAAATCAAGATAGTGTTAGGAGAATTGCAAGGAATTGAAAAAGATATTGTTAAGTTTGGATTGGATAATTTAAAGAAGGGGACTATAGCCCAAGAGGCAAAATTTATTTTTTTAAAGGAGAAAGCTACTTTTCAATGTAGAAATTGTCACAATGTCTGGGAACTAGAAGAGGTAGATTTGGGTAATTATTCCCTGAAAGAATCCATCCACTTTGTTCCAGAAGTAGTTCATTCCTTTATAAGATGTCCTCAATGTGGTAGTCGTGATTTTGAGGTAGTCAAGGGTAGAGGAATTTATATTGATGAAATTAGCGGTGAAGATTCTGAATAAATTAAAAAATTTTCTGATTATTAAGAAAAACATTTCCGGGAGGATATGATGATTGATCCAAGAGAGGTTATAGTAAGAGAAAAATTTGCTGCCATCAAATGTATTATTCCAGTAGTAAGCGGAAAAGGAGGAGTGGGAAAATCGGTAATTTCCACTGCCCTGAGCTTAGCATTGGCTGAACAATATAAAACCGGTTTACTTGATCTGGATTTCTGGGGCGCCTCTGATCATGTTTTACTGAATACCAAAAATCATTTTCCTGAGGAAGAAAAGGGGATATTACCAGAAGAGGTGAGAGGAGTGAGATTCATGTCTGTGGCTTATTATACCCAGGGAAAACCCTTGCCCATTAGGGGTAGGGAGTATACCGATGCTTTTTTAGAACTTATGGCGGTAACCAGATGGGATGATATAGAATTTTTGGTTCTTGATATGCCTCCAGGAATGGCTGATCCCTTTCTTGATTTATTACAGTATATAAGAAATGGTAATTTTTTAATTATTACTACCCCTTCCAGGGTTTCTATAAATGTGGTAACCAAAACCATAGAAATAATTAGGGAGCAAGATTTAAAGATTGTTGGTTTAATTGAAAATATGTGTACTAACAAAAATAAGAGTAAAAGCATTAGTAATTTGATAGAAAGTTATAAAGTTAATTACCTGGGGTATATTCCTTATTATTACCATTTTGATGATCATCTGGATACTTTGTCTGATTTTGTCTCTACTGATTTTTTCCAGAAGATAAAGACTTTAATGCCTTATTTTAAAAACTATAGTTCCTGAATGGGAGAAAATTAGTAAAAAATACTGTCAAGTATATTATCTATTGGGAAAATATTGAATTCTTACCCCGAGAAGAAGAGCTTTTAAAAACAATGCAGATAAAAGTAGCAGTAAAAGTAACAAAAAGGATGGTTTGTTAATCGAACAAGTAGTGTTTTCAATATTTTTCATTTCAAGTAAAAAACATATCAGGTAGGTAAATTAAATTGGTAGTTATTGAAAAGATTATTCCCATATTTATTTTCTTAGTAATCGGAAACATCTTTAGAATTAAAAGATTTGTTTCCGAGATTACTATCGAAGAATTAAAAAAATTTATAATTAATATTTCACTACCTGCTCTTTTATTTATTGCTTTTTTAGAAATGCAAATTAGAGCAGAATACTGGATGATTATAGTTACCATCTTTTTAATTAACCTTATTATGCTCTTCTTGGGAAAAATATTTTATCCTTATTTTAGGATAGTAGATCCTTATTTCCCCCTGCTATTTACCGGATTGGAAGTAGGCATGCTGGGTATACCACTTTTTGGAGCGATTTATGGACTTGATAATATCAAATATTTTGCTCTACTCGATTTAGGACAGGAGCTATATGTCTGGTTTATTTTGATGGCCATACTGTATTATCTTAATCAGAAGACACCAAATTATATTTTGCTGATAAAAAGGTTCTTTTCCTCACCCTTCATTATAGCTATAATAGCTGGTTTGCTGATTAATATTACTGGTATAAAGGTAATGATATATAGTAATTTTTTTCTGAAAGGCTTATTAGAAGCCATGAGTTTATTAGCTAATATTACTATTCCTCTTATTTTAATTATTATTGGTTATGAAATGAGATTATCACTGAACAATTTTATACTACCCTTGAAAATAATTACTTTACGTAGTATATGTTTATTGATTTTCGCTACGTTAATAAGTCGGTTTTTGTTTTATTTCTATTTAAAATTAGATGCCCTATATCATATAGCATTATACTCTCTATTTGTTCTTCCACCACCATTTGTTCTTCCACTTTTTATTCCTAAAGAGAGAACGCAACCTTATCTTTTAAATACCTTATCTTTAGGAACCATAATAACCATAATAGTTTTTGCTATCTTATCTTTTCATTTTCAAACACTGTTATAAGGACTAAATATTTAATAATTGAGCGTCTATTACATATTAGTCAGAAAGATAAAAAATAATCACTAATCTTTATCATTAGCAGGAAATAAGAGTAGTTTATAGTTTAAATATTGATTATAAAAAATTTTTTTAATTTCAATAATATCAAAAATTCTGAAAATTAACCTCTTTACCGTTGGGTAAGCAACTATAGTTGGGAGGATTAATGGAAATCATTATTAGAGAGCTTAGAAATCTCTTTCTTATCTATAGAGAATTATTTATACTTTTAGGTGTTATTATATTGGTATGGCTTATAGTGGCATTTGTTATCAAGAAATTTATTAGGAAAGAGAAAAGATGGCCTAATTTAGAAAATGATAGAGAGGATGAAGAATAACTAAAACAAGTTTGTTATTTATGATCAAATGCGTTGTTTTAATAACTTTTGTGACCTTTAAGCAAAGGATAAGGATAGTGGTAAAATATTTTCCAATTTATTTATTGAATATAGGAGGGATTTAATATGAAAAAATTGAAGATAATTTATAATCACAGGTTGGATAGTATATTTTTATCATTGTTATCAATCTTTCTACTAACTTTAGCGATCTTAATAAGCATAAACCTTGTGATTTTATCAGAAACACCAGTAGAGATGAAAAGAAATATTCAGATAATTAATCCCAAACCTGATTTCTCCATGTCTCTAAGATTAGACAAAGGTATTGGTGCTACCTATGTGCCGGGTGAGAGAGTAAGAATTTATTTTAGAACCGATAAAATTTCCTATGTCACTTTATTTAGATATGATGCTAATGGAAATGTACGATTATTATTTCCCAATCAAAATCAAAAGACTTCACTGGTCGAACCTAATCGTAATTATTTTGTTGATTATAATATAGAACGAGGTGTTCCAGCGAGCTTTGAGTATATCCAGGGATTTGCTACTTTGGAGCCTGTGCTTATTACCAGAGAAATTGAAAAAAGGCTGGAGGCTGAATTTATGCCCAGCCTGGGAGAAGAGATACCTAATTTTATCCAGAGAATTAGAAATATTTTGCTTGGTTTACCAATATCACGATGGGTTAGCAGTGAAATATTGCATTACCAGGTGATGGAAAGAAGGCTAGGAACAGGTCAATTATATGTGACTTCCCAACCGGAAGATGCCAATGTATTTCTTAATGATAGATATGCAGGTCAAACTCCTCTAATTGTAGAAAATTTACGCATAGGAGAATACATAGTTCGGGTTGAACTGAGTGGTTATGAACTATGGGAAAGACAAGTGCAAATTAATGATAATAGAACTACTTTTCTTAGTGCCTATTTACAAGGAACAGGCCAATATGGTTCAATTGCCGTTCGGTGTAATGAAAATATTGCCAGAATATATCTTGATGGAAATTTTAAACGTCTAACACAGGCTAATAGAGATATTGTCCTGGAAGAAGTTGCCGCTGGTTTTCATGATCTCAGAATTACTTTAAGTGGTTATTATGATTGGTCACAAAGAGTAGAGGTGAAACCTAATCAGAGAGTTCAGTTAACTGTTAATCTGGAGAAAATAACAAGAACTGGTAGTTTAGAAATTTCCTGTAATGTAAATGATGCTATGATTTATTTAGATGGTAATTATTTAGGGAGGACTTCCTCCAACAAAGATATTATCATTGCTAATATTATTGAGGGTAGTTACGAATTACGAGTGGCTAAAGATGGTTATTATGATCATACTTCTACTGTTAGAATTTATGCTGACCGAATTACTGGTGTTGATGTTCAATTAGAAGGAGAACAAAGGGCAATACCAAAAGGAGCTATTGCTATCTTCTGTAATGAAGATGGTGCTAGAATATTTGTTAATGGTGTCTATAAAACTACAACCTCAGCTCTCAGAGCAGAAATTGTTGGTGAATTGGAAGAAAAGGCCTATGAAATTACTGTGATAAAAGAAGGATACCGTATAGATCGGAAGAGCGTCGTGTAGGGAAAGAGTGTAGGATTGGGTGGTGTGG
>CAZGKY010000152.1:2866-4818 GCA_964525625.1 uncultured Atribacterota bacterium | reverse complement strand
TGTGGTTCCCCGTGGAGATGAGGAGATTCGTTTTCAGGTGAATGCCGATCATACCTCTTACGATATTGATACGGTACTGGAAGTTTTAAGAAGGTGGAAAGAAAATAGTTAGTATTATAAGTTTTCAGTATCAATGAATACAATGAACGATTAGATTTTAAAAAAAGGAGGGTTGTCTAATAAAAAAATTGGTAAATTAAAAAAATATTTTTAGAATTATTTAAAATAAAGGAGTCAAAATTATGAAAAGAATTTATTTTTGCTTATTGGCGCTGATTCTTTTAACCTCGATAATCAGTTTAAATGCTTTTGCTAGCCAGTTACCACCACGAATTGGTATAGCAGCTGAAAGTGTAGGTTCAGGAACTTATTCAAAAGCCATGGTCTTTGCAAACATAATAAAGGAAAGCTCTGGAATGGATGTCAGGCTAATGCCGAACGATACCACAATGGGTGTTGCACTTGCAATGCGTTCTGAAGAGATAGCATGTGCATGGTATACAGGTTCGGGCTTATTTTATCTTGCCCATGGTCTTGATGTGTTTGGGGTACCAGAATGGGGACCTCAACCTGTACGTTCGGGACTACTTGGAATGAATGGTGCTGGTTTTGCAGTAGCAGCTGCTTCAGATATTTATGAATGGATAGATATGAAGGGAAAGAGAATTGCTATATCTCCTGGCACTCCCTTTGTAGCCGGTGCTAATCATGCTTTTCTTGCTTATGGTGGTCTTAAACCAGAAGATGTTGTAGAAGTAGTTGTCACAGGTATGGGTGGTGCTTATGATGCAGCACTTGAAGGTAGTGTAGATGGTCAATTTTTCCCATTTGAAGGAGCTGTTGCTTATGAATTAGAAGCTTCCCCTCGTGGTATTCGGTGGATACAATCGCCTCCTGATAATAAAGAAGGTTGGGCTAGACTACAAAGAATTATGCCAATGTATGGTCCGTTTCTTTCAAGGACAGGTGCCGGATGTTCTGAAGAAAAACCTGTTTGGGGTCTAGGTTACTTAGTTGGGACTTTTGCATTTAAGGATGATAATCCAGATATTATATATGCAATTAATAAAGCGATATACGAAGGATATGACGATTATAAAGATGTAACTGAAGATTTGAAATACTGGGATCATGAAATGCTTTTAAACTATGAGAATAATATATATCCTTGGCACGAAGGCACAGTACAATTTCTAAAGGATGTAGGAGAATGGACTCTTGAGATGGAGAAATGGCAGGCTTGGAAAGTTAGCCAAGAGAATGGTAGAATAAAAGCTTGGCCTAAAGTTTTGGAGATGGTAAAGGAGAAAAATATTAAGGTTGGGAGTGAAGAATTTCTCAATATGTGGAAAGAATATCTTTGGCAAAATGATTTGATGAGCATTCCCGGTAGCTTGCCTCAATAAATACGGTGGTATAATGAATAAGTCTATTGATACATTTAGTCGTACTAGAGAGTTTAGCTCAACACCAGGTATAGCCCTGGTGTTGAGCACTCTTATAATAATTTATGTTATTTATAAAGTATTTAATCTAAATTTTGTTGGCATATCCTATAAAGCTGCTAGTTATTTGTTTTTGTTAATTAATGCAATTCTTCCATTAGTATTTATATGGTTTCCAGCCACCAAGTATGAAGATAAAAAGACTATTCCTCTTTATGACTGGATAATTATTATTTTAGTTTTTAGCATTTCTTTCTATTTGTCCATAAACGCTATTAACATACAGAATCTAGGGTGGAGTGCCGGAACAGCACCATGGATTGTCCGAGTAATGTGTCTTATTTTACTTATTGCAGTATTGGAAGCACTACGACGAGTAAGTGGAAATATTCTTTTTCTAATTTGTCTCTTTTTTGCATCATATCCTATCATTGCAGGATATATGCCAGGAATTTTAGGTGGGATTAGTTTCCCTTTTTGGAAAACTATCACTCTCCATGTTTTGGG
>CAZGKY010000152.1:0-2766 GCA_964525625.1 uncultured Atribacterota bacterium | reverse complement strand
TTTTAGGTGGGATTAGTTTCCCTTTTTGGAAAACTATCACTCTCCATGTTTTGGGCGGAGAATCTATGTTAGGCATGGTGACTCGGATTGTAGGCAATGTTGTGATTGGATATCTATTGTTTGGTGTAGTTTTTACTTTTACAGGAGGAGGGAAATTTTTTATTGAATTAGCAACTTGTATTTTGGGAAAATACCGTGGAGGAATTGCTAAAGTAGCAGTTTTATCAAGTGCCTTTTTTAGTAGTCTTAGCGGTAGCGTTGTAAGCAATGTGATATCAACAGGATCATTTACAATTCCTGCTATGAAAAAATCTGGATACCCTCCTTATTTTGCAGCTGCAACAGAAGCAGTTGCCTCTACTGGAGGTGTGCTAATGCCACCAGTTATGGGATCTGTTGGATTTTTTTGTGCTCAATTTTTAGGTATACCATATTACCAAGTAGCTTTAGCGGCAGCTATTCCATCAATTTGTTATTATACAAGCCTTTTTGTTCAAATAGATTTAATGGCTGCCAAAATGGGATTAGTTGGAATTGAAGAAGAATCTCAAACTTCTTTAAAAGAAATAATGAAAGAAGGTTGGTATTATCTTTTTGTTTTATTCACCTTGACATTTTTTATATTTCAGAGGCAAGTAGCACAAGCTCCATTCTATGCCATAGCAGTGCTTTTTATACTTTCAATGATGAAAAAAACAACTAGATTAAATATAGATAGTTTGAGAAATATGGTAATTAATTCAGGAAAGTCGATAGCTGAAATCGGAGCTATTTTACTTGGAATAGGCTTCATCGTAGGTTCTCTTTCAATGACTGGAGTAGTTAGTTCTTTTAGTTATGAAATTGTAACTCTTGCTAAAAATAATTTAACATTAATTTTAATTTTTGGTGCTACTGCCAGTTTTATTCTTGGAACTGGAATGGTAGACGTTGCTGCTTATATATTCTTGTCTTTAGCGATTGCTCCTGCAATAATAAGACTTGGAGTATATCCTCTTGCTGCTCATCTCTTTGTCATATATACCGCCATGATATCATATATTACTCCCCCAGTTGCTCTAGGTGCTATTACTGCTGCTGGAATGGCTGGTGCAAATGCTACCAAGACTGGTTTCACATCAATGAAAATTGGAATAGTTGGTTATATTATTCCGTTTGCTTTTGTATTTAATCCGGCATTAGTTGGTCATGGTTCATTTTGGAAAATATTGATTTCAATAATAGCAGCATTTTTAGGAATAATTTTTTTATCAGAAAGTATACAGAAGTGTTCTTTAAAGTTAATAAAGTTATATACTTTTGAAAGAATTACTTTTTTTATCTCTGGATTGCTTTTATTTTTCCCCATTTGGCAGTTTCAAATAATAGGTGTTATCTTAGGAATAGCTATGCAAATAATTTTAGATTATCTTAAAAATGATAATAGAATAAAATTTTAGAATAATCCATTATTATAGAAACAAGAAAGAGGATATTATTATGAATTATATAGAAAATATGCTGAAAATCATTGGTAATACTCCTTTGCTGAAGTTAAATAAGATTGGAAAAGATGTGCCAGCAAATATATTTGTTAAACTTGAATATTTAAATCCTAGTGGTAGTTACAAAGATAGGATGGCTCTTTCAATGATTGAAGCTGCCGAGAAAGGTCTTACTTGGAATAATAAGAAATTAGGGCTTGGTGGAGTTGTCGTAGATGCATCTGCAGGCAATACTGCTCCGGCATTGGCATTTATTTGTGCAGTTAAAGGATATAAAGCAAAGTTATTTATTTATAAACCAATGCTGCAGGGTCTTGGAGTAAGACTAAAAATTACAGGAGCTTTTGGAGCAGATATTAATGAATCTCCACATCCGAGTTCCTTTCTTTCTAATGAAGAGTTAGCGCAATGTCTAAAAGATAATCATGACCTTACTTATATAATGGCTGGTAAGATGCATGCGTATGAATTAGAAAAAAATGATCCTAATGTTATTTGGGTAGATCAAATATACAATAAATATAATTATTTAGGGCAAATGAGTATAGGTTATGAATTATATAAGCAGTTGGGAGGTGCAATTGACGCTTTTGGCTGTGCAGTAGGTTCTGGTGCGACACTATTAGGGAGTATTCTAGGATTAGCAGAAAATAATATACATCCATTAACCTTTGGTGTTGTTCCTCATGGTAGTGAAGTATATATGGAATTGCAGAAAAATGAATCAAAAAAAGGTGAATTTAAAAAATCAAATATGATGGAAAAATTAATTAATGTAATGGGATTAAAGAAATGGGAAACAGAAAAGTCAATAATTGATGAAATGCTAGATAGAGGATATCCTGATGAATTTTTTAGAGTGACAGCTGAGGAAGCAAGATATATGGCTAATAGACTATGCAAAGAAGAAGGTATTTATTGTGGAATGTCTTCCGGAGCTAATGTATTTGTTGCTTTGAAAATTGCAAAACGTTTAAACAAAGGTCAGAATGTAGTTACTGTTATTGTTGACAGAAGAGACAGATATCTTGGAGAATATCCCAATGATGTCTTTATAGTGTAAAGTGAGAAAATTAGGATTTATTACTTAAAGGGATTACAATTTAATTTTAATGATATATAAACGTATGGGTAGTATTTAAGAGCATTTAAATGACAATCTGAGATTAGATTAATCTACAATTTTTATACTTAGAGGGATCAAATTTGAAAATTATTGTACCAATCAAGCAGGTTCCTGAGACCAGTCAGGTAAAGATAAATGAAGAAACAGGAACCATTA
>CAZGKY010000151.1:0-4827 GCA_964525625.1 uncultured Atribacterota bacterium | reverse complement strand
GTTCCCACAAAATGTATCCCGGTATTATAAAGGGGACAATCTTTACTTCTGGAATAGTTTTCTTAATAAAAGGTAGTAGGTTCATTATGCCGAATTCTAAAAGAACTGTACTTCTGCTTGATTTAATTTCATTGGTCATGGCTAGTTCTTTTAGTAATTTACAGTCCACAGATACCTCACCAAGTTTAACATCATCTAATTCCCAGTTTACACTGATAAAAGAAGGTTTCTTATAAACTGATGCACTATTAAAATGATCCGGACTGAACAGGATGATAGTCTCAGGATGTGGTTTCAGTTCAGCAAGAAAAGCAAAAAAATCTTCTATTATTTCTTGAGCCAGCAGATGATGAGGAACTACCCCTCCGACTATAGAAAGTTTTGCACTACCTTCACCACCAAAAGGCAGGATACTACTGATTAGACTGATGATAAATATTATAACTAGTAATTTACTTAATTTTCTCATCGCTGTTATTTTTTACCCTCTATATCCTATGTAATATTTTCTTAATGTTATACCTATATTTATTAATAGAATGACATTTTCTATCTTTACAAGCAGGTATTAGCATATATAACAATCAACAATTTCCTTTTCACTTATGCCCTTATCATTACCATTTCCATTTAATAAAAGTAAAAACCGAAAAATCCAAAATAAAAATGGTTAACTATTTAAATTTCTTACTTTCATAATAGCAAACAATCCTCCCAGATATATCCCGGCGGCCAGATACCCCACTACCTGAAAACCAAATGATAGGGCAATAACTAATGCCGAAACCGAAGCCAAAATAGAACAGAAATTATTAGTAGCCCAGACCCAGGGAATCATTCTATCCTTTCTTTCTGCCAGTAGGCTTATACCCAGAGGGAAGGGCATACCCATAAGAAAAGCCAGGGGAGCTATCAGAGAGCAGGTCAGTAAAAACCTAACTGTTAAGGGAAGATGAAGGGTATTTTGAAAAATAGCTGGTATTAGTCTCTGATACAGTACCAAGAAAAGACAGATAGATAGAATAATCCATTTTAGAGAGTATGAAGTATTAGTCTGACAGCGCTGAGAAAAACGGCTACCCCAGCCGGAAAAGAACAAAAAGGAGAAGATAATAGCTGAGGTGGCATAAGTAGGATGAGTGAGATAAAGGATAAACTTCTGAATGAAGGAAATCTCAATCAGCATGTAGCCCAATCCCAGGGCTGCAAAGTAAAGAAGGGTTAAATGCCAGCCCTTACCGGGAGAGATTCTTTTGATAAAAAGGGGGAGAAATATAAAAAAGAAACTGAATATGATTCCTTGCAATAAAGTGGCAAAAACCATAAGATTACCCCATTCCACAATAGGTTGCCAGTAGCTGGTATCCCTGATAATAGTGGGTATATTTTTCCACTTCAGGAAATAGAAGAAGAAAGGGCTATTATCGGTAGCTGGGGTAATGTTATAAAAATAATCCCGGTAGAATGATTCAATTCGATCCTTTTTATAATGTTCCATTAAATCTGAAATTACCAGATAAAAATAAGGTTTTTTCAGACGGTGATTTTGATTAACCTGCTGGGGCTGAATGCCAGGGAAGTAGATAGGATCAAAACTTCTTTCCTGGCAGAATGCTATAATAATGTTTATCATTTCTTCAGTGATTGGTTTTTTACTACAGATAAAGGTAATAGTGCCCCAGCTACGTATCAGGGCAATATGATCTTCTGGATTCTCTATTCCTATCTTTTCCAGTGCCGATAAGGCTATAGCAGTAAGCTTAACCGATTCCCGGGGAGGGAAAAGAAGCCAGCGAGTAATAGAGATGATCCCTTCTGGGGAGAGATGATCTAAAAAGTCAACCATACCTTCTACCGTATAAAGATAGTTTTCTGAGATACTGTGAAACCCACCAGTAGAGGCAGTGGCAGAACCGACCAGTGATATTTGAATCAAATCAAAATCATGATCTATACTCTTTAGAACACTACGGGCTTCTCCAGGCAATACCGTAATCTCTGGATGGTTATACAGCTGACCGGAATAATGAGCAAATTCCTTCTTCATCAGGTCAATTACCAGTGGATTCAGTTCAATAGCTTCTATTTTATTACTTTTCTGATAGAGGGCACTTAGGATATCCAATCCTCCACCAGCACCGATAACCAATACTCTCTTTCGATTTTCGGTAAGGTGAAAGCCCAGAGCATTAGAGAGAAAATCAGTGAAACGAACGGAATCCCAATTGCCATCAAACCTGGTAATAGCACTTAATCCGGAGTCATCAGTTAAAATGCCTAGCTGTTCGGGTATTCTCTCCTCGAAATTAAGGCTTAATCCCGGAGCATGTTTTACTGCTGGACTTGCTACTACCTTAATCTGAGAAAAACTATTCTCCTTCTGGTATAGTATTTCTGTTTCAGGATAACGGAAAAAGGTAAATAACTCTTTATAGGGATTTGTGGGTAGAGATAGTGACCAATAAGAGGAAAAATTAATCAGGGAAAGTATTATAATTAAGAAAAGAGGTAATACAGAAAAGAGCCTCTTCCCCTGGGCTAAAGAAAAGAGAAAAGCAGCAGCTAAACCAACTATAGCTAGCAGGATAATTAGATGAACAATATTCATATGAGTGGTAAAAAAGAGAAAGGAAAGACATCCCAGGGAAGCTCCCGTTAGATCGTAAAAATAGAGTCTGCTTACCTTCTGAGGCAGGTGAGTGATAGCCAGAGAAATGCAGTTACCGGCAAAGAAAAAAGGCAAGGCTACTGCCAGATAATAGGCGATTAAATAGAACCATTGATAAGGATCAACATTCAAACGGTAAAGATCAAAGGGTATCCACTTTATTAGAAAGAGTGAAAATAAAATACTCAGCCCATAAATAAGGGCAAAACGGGATAACAAATCAAAAAGTCGTTCACTCTTTCTTTTTTCTGTTAGTGAAGTAGTAACCGTGAGAAAGGTACCACTGGCACCATAACCTAAAAAGGCAATACTGATAATCATAAAAGCTAGATAATTCCACTGTATAATAGAAAAAATTCTGGTTAGTGCCAGCTCAAACATCAATACTGATAGAGAGATGAGAAATATTCCGGGATAAAGAAAGTATTCCCTTGAAATACTGAATATGTTCATACTTTTAATCCGTTAACCTTGGTAAAAATTTTCTTTGTAAGACCTATTAACCTATAAAAATAATCTTAAGTACTAGCTAATATCCTACCAAGTTTATGTTAATATAATATCATAGAATCAAGTAGAATACATGAGCAGATTACCGCTAGTGGTAAGGACTTATTTCAATTACCAGTCATCAGAGCGATGCTGCCCTTGTGCTATCAGGTAGGATTTGTTAATTACTTAAAATTGAAGTAAGTTATTTAGATTTTTTGCTAACTTCCTCTGAGTATCTATATTTTCATATTATATTATTTTCAATAATGCTATAATAAATAAGAATTATTATATAATATGGCTCAATAAAATTAAGATTATTAGCTTTTTCTGAGTATTTTTCACTCACATACTCATAATTAATAAATAATATACTTATTTATTGGGAGGAGTAGAAATGAAGATAAAGGATGAGTTATTTGGAATAACAGCACAAGGAGAAGAGATAAAACAGTTTACCATAGAAAATTCTCAAGGGATTGCCTTAAAGGTAATAACTATGGGAGGGACCTTAGTCTCAATTCAAATGCCTGACCGTCAGGGCCATATTCAGGAAATTACTCTTGGTTTTGATAATCTTCAGCAATATTTAGAACATCGCTATTATTTTGGTGCTACCATTGGACGATTTGCCAATCGAATTGCTGGTGGAGTTTTTCAATTGGAGGGAGTAAGGTATCATCTTGCCTGCAATGAGAAGGGCATAAATCATCTTCATGGGGGTAATAAAGGATTTGCTAAAAGAATCTGGCAGGGCGATGGTTTTGATGAAGTTAATTTAGCAGGAGTGCGATTATCTTATTTTAGTCCAGATGGAGAAGAAGGGTACCCTGGAAATCTACAAGTAGAAGTTAACTATAGCTTAAATGAAGATAATGAGTTAAAGATGGAATATTTTGCTCGAACTGATAAGCCCACTATTCTCAATTTAACCAATCATGCTTATTGGAATTTAGCTGGTGCTGGTTCTGGCACAATTATGAACCATCAGTTAACTATAAAGTCTGATAAGTATTTACCGGTTAATAATAATTTAATTCCTACTGGAGAAATTAAGAGTGTGTATGGTACACCAATGGATTTTACCAGACCAAAGTTGATTGGAAGAGATTTTCCTCAGCTGGAGAATGGTTATGACCATTGTTTTGTATTAGAACCTTTTGACCACGATTTAAAGCTGGTAGCCATAGTTCATGAACCAGATAGCGGACGAACTATGGAAATATTCACTACCAAACCAGGGATTCAGTTTTATTCCGGCAATATGCTCGAAGATATTACAGGTGCCCAGGGAAGGTTATTCCAAAGATATGGCGGTTTATGTCTGGAAACAGAATATTTTCCCAATGCCATAAATGAACCTACCTTTGTCTCCCCAGTATTATTACCTGGAGAAGTTTACCATCATATAACTATACACCGATTTTCTATCCGATAATAATATACCACAACAAACCTAAAAAATGTTTTTATTATAATCTACAAAATTGTGACATTTTTATAGAGACATTTTAGAAACAACTATTGACAAAAATTGAGGAAAAAATTATAATAGTTGTACGGATGAGCGTATATGTTTATGTATATAAGATTAGCTAACCTACAAAATTATGTACCTTAGCAATTATTTATTTTAATTTCTATAAATAATATATTTTTTTAACCTT
>CAZGKY010000150.1:0-4915 GCA_964525625.1 uncultured Atribacterota bacterium | reverse complement strand
CACCACCACCCTACCCTACACTCTTTCCCTACACGACGCTCTTCCGATCTAATTAGCCCTTTTTATCAATGGAGAGTGGGACATTCCTTTTTTTGGAGTTATATGCTGGGAATGTTTTTACTGGTTATAAATACCAGATACAATATTCCTATAATACAAAGGATTGGGCTTAATATTCAATTATTATTTTCAATAATATTTTTAATTATTGGTTTAGCTCTAGTATCTTATCTATTTCACTATTATAAAATAAAATCCTTTTTCTTTTGGATAGCTTGTTTTTTAATCTTTTTTCAACCCTTTCTATCTTTGGCTGTTACCTGGATAGGAATACTCGATGTCTGGTTTGATTTTCGAAGCTTATTATTCACCAAAAAAGAGAACTAAATAAAGAAAAATCACCGGTGAAAGGTAATGAATATAGAATAGAAGAAATTTTGCCAAGAATCTCAGGGAGGTAGTTATATGAAGGTAATATTAAAAAAAGATATTGATAATTTAGGTTATACTGGAGATGTAATTGAAGTGAACAAGGGGTATGCCCGAAATTATTTATTACCAAGAGGATTGGCCATTGAATATACCGATGGTAACTTAAAGTCTATCGAACATCTTAAGAAAAAAGAATGGGAAAAGCGAAACAGGGAAATGCTTGCAGCCAAAGAATTGGCCGATAAACTTAATCAGATGGAAATAGTCTTTAAGGCAAAAGCAGGTAAAGATGGAAAGCTATTTGGATCAATAACCCATAAGGATATCGCTCAATATTTAGCAGAAAACTATCAGCTGGAGATCGATAGAAAGAAGATTGAACATAATGAACCTATGAAGAAAATAGGAGATTATAAGGTTAGCATTCATTTACACAAAGAGGTAAATGCTCAGTTAAAAATTAGCATAATTCCTGAAGAGGAGAATAAGAAGGAAGAAGATATTAATGACAAGCTGAAAAAAGAAGAAAGCCGAGCGGATAAGGCCGAGAAAGCATAAGAAACAGGGAAGGTTGCCTGACTAAGAAAAGGAAAGATGGGAGAAAAGTGATGGAAATAACCAGAAGTGCTCCCCAAAATATTAGTGCAGAACAAGCTACTTTAGGTTCTATTCTATTAGAGAAGGATTCTATATTAAATTGTATAGAAATATTACAGCCAGAAGATTTTTATAAAACTGCCCACCAACTTATTTACCAATGTGCTTTGGATTTATTTGAGAAGAACCAGGCTGTAGATTTGATTACTCTAACAGAAGAACTAAAAAAGAGAAAGCAACTGGACGAAGTAGGTGGAGCCTCCTATCTGGCCACTTTAATGGGTAGTGTTCCTACGGCGGCCAATGTAATTTATTATGCCAAAATTGTTGAAGAAAAAGCTATTTTAAGAAAATTAATTAACAGTGCCACCCAGATTGTAACCATGGGTTATGAAGAACAGGAAGAAGCACGAGTGATACTGGATAAGGCAGAAAACCTTATATTTGATGTATCCCAACAAAAAATTAAGAATTTCTTCAGTCCAATAAAGGATTTATTGACAGAGAGTTTTGAAAAGATTGAAGATTTATATCACAGTGGTAATTTTATTACTGGAGTACCCTCTGGTTTTGTTAAACTGGATGAATTAACCACCGGTTTTCAACCTTCGGAATTGGTAATTGTAGCGGGTAGACCATCTATGGGGAAAACTGCTTTTTGTCTTAATATTGCTCAATTTGCTGCTATGCAGCATAAAATTCCCGTGGCAATTTTTAGTTTGGAAATGTCTAAATCACAAATTGTGCAGAGAATGCTATGCTCTGAGGCACGCATAGATACCCATGCTTTGCGTAGAGGACTGATGCCAGAAGAAGACTGGCCTAAATTATCTTTAGCAGCCGGTAGGTTATCTGCTGCACCAATTTTTATAGATGATTCAGCAGGAATATCACCTTTAGAGATTAAGGCAAAGGCTCGAAGATTAAAAGCCAAACATGACTTGGGTCTTATTCTGATTGATTATCTTCAGTTAATTCAGACTGGATTGAAGGTGGAAAATCGACAGCAAGAAATATCGCAAATTTCTCGCTCTCTAAAAGGCTTAGCCCGGGAATTGAATATACCAGTAGTGGCGGTATCACAATTATCCAGAGCAGTTGAGCAGCGTTCTAATCAACGCCCCCGTCTTTCGGATTTAAGAGAGAGCGGAGCGTTGGAACAGGATGCGGACGTAGTAGTATTTATTTATCGGGAAGAATATTATAAGCCCAAGAGCGGTAAAAAGGGTATTGCGGAGGTAATTATTAGTAAACAAAGAAATGGACCTACCGGAACTGTGGAATTGGCCTTCTTAAAAGAATGTACTCGTTTTGAGAATTTAGCAAGAATACCAGAAGAATTTTAGAAAAATAAAAAATGGTAAGGAGTAGTTTTAGCTACTATTTTTGGAATTTTCGTTGACACTTTTTCTAAAATATAGTACCATTGTAAAGCAATTAAAAAAGAATAAATGGACAAGGAGCCAATTTGCGGGCCGTTAGCTCAGTTGGTAGAGCATCTGACTCTTAATCAGGGGGTCGCAGGTTCGAGGCCTGCACGGCCTACCATATATTGCCTCCATCGTCTAGGGGTTCAGGACACCGCCCTTTCACGGCGGCGACAGGGGTTCAAATCCCCTTGGAGGCACCTTATATTGATATACTGCATACGGTAATGCGGGAATATCAGTATGAGATTGCCACGCACTGCAGGCGCAGTTCTCGCAATAATCTTAACGTTTATCGTTTTTGGTTTTTAGATTATAGTTTACAGTTGTAGTTAGATTTCCTTGGTAATAATTATGGGTGGTAATTAACGCACGACGCACTACTAAATACTAAATACTAACGACTAACGACTAAAAACGTTATAATCATATACTTAATTAAAGTAACGGGCGGATAGCTCAGTTGGCAGAGCACCTGCTTCACATGTAGGGGGTCACAGGTTCAAGTCCTGTTCCGCCTACCTTTTTTTTCTTCCCAGTATCATCAAAGCTAGAGGCAGAATTTTAATCCTTCTTAATTCAAAAGGGTGGTAGTATTGATCAATTTTTCACATGAATAACAAGATATAATAATCAAGAGCAAGTTTAGCTGTAAAAATTTCTATATAAAAAATATGCCTTGCTAACTCATAGCAAGCTAAAGAAGGGAGAAGGAGTCACAATGATTAAAATCGAGTTAATTGAACAACAAATACAGCCAGTATTATCCGTCAGGACCAGAACAAAACTGGAAGATTTACCTGATCTAATCGGTAAAAGCTATCAAAAAATAATGGACTATTTAAATGAATTAGGAGAGGAAGCGGTTGGTGTTCCCTTTACTGCCTACTATAACCTGGATGTACAGGATCTGGATGTGGAAATGGGTTTTCCTGTGGCCAAGCCTCTACCTGGGAAAGGTCAAATAATTTCTGGGGAGATACCTGGTGGAAGAGTTGTTTCCAGCATGCATTATGGACCTTATCAAGAAATGGAGAAGCATTACGCTGAGATAACCCGATGGATCTCTGATCATGGACTTGAAGCAACAGGTGTTGCTTATGAATATTACTATAATAGCCCTGAAGATGTCCCGGAAAGTGAACTTTTGACCCGTATTGTTATCCCTGTAGTCGACTGAAAGTCTTCGATAAACATTACTGCACTAAATACTAATAGACTTTGCCTGAATTGTGACCTTAATAAGCTATGTCAAAACAAAAAGTATCACTGAGAAGAACAATAGAGAGAACAAGTGATAATATGATAGAGGTAACAGTTTAGAGAAAATAAAAAATCTGAAGGGAGTAAGAAATAATGGAATATGTTAGTTTATTAGCACCAATTTCCTTTGTTTTTGCTCTGGCTGCCTTGACCCAGGTAGGTTCACTCACTGAAAAAAGAAGTAGAGAAGTTAAAAAAAGAATTGTCTTCCAGAAAGTAATACTGATATTGATATTATGGTCGAATAGATATTGACCAGCATTAGTTTTAGGGGGGTCCTGACAATGTTTAATATTGTGGAAAAAGTAATGAATGCAGCTAGAAAATATACCATTATAGATTTTGGTTTTTTTAAAATTCTTATGGTTTCTTTTGGCATTCTACTTGGTGTATACTTTAGACAACCGATACTTGATATGATTTGGTTGGTTTGGATAGTCTTTATGGTATCTGCCCTTTGGATGATCTATAAGATTTGCAAATATTCAAAATGACTGTACTATCCATTGGTCAGAATTTAGTATTATGTTCTGAGAAGGTTTGGAACGCTATTTAGAATAAGAAAGAAGGTGAATCGTATGACCAAAAAGATAGATTATAAAAAAGATTACCAGGACCTTTATTTACCAAAGACGAAGCCGATGTTGATTGATGTACCTCCGATGAATTTTATCATGATTGATGGAGCTGGAGACCCTAACCATGAAGAATATCAACAAGCAGTGGGAGTACTTTATGCCCTGACTTTTACGATTAAGATGAGTAAGATGAGTGGAAACCAGCCTCCAGGCTATTATGAATACGTGGTCCCTCCTCTGGAAGGGTTGTGGTGGATAAGTAGTGGAGCCTTCTCTTTTGCAGAGCGTGGCCACTGGCTCTGGACCTCAATGATTCGCCAGCCTGAATTTGTCACCCCTACTTTTTCCTGGGCTATTGAAGAATGTCACCGTAAGAAGCCTGAATTAGACCTGACCAAAGCCCGCTTTGAAACCTTTACCGAGGGCCTGTGTGTGCAAATTATGCATATTGGACCTTATAGCGATGAACCTAGAACAATATCCCAGCTGGAGGAATTTATTAAAACAAATCACCTGATTAATCAGACTGGGAGTAAAAGAAAGCACCATGAGATCTATCTTTCTGATCCGCGCAAAACTGCTCCTGAAAAACTTAAAACAGTTCTTCGTCTACCCGTG
>CAZGKY010000149.1:0-4974 GCA_964525625.1 uncultured Atribacterota bacterium | reverse complement strand
CGTATAAAAGGCTCATCCCCTTGGATATTTATTACAATATCAACATCTATATCTTGAATAACTTCAGCAATTCGAGAGGTACCATTAGGATGAGAAACTGAGGTCATTATGGCTTTAGCATTAAATTTTTCCACTTCTTCTTTAATTCTTCTATCATCTGTAGCAACAATTATTTTATCTAATAATTTTGTTTCTTTAACCCGCTCATATACTCTCTGAATCATTGTTTTTCCACCAATATCCTTCAAAGGTTTTCCAGGTAATCTAGTAGAACTATATCGAGCAGGTATTATTCCTATTACTTTCATTGCCTGTAATCTCCTTTCTAATTTAACTCCAATTTATATTGCTGGGCTTTTTTGAAAAGTCTTTCTCTGTTTATGGGCTTAACATTTTCTACTATCCATTCTCTCATATTCTTTCCTTCTTCAGATTCTTGAGGATAGCTTATAAAATCAAGATAAATACCTAATCCATCAGCAACTCTGTATGCTATAATAGGCCAAATTTTACCAATATCCCCTACAATTGGAATGCTATTTTCATGTCTGGCAAAAGCAGACATCTCCATTCGAAATGGTATTCCAGTAACCTTGGTCTTTGGCAATCCTTTATTTATAGCTTCTTGAATTTTTTTATTCTCCTCCTCCATTAACTTAGCTCTCATTAAATTCTCATCTAAATCTATTCTAATGAGAGTCTTTTCTTTTAGACTAAAAGTTTTCATTCCATTCCAATAAGACCAGATACCATGACCAGTATAGCATTCAAAAGGTCCATCATGTATTTCCTGGGTTAAGGCTACCGCTGATTCTATAATAATATCTGCCTCTTCTAACATTCTGGCAATACGCATTGATCTTTCTGATATAGAAATGCTATCTCCAATTGAAAGGCCAACTACTCCTCCTCCAACAAGCTGAGGTACAGTTACAATAACCGGAAGACCTTTCTCTGCTCCCCTACCTATCATAGTCCTCTGATCTGCTGCCCATCCAGCTACCTCTTCAAAAGGTAAATTATAGGTTTGGGAAATGTGAAGTATTTTACGTGAAAGAATTTCGGTTCTTAACCCCATAGGGTAAGCCATATTCCCTGCTGCTTTAATAATGATTTCACCATCAATAGATTTAGATTCTTCCAATAAGGATTCATCTAAAATCATTTCTTTTTTCAGAATTTCCAAATCATCTTCTTTCAACTGAGTAAATTCAAAAATATTCCCTCTAGGAATATAATTTTTATCTATTTTAATTCCTAATTTATCTACTTTTACCCTCTTAACCTTGTCTAAGCTACCAGCCATCTCATGAGCTACAACTGCCGAACTTGTACTGACACTATTAATAATATTTTTATCCATTAATTCAGAAATTAATGTGGTAACACCTTCGTGAAGATTTGGTCCACTACCGGTTACTACCATTATCTTTCCATTTTTTTTCTTTACTTCTACAATTTTTTTTATTGCTTTATCTAAATTCTCTTTACTTTTTTCTTCAATATCCTGATAATACATCTCTATTAATTTGAGGTTAATTTCCATTTTTATTACCTCTTTTATATATTTTTGTTAGATATCCATAAAATAATTTACTATATATAATACTTATTTAAGGAATATACCCTGCTAATTTAGGTAAAAATAAAACTAACTCTGGCAAGTAAGTGCAAGTTAACAAAACAGCTACTAAAACACCTATAAAAGGCCACATTTCCCTGATAATCCCTCCTAATGGAGTACCTGATATGGCACTTACAATGAATAAGCTCTCACCATAGGGAGGAGTAGAAAGCCCAATCATAAAATTCAATGTAGAGATAACTCCAAGGTGAACCAAATCTATTTCAAACAATATTGCGATCGGTATAAGTATAGGCATTACTATAAGTTGTCCTACAATAGGGTCCATAAAGCAACCCAATAATAATAAAAATAGATTTATAAATAATAAGAAAGTATATTTATTAGTAATAATCCCTGAATTCATAACAGCATTTGTAATGGCTACCGGTATTTGTTCCCGGGAGACGATATAACTAAAAATAAGTGCAGCTGCCACCATTGCTGATACTTGTCCCGTACTCAAAGCTGATTCTTTAAAAATCCTGATTAATTTCTTCCATCCTAAAATACGATAAACAACTACTGATAATATAAAAGCATAAAAAACAGCAACTGCAGCTGCTTCTGTAGGAGTAAATACTCCCCCGTAGATGCCCCCTAACAAAATTACTGGTGTTAATAACGGGAAAAATGCTTTTAAAAAAGATTTCACTAAACTTTTTATATTAAATGATTCATCAGCAGGGTAGTCTCTTTTTTTTGAAATATATGCTACATAAATCATCATAGCCAATGCTAAAAATACACCAGGGATAACTCCACCAATAAATAAATGTCCTACTGAAGCTCCTGAAATCATTGAATATATTACCATCGGGATACTTGGAGGTATAATAGGGCCAATTGTAGAACTTGCTGATGTAACTGCACAGCTAAACTCTGGATCAAATCCAGCATCATTCATTGCTTTTATTTCTATTAGTCCTAAACCAGAGGCATCAGCAATTGCTGAACCTGTCATACCAGCAAAAATAACCGAAACAAGCACATTAACATGACCAAGCCCACCTTTCAGTGAACCTACTAGCTTACCAGCAAAATTAAAAAGACGCTCAGTTATCAAACTTTCATTCATTATCTTAGCAGCTAAAATAAATAATGGAACTGATAATAAAACAAATTGTTTTTCAAAACCTATTACCATAGTATCCACGATAACTGCCAAATGTATTTTAGTTAAAATAATATAAAGAATTGAAGGAATGGAAATTGCAAAGATAATGGGATATCCAAACAAGAACATAATTATAAATAAAATCACCCATATCGCTAAAAACATTTATCTAGTCTCCTGTCTTATTGATTTTTTATTAACAATTAAGTAATTTAT
Source organism: uncultured Atribacterota bacterium (assembly GCA_964525625.1). GTDB lineage: Bacteria > Atribacterota > Phoenicimicrobiia > Phoenicimicrobiales > Stramentimicrobiaceae > Stramentimicrobium. The sequence continues at coordinate 2,017 of CAZGKY010000149.1, read as the reverse complement.
ATCACGAATAATATGATCAATATTGTGAATAATGGTTAAGACTAAGAAAATAGAAAAAACTCCAAAAACAAAAGTCCAGGGTATTTTAAGGGCAACTGTCTTGATTCTGTAATTAAATAAGAGATAATCCCAAACAGGGATAAAAATAATAATAAAAATAAGAGTAGTAATGGAGTTAAAAATGATATTAAGCATTTTTTGTACATTTAAAGATAAAAAATCGTAAATCATGTTAAACTTAACATGATTCTCTTCTCTTACTCCCCAAGCAGCTCCTAGATATAAGGTCCAAATATAAGCATAAATAGATAATTCAAAAGGCCACTCTAAGGAAATATTAAGGAAATATCTATAAAACACTTGAATAACAATTGTTGAAAAACAGGTAATCAGAGCAATAGCAGATAAATATTCTTCAAAAAATATAATAATAAAGCGATACACGCTTTTCAATAATCCCACTTGATTTGCTTCCTCCTTTATATATGCTAAACATGTTTTTGTAAAACAACAAAATGGTATCTAACAAGTCTTTCTAGAAGATAATCAATTATTCTTCCTAACCTAAGTCTAGCGAGATTTTTGCAGAATCTTTCCCTCTTACTATTTAGCTTTTAAAGAACATATTTTCAGAAAAATTAAAAAATGAATATTAGCTTAACTTGCTCTTGGAAGAGGAGAAAATTATTTTCTCCTCTTCCAAATTACACAAGTAAAAAAGATTATTTAATTATTTTGCTTCATATAATTCTGAACTAGCGTTTTGTATCATTTCATAAACACCCTTACCCCAGATTGAATCATTCTTTTCATACACTTTTTTAACATTTTCCATAAAAGCAGCTTTATTCGGAATGATAATCTCCATACCAAATTCATTTTGGAACTTGGCAATTAAACTTGCTTCCTGTTCTAAAACTAATTGATTGCAGTGATATCTTCCCGCTAATAACGCCATTTTCATATAAACTTTATAGTCGTCCGGCATACTCTCCCAAACTTTTTCATTAATTGTAGGATTAATTATGGTCATCTGGTGATCAGTTAAGACAATGTAATGGGTAACTTCATAAAATTTGCTAGAATAATCTGTTGGTAGTGGATTATCCTGTCCATCTATAGTTCCGGTCTTTAATGCCATATATACTTCATTAAATCCCAGAGGAGTAGGCTGAGCGCCTAAACCTCGACCAACATCCATCCAAACTTCAGATCCAGGCATCCTTAGTTTAACTCCCTTTAAGTCTTCAGGAACCCTAACTTCACCAACATCCTTAATAAAATTCAATTGTCTGGTACCTAGAAACCAGGTATCTAAAACCACTAATCCTGATCGCTTCCTGAGTTCATCCCAGTAAGCTTTACCGATAGGACCATTTAATACATGGTATAGATGATCTAAATTTTTATAAGCATAGGCTGCTTCTAAGACTCCGATTTCGGGATATGGTATTAAATCAGCAAACCAAGTAGGTGAGCCATCAGACATATCAATATCTCCTCGCATAGTACCGAGAACTTGGGTTTTCTGGTCTGCTAATTGTCCAGAATGATATACAGTTACTTTAATATTTCCATTGGTTAATTTTTCTATGATTTCAGCAAATTTCATAAAACCCTGGGTTTGTGGCTCTTGAGGGGTAGCAGCAGTAGAAAATTTCAAGCTATACTTTGGTTGTTCAGCAAAAACCAACATAGATGACAAAAGAATAAGCGAACATACTATCAAAACAATTTTAACTCTTTTCATAAGAAACTCTCCTTTTTTATTTTTTAATTTAATCATTCTGTTAATTGCTATTATAATATATAGATTTATACACCTCCTATCTTATTAGAATTTTGCCAGTTAAGGAAAAGCAATTATTTTATTGAATCAGTTAAATTTTAATAGAATTTCTAATGATTAATTCTGTATTTAATATTATTCTTGGACGGATAGGTAAATTGTCTTGATCGTTCTCTATTTTTCTTATTAACAATTCAGTTGCTGTAGAACCTAATTGGTATACTGGTT
>CAZGKY010000148.1:0-4993 GCA_964525625.1 uncultured Atribacterota bacterium | reverse complement strand
ATTGTGGTCACTTCAGCGGTGCTCAATGGAGATGCTACGGTTATCAGTACACCTAATAATATTACCAGTACCCATTTTGATATTCTAATTAATGATTCTGCCGGTAATCCCGTTTCTAATGCTTTAGTACACTGGATTGCCTTTGTGCCTGATAATCGGGTGCGCTGTCTGGGCGGAATTTCTGAAACAGGAGGTCAAACGAGTGTTCCTATAACCTTTTCCTCACCGCTAAATCTGAGAGAAAATGAACAATTGGTTGTATTAACCAATGCAGAAAAGAATAGGGCATTCCTAAGCAGAACAAGTAATGTCAATAATACTGGATTTCAGGTGGAGGTTTCCGATGCTCAAGGAGGGGCAGTGCATGCTTATATCTACTGGGTGGCTGTTGTTCCAGATGCAGTAAATGGTTTTCAGGGTTCAGTAGATATGCTAAACAATGGCCAGGTAATATTATTTGATAATCCATTTCCTAACCAATCGGCAGTTGTTTGTAATAGTTCAGCCTTAGGTGTTTTAGCTGGTACAGTTAGCAGTACTCCCCAGCAATTTATAGCTGGTCTTTCTACCGAATCTGCTCCAGTCAAATGGCTGGCTTTTGGTGGAGCCCTTCCTCCTTTGCAAGCCGGTCAAATCAGAGTTGGCTCAACTCCTGGCGGGGCAACGATTTATTTAAATGGTTCTAATGTTGGTACAACTCCCTTTGATGACACTCTGGAGATAACCAATTTGTCACCCGGTGAGTATACTATAAGATTAGAACTACAAGATTATGGTATTTTCGAAACCAATGTTACCGTTAATCCAGTGGCAACGGTGATGGTAAATCCAACTTTACATACCAATCCCGGAACTATTATAGTTAGTTCAACCCCAGCCGGTGCTACCATCAAAATAGATCATTCTCCCAATTACCCATTTTATTGGGATAATGAACAAGGTTGGATAAATCCCGAATATGGCAAAACTCAGGATGAGCCAGTTGAATTAACACCAATCCCTCCTGGAGAACATACTTTGACTTTAGAACTTGAAAATTACGCAACCTGGTCTGATACCCACTATTTAGAACCTGGTGCTTCCTGGACAGCACATGCCCTTTTGGAGCCTGAACCAGGTACGATTTCAGTTACCTCATCTCCTGATGGAGCCATTATTTATCTTGCTGAAGGAGACAAGACTGCATTTCTGGATACTGAAATCTCCTGGGATGAAAAAGGGATAACACCACCACCAGATATTTATGGTACCCCAAGTCCTCTCCGATTGGAAAACATATCGCCTGGTCTATATACCATAAGATGTGGAAAAGATTATTATGAAGAGGCTATTCAAACTGTACAAGTTTTTTCTAATCAAGCTACGGAAGTTAATTTTAACCTTATTAAAGCCCGAGGGTATGTAAAAGTTATAGCCCAGGATGAACTGGGTCAACCAATTTCTGGTGCTTATACTATTTTTTCTCCCTGTTTTGGTACTGGATGTGCCCAGGGACCAACAAACGAGGATGGTCTTTCAGAAGGTTTTCTTGAGGCAGGTTTTTATAACATTGAAATATGGAAACAGAATTATCAGAGTTTTATTGAGGAAATTGATTTAACTTCTTCCTATAATCCTGAAAATCCCTTGCTTATTTATGCTACTCTAATCGGAAATCCGGCTACTATAAATCTGACTTCTTCTCCTTCTGGAGCGACAGTTTATATTGCGGAAGGTGACCAGACCAATAATATGGATAGTTCACTATGGGAAGAAAAAGGAGTAACTCCCCTAACTATTACTAATTTAAATCAAGGCGATTATACAGTTAAAGCCTTTCTAGAAGGTTATGTTCCTATTGGATTAACGGATGATATAAATGTTCCTTCAGAAGGATATCCTGCTGTAACTGTTTTTACCTTAACTCCAGGAGGGACTAAAAATATTAATATTAGATTCCAGCAGATGACCGGAGAAATATTCATATCTTCTGATGAAAGCAATACAGAAGTATTTCTAAACGATCAATCTTATGGAGTTCTCCTTCCGGAAAATGGTAAATACACCAGGCGGTTAGAAAATATCCCGATTGGAACTTATAACTTAACCATTGCCAAGGAGGGTTTTCTACCATATCAATCTATGGTGCAAGTAAATTATAAGGAAAGAACAGACCTCCACGGTAATCCTTATCAGCCATTAAACTTAACTGCCTTACTTACTGCTAGCGCTTATTATGGTCAACCGCCTTTGGAAATTAATTTTACTGGCTCGGCATCTGGTCCGGATGGAACTATTATTACCAGCTATCATTGGGATTTTGGTGACGGCCATATTTCATCTGAACAAAATCCTACCCATACTTACCAGGAGGCAGGGCAATATAAAGTAACCCTGACTATTACTGATCAGTATGGTATGACGGCATCTAAGGATATCTATATCAACGTATTGAGTGGAGATCAGATAATAGTAACTCCTGCTTCAGGATGTCTGACTATTAGCTCTGATAGCGAAACTATGGGAGAAGGTTTCCGGAAATATTCCGGCAATGTACTCTTGAATGGTTTTCTGGGGGTAACTGGCTCAATAACTGTTCAGGACGGACCAACCGGTGCCATTATTGGAGAAGGTAATTTGGTGACTGGCAATGACACAGTTGATACAGCGATTGCAGTGGTTAATAATGGAGAAAGTTTTACTATTGGGCCAAAAGCAAGTGATATGGGCGGATGTTATCGTCCCCTCATTGGTAATTTTATTGAATTCAGCTTTCCCTACCACGGCCTGGAACTCACCGTAAGTAATCCCAAATTATATGAAAATCGCCTTTCTCTATCAGGAAGTCTTACTCCCTTTTGGGAAGCATTACCGGCAATCACTGTTAGCCCAAGTATATCAGCATCTGGCTTGGAATTTGGTGCAGGAATTAAACTACCTGATTTTAAAATAGGAAATTTTGGTGTTAAAGATGCTTTCTTAGGATTTGATACTGGCTGTGGAACGTGCTGGGAAGCCCGTATTACTTTTGGACTTCCACCGGGAGTAGGGATTGAGGTGGGAGGCGAACTAGGAGTTAGGGATGGCTCCATAAATAAGGTTAAAGCCAGTGCTGGTGACTTGGATGTTCCTATTGGGAACACAGGTGTTTTTTTAGACAGTATTAATGGTGGTTTGGAACATATCCCCCCTGATCCTGATCCATTGGTATTACAGGCGGGAGCTGGATTTTATGCGGGTCCCAAAATCCCTATGCCTTCCTTTAGTTTCTTTGATGGGGCATTAAGTCTTTTAGGTGGTGATCTGAATCTTATAGGGGGAGATATTGATTTAGAATTTGATTGTAGTGGAAAGATGACCGCGGAGGGAAATGCTTATATTTTAGCTGAAAGTTTTGGTACAATTGGTAAGGCAGGCTTGACTGTTGATTTAAATAGAGGATTTTATATTTGTGGCGAATTATACTATCCGCCTGGAACGCCTGAAATGCTAGCCATAATGAGAGGAAATCTTTCCGGGAAGCTGGATTTTGATCTTGAATTTCAAGCCAGTGTTATAGCAACCCTTCAAGTGCCGAGAATTTTGCCTATTATTGGAGGAATGCATTTCGGGCAGGCTGCAGGTTATATTGATAATGACCTGATTGCCGCTGGAGTAAAATTTGGTGACCAGGTTTGTATTCCTGGCGCGGGATGTTATGACCTTAGTTTACCCTTCTGTCTGATATTTTCTTTTGATGATCCTGATTTTGATATCGTTCCAAACTGGGATGCTATTCAGGAAGTTACTTTAACCGGTTTGCCTTATGATTATACTTACAATGCCCCGGTGCAATATACCGGGATAGGCTTTTCTACGTTTTCCTTAGCAAAAGCAAGTAGGAATCCTACCATCGAGCAGATTTTTGAACTGCCGGAAGGATTAGAAGTAGCCCTATTCCACATGCTGGTATCTGCCGAAGGAGTTTTACCTGAATTTACGGTGACTTCTCCAGATGGGATGATTTATGAACAGGGTAGAGGTACCGCCTTATGGCAGGGCAATGAAATAACCAGTGAGCTTTGGTGTGCTATTGCTCATCCTTTACCCGGTAGATGGATTGTTACCTCTAATATGGACTTGTATGATATAGAATATACCATTACAGTATATAAATTGAATCGGGAACCACAAATAGAATTTATTACCCCAGATCGTGATATTGTGGTCGAAGTCGGAATACCGGTGTTGATAAGCTGGAAAGCAGAAGATCCGGATGATGATGCTATGATTCGCCTTTGCTATACCGAATCTCCTTTCCAGCAAATGGAAAATGGCCAACCGGCCTTCCCGGGAAATACCATTGTTAAGAATATTTCGGAAGATAATCTAAAAAACACCTATACCTGGGATACTAAAGGAGTTACTCCCGGTAAATACTATATCTATGGAGTTATATTTGATGGTAAGAATTTCCCGGTCTTTGCCTGGAGTAAAAGCAGTGTTACCATTACAGACAGTAATTTCCCTCCTCCTAAAGGTATAAGGGCTTACCAGGATGGTTCTATTATTAGAGTAGAGTGGGATAATATGCCAAATGCTGATGGATACCAGGTATATTATCAGGAGGTCCAGGAGAAAACTCCTCTAAACCTGGCCTCCTCTCTAGCTATCTGGGAGGATACAGAAGCCGAGATCAGAAACTTGTCATCTGGTAAAACCTATCGCATTGCCGTATCTGCCTTCCGGGAAGACGGTTATGAAAGTGACTATTCCCAACCCGTTGAAGTTAATTATAGGTAAAATTAATAATTAGTAATTGGGGTTCAGGTCTCAATATTTGACATTTCATTAAGATAAGATCAAATTGATACCTGACCCCATCAATTACACAAATGCAGGCTTGCACTTACTCCCCTACCTACCAGCAATTACAGTCGGACGCACAGCATCGCCTGTCCTTTGATTCCATTTCCAGCCTTCCTTAACCATAAAAGTATCTCTATCTATTACTTCACTTACTGTAAATTCTGCC
>CAZGKY010000147.1:0-5025 GCA_964525625.1 uncultured Atribacterota bacterium | reverse complement strand
CACCCTATCCTACACTCTTTCCCTACACGACGCTCTTCCGATCTAATCTATTTTTTGTTATCTTAAAAAAAATAAACTGGATTTTACAAAAATTCCGACTATTATCTTAACTACTCCAAAAAATCCAAAACATGGACATCTTTCTACCAATATTGCCTTACCTTTATCCAGAATGATATCTGTTGATGCCAAAAAAATTGCTCAATATATTGTTAAGGAAATCCAACAGAGTCACGGTGAAACATTTGATAGAATTGAAATTGCTGGACCCGGTTTTATAAATTTCTATTTTAAGAAAGAATTATTATATAACATATTACATGAAATTATTGAGCAAAAAAGTGAGTTTGGTCATTCTGATGTTGGAAAAGGCGAAAAAGTGTTAGTGGAATATGTTAGTGTTAATCCTACTGGTCCATTGCATATTGGTCATGGCAAATGTGCTGCAGTTGGTGATTCACTGGCAAGAATATTGACAGCTGCTGGCTATCAGGTATTTACAGAGTATTACATAAATGATCATGGTAAACAAATGGATATTCTAGGCCAATCAGTTTTAATACGCTATAGACAATTATCAGGAGAGGAGATTGAATTCCCAGAAAATGGCTACCAGGGAGAATACATTATTGACCTGGCCAAAGAAATAAAAGAAAAATATCAAGGGCAATTTAAAGGGAAAAATGATTCGGAGACCATCCGCTTTTTTAAAGATTATGCCCAGGAAAAAATTTTGCAAGATATTAGAAAAGATTTAACTAACTTCGGAGTAGAATTTGATAATTGGTTTAGTGAAGAATCTCTTTATACCGAAAATAAGGTACAATCAGTAATTGAGAAATTAAGGCAAGAGGGCTTTATTTATCATGAACAGGGTGCTCTCTGGTTTAAGTCAACTGCTTTTGGTGATGAGAAAGATAGGGTTGTTACGCGAAATAATGGAGAGACCACTTACTTTGCTTCTGATATAGCTTATCATGATGATAAATACCAGAGAGGTTTTCAAACCCTGATTGATATTTGGGGCTCAGATCATCATGGTTATATTAATCGGCTGAAAGCTGCTGTTCAAGCACTGGGTTATGATAAAGATTCCTTTCAGGTACTTTTAGTGCAATTTGTTACCCTGGTTAGGGCAGGTAAAACCATCGGAATGAGCACCAGGGGAGGACAGTTTATTACCCTGAAGGATCTATTAAAAGAGGTAGGTAAAGATGTTGCCAGGTACTTTTTTTTAATGTATAGTCATGACAGCCATACAGAATTTGATCTGGATATTGCTAAATCTCAATCTATGGAAAACCCTGTCTTTTATATTCAGTATGCTTATGCCCGGATTTGCAGTATAATTGAGAAAGGGAAGAGCAAAAATATAGTTTTAAATGACCAGAATAAAAAACAGATTAATCTTAGTTTACTCGATAAGAAGGAAGAGCTGGAAATTATTAAAAAATTAGCAATTTTTAAGAAAGTAGTAGAAAGAAGTGCACTGCAGCGCAAACCTTATTTAATAGCTGGTTATTTACATGAGTTAGCTGGTTTATTTCATAGATATTATACTGATTTTCAGGTTATTGGTGAAGATAAGCAACTTTCTGAAGCCCGCCTATACCTGGTGACTTCTGTAAAAATTGTTTTAAAAAACGCTCTTTACTTATTGGGGATTCAAGCTCCAGAGAAAATGTAAGATTCATATTGAGGTTAACATGAAAAAATACCGCTTTGTAATTATTAGTGGATTATCTGGTGCTGGGAAAAGTGTAGCCATTAAGGTTTTTGAAGACATGAATTTTTTTTGTGTGGACAACATCCCCCCACAATTAATTCCCAAATTTTCTGAATTATGCCTGAAATCTCAGGGTAAATTATCTAAAATAGCTTTTGTTGTTGATATTAGAGGAGAAATATTCTTACGAGAGTTTGATCAATCCTTAAAAGAATTAGAGATTATGAACATCTATCCGGAGATATTATTTTTAGAAGCTCGAGATGAGGTTATTGTACGTAGATTTGGGGAAACCAGAAGAAAACATCCTCTCCAGATTTCTCATAGTATTTTAGATAATATTCAGGAAGAAAGGAAAAAATTAAATGAATTGAAATCCAGAGCCAGTATTATCATAGATACTTCTGATTTAGACCCCAAACAGCTTAATATGAAAATTCGCAAATATTTTCAGAAAGATGCGGTGGGCAAAATGCAGATTAATTTGATATCTTTTGGATATAAATATGGTTTACCTATAGATGTAGATATAATATGGGATGCCCGTTTTTTGCCTAATCCGTTTTATGATAGTCAGTTAAGTGAGCTCTCTGGAAAAGATGAAAAAGTAAAAAAATATTTTCAACAGTTTCCCGTTACCGAGCAATCCGTAAAAGAACTTTTTTCTTTCATTGATTTTCTTCTGCCTTATTATATAAAAGAAGGAAAAAACTATCTATCTATTGCTATAGGTTGTACCGGAGGTCGTCATCGTTCAGTTTTTCTGGTAAATGAACTTGTTCACCAACTAAGGTGGAAAGGTTATCCTGTTTTTGTCAAGCATAGAGACATCAGAAAGGAAGAAAAAATATTTAAAGAGAAGTTATAACATATAAAATGGTTAAAAGAAATTACCGCTTAAAATCACTATTAAAGTGGTTTTATCCTGGAATGAGAGTAAAACGCTTCTTACTCATAGTGCTATTAGGCATTATATTTATGGCTGTGGGCTTGATTTATCTTATTGATCTCACCAGATTTTTATGGATAAAGAACCAAATAAAAAACCTGTTTATTTATTATCAAATAGCTCCCCATCTTTCAGGTTTAATCTTAATTATTGTAGGTTCTTTACTGATTGTTTTAGGAATTGCCAATATTAATCGGTCTATTCTAAAAACTATTATACCCAAACAGATTGATCTGGTACCAGAAATTATTTATGAACAGATAAAATTGAGAAAAGGTCCGCGCATTGTGGTAATTGGGGGAGGAACTGGTCTTTATACCTTACTAAGAGGTCTCAAACAGTATACCAGCAATATTACTGCCGTGGTGACTGCTTTTGATAGTGGTGGCAGTTCAGGGAAATTAAGGGATGAATTAGGAGTTCTTCCTCCTGGTGATATTAGGAATTGTCTAGTAGCTCTTTCTACCGAAGAATTGTTAATGAAAAAATTATTTCAATATAGATTTACTAATGGCAGCTTACAAGGGCATAGTTTTGGGAATCTGTTTATTACTGCTATGTCAGAAGTGAGTGGCGATTTTGCTACAGCTATTGAAAAATCGAGTGAGATACTGGCTATTAGAGGAAAAGTCCTTCCTTCTTCTATAGAGAATGTTACCCTCTGTGCTAAGTTAAAAAATAAACAACTGGTCAAAGGTGAAGATAAAATATCTCTAAGCAAAAACGGAATTGATAGTATTTTCATTGAACCTTCCTCCGTTTTACCTTTACCAGAAACAATACGAGCTATCCAGGAGGCTGAGGCAATTATTCTTGGTCCAGGAAGCCTCTACACCAGTGTAATATGTAATCTTTTGGTGAAGGATATTCCAGAAGCCATTTGTCAATCTACAGCCATTAAGATTTACATTTGTAATGTTATGACTCAACCTGGTGAAACCGATAACTATACTGCTTCCATGCATGTAAGGGAGATCATAAAATATTTACCCCATAATTGCTTAGATTATGTTTTAATTAACAGTCAGAGATTAAGTAAACAGGTAGCCGCAAAATATAAAAGGGAAGGAGCCTTTATAGTTAAAGATGATTTACCCCCAGTTTTTGATAATAAAAGGACAAAGGTATTGAAACAGGAATTGTTATCAGAATATGATTTTGCCCGACACCATTCTGAAAAATTAGCTAAACTGATTATAGATATCATCACTAAGGAGAGGAAATAATTGTATTTCTTACCAATGGTAAAACAAGAGTTAGCTCGCATAATCCCGGCTAAAAAATATGAACAAAAAAGTGAGCTCTTAGCCTTTATTATTATTGATGGTCTCATTGATTCAGCCCATAAATTACTTATTGTTCTTGATAATCCCATTATGATCAAGGTAGTATATTTGCTCATAAAGAAGGTTTATAATTATGAAGCTAAGATAGAAATTATTAAGAAGAGTAATAAAAAAAAGGTTTATTTTATAACTGTTACTGATGTCCCAAAAATAAGATCTTTGTTGAGAGAGTTTAAATGTGACCAGAATATACACGGAAAGTTCATAAAGCCAGTAATGGGTAAAGAAGAAGAATTGCTAAAAGTTAATTTATCTCAGAAAGACTTTCTACGAGGTGCTTTTTTAGCTGGGGGTTTTATCAATGATCCAGAAAGGATGTATCATCTGGAGATTACCTGCCCTTCTAAAGGAGTTGCACTATTGATTAGAGATGTTTTACACTATTGCTCTTTTTCTGCTAAGATAAGTTTCTGGCAAAAGAAATGGACTGTTTATTTCAAAAGTAAGGAACAAATCTTCGAGTTTTTGCGTTTCATTGGAGTACAGAGAGCCTTACTGAACCTGCAAGATGTTATTGCTCGAAAAGATATTTTAAATACAGTAAATCGATTGGTTAATTGCGAAGCAGCTAATCTTGATAAGACCATATTTTCAGCTTCTCAACAAATATTTTTTATCAATTTGGTACTGGAGAAAATGGGCTGGGGGAAATTATCTCCTAATCTCCAGAAGGTAATCAAACTTCGTTTAGATCATCCCTATGCCAGTATTCAGGAGTTAGCTGAAATCTCAGGAGGAGGTATTACCAAATCTGGAATTTATCATCGCTTGAAAAAGATTAAACATTTAGCCGAGGGCTATTTACCAGTGAGTGAATGAAAAAAAATTTTCACAGAAGGTTTAACATATAACAAACTAATAATAAGATATTTTTTGAAAACAATAAATAATTCGTGTTAAAATATTAAAGATTAATCATTAAACAAGATTAAATTACTCTTATCTTTTTAGTTATAAGATCGGAAGAGCACACGTCTGAACTCCAGTCACGAGATTCCATCGCG
>CAZGKY010000146.1:0-5034 GCA_964525625.1 uncultured Atribacterota bacterium | reverse complement strand
CTACACCCTATCCTACACTCTTTCCCTACACGACGCTCTTCCGATCTAGGATGGGGATAGAAGAGAATATTGGGTTTAATCTTTTCTATCTGTTCGGCTAGCACTTCTTGCAGTGCTAGAGGATTAAGAAAAGCTAGACGGCTATCAGGATAATTGAGATAGACTAGATTTTCCCGGGGTACACCCAGTATAGCAGTAGCATTCTCAAATTCTACATAACGTAAATCACGAAGACTGCGGCGATTTCCATCAGCAACCAGGACAATATATACTTCAGCACCTCTTTTTATGGACTCAATAATATATCCACCACAGGCAATGGTTTCATCATCGGGATGGGGGGAAAAAACCAGTACTGTATCTCCTGCCTCAGGTAGTTTAACCTCACTTAAAAAGTAAATAGTCATCTGAGGTAATACTGGATTAGAACGAAAATACAGAAATCCCAGTAAAACTACCACTATGAGCAGAACCAGAATTGACAGTTGCCATTTTCTATTACTTCTAATTTTCCTAATTATCTGTTCCATAACCATCCCTTTTATTATTAGGTGTTTGTCTGTTCAGTAAACTGGCAATATTATAACTAGGTAATATCATAATATATTTGAGGGCTCTTTACAAGAGAGATTATTTTTCTGAAAAGCAATCCAGTGGTTAGTTGTTATGGAGTTCTTTGAATAATTATATTGAGGCGAAGTGAAGAACCATCACGACCATTACCATCCAGCCGAAAGGTATTAATACCATCAAAGGAGACTACTACCTCCCCGGGGCTGTTCCAGCCATTTTTGATCTGCTTGTCGCGGCTTACCGGATTCTGGATGTTTAAGCGTTTGATTATTTCATCAATATTATTCCAGATGTGAACAGGATGTTTACTGATTAACTCAGAACGTATTTCAGACTCTACAGACTGAACATTAGAGGTAACAATTCTTCTGATATTCTGGTCTATTATATACTGATAGGCTTGCGGTGCATAGAGAATGGTTCCTCCGACAATCAAGACCAAAATGATTAGACCTAAGATGGTAATGCCTTTTTCATTATTCTTTTTCATAGCTATTACCTCTACCTTCACTATTATTTCACTATTTATTAAATATTAGCATTATAATGGGTAAAAGACAACAATAAAAAATTATTAGGTATATTTATATAACGTTAAATTCTTCTGGCATATTATCTTTTATTTATTATAATTATGCTGCTTTATTTCAGTATTCCAGTGTAATGTATACCGAAGAAAATAATAGTGCCTGTTAAGTATTAAGTTTTTAAAAATCAATATAAATTGTCAAAAATCTAATCTATATCCAAATTCATTGGCTATTTGGCTATTCTAATGCTTGGTTAGCTTTATTACTTAGATAAATACTTAACAATTCTTTTTCGATATCTTCCAATATCGGGCTATCCTCAGGAGCCTCCTTAAGAGCTTCCAAAAAGTACACAAGCGCATTTTTATTATTATTCATTTTCTTATAGACTAATCCAATGTTATATTTAACTATATAATTACCTTCAAAAGAAGGATCAAATTTAATTATTTTTTCCCATTGTTCAATTGCTTTAGATAGGTGACCGGTACTAAAATGCAATAAACCCAGTTCATAATAGGATTTGATATGTTTTGGGTCCAGATGAACTGCTCTTTCAAATTCCTGGAGAGAAAGTTCTATTCTATTTGTTTCCTTATAAACTAGTCCTAAATTATAAAAGGTATTTACTTCGGTTATATATTGTTTTGCTATGGTTAAAAAGTATTGGGCTTTATCATAATCATGTAAATTATAGTATGTTCCACCAAGGGCATGCAAATTCTTTCCGTCATAGGGATTAAGTTGATATGCCCTTTCAAAATTTTCTAAAGCCATCTCATAATTACTATCAACAGTATGTCTTAGACCTCTAAAATAAAGTAATTCAGCATAGTATGGTTTAATTACCAGAAAATTAAGTAAATAAAAGGAAAGGAGCACTAAAATTATTACTAATAAACCTTTAATTCCCTTACCAAAATATGAATTAGTATTTTTTATACATTTTTCTTGATTATCTGTACTGCTTTTTAATTCACTTCTTTCTGACCTTTCCATATGGTTACAAAAAGCGATGGTTAATCCAGAAAGACCAGCAAAAGTCATTCCCAAAACTGGAACATGAAAGGGAAAAGTAAAAAGACAATGTACCAAAAATCCTGTTATTCCAATTAAAAAACCAAACAAAATACTCTTTTGTTTAGATGATATATTCTCCTTTAGCAGGAAAAGTAATATCTTGCGATAAAAAAAATAAATGATAGTTAAAAAGATAAGTAAACCAATAATTCCTAACTCTGCTAATATCTGAAAATATTCGTTATGTGCTTCCTGAGCATTAGCATAATTGGAAGCAAGTCGAGGGAATAATTCTGGTAATATTTTTGCCTGATAATAGAGATATTCCTTTTTAAAAGTACCAATCCCTATGCCAAAAACGGGATTTTCCCGGAACATATCATAAGCAACATACAAGATTAAAATGCGCTTATTAAGAGAAACATCTTCTCCTTCCAGTGCCGGTAATATTCTATTTTCTATGAATAAAGGGCTCTTATTAAAAATATTTTCTGTAGAATAAATAACACTAATTACGACAAAGGTAACCACCAGCAAAAGCAACCATTTTTTATTAACTAAAAAAATTACACCTAGTTTTAGCTTGGAAAGAAAGATCAAGCCAAATAATCCAGCAAGTGCTATGGCAATCCAGATGCCTCGACTTTGTAGGATGAGTAGATTAATATAAAGCAAGGATAAAAAGATATAATAATAAACTTTTCGCTTAGAATTTTTTTCCAATAGGTAATAGAAAAAAGCAATAGGCATTGCCATAAAAAGGAAATTAGAGATCCAGTTGCGCTGACCTATAGTAGAAGTTAGTTTTGGTATCTCTGGAATGAAAGGATCCCAACCATAATACTGGATTATGGTGTAGATCGCCACCATAAAAGCGGATAAAAACATGGTATGGTTAATCCGAAAGATCTGCCTATCATCCTTCACCAGTTCAATAACCAAAAAATAAATTAGAAAATAGGAAAGAAATAAGAGTAAATCCTGAAGGGACAACCATTTATAGGGACTGATAAGCAGGGAAACAATCATTAATAATATGAATAAAAGCATCATCTTATGATGCGATTCCCTGAAAAAATGTGATAAACTAAAAGTTTTTCCATTAGCTAATAAAGTTTTTAAGCAGAAAAAAAATAATATTAAGATAACAAAAAAATATAGTGCTGCCTGCTGGTTAATGCGAAAGCGCAACACATTTTTATTGAAATAGAGAGGAATGAAAAGAAAGGATATCTGCAAAAGATAAAGAGGAATTTTATTAGCCAAGATATTTAATAACATTTTATCAATATTTACCTATCGTATGAATGTGAATAGCTATAAAAAGGGAGACCCCTATTTCTTTGAGGTCTTACTAATAGGGGCCTCTCTTTTCAGACATAGCGATCCAAAAATAAAACAGATTAACGTCTGGCAGTTAATATTTCCGGAATTGGGATTCCACCCAGTCCGTAGCCCTGCACTTCAAAATGAACTCCACTTTCTATTACATTTATGTGAATATCTCCCTCACGATTGGTATCTGTTACTGCTGGTGTATTATGTTCTACTAAAAAGTCATCAGCTTCCATGGGGGTACCCGCAAAGGGATTGCGTAATCCCGCAGCCGCAGCTACATTAACCGCTTCGGTATCGTCAACAGGACCATCGGCTAATTCGGACTGAATTAAGGTCTGTACCGTACCGGCATTGGCTTTCACGATTGCTTCCTTGGCTTTGGCTTGCTGACCGGTGTAGAGTCTCAGCCCTAAAAGTGCCAGGACTCCGATTATGGCCACGACGACCATCAGTTCGATTAAAGTAAAACCTTTTTTATTTTTGTGTAAGTACATAAACATTTTAAATTTCCTCCCATTTTATTATTATTTTTTAATTTTTAGTTATAAAGTTTTTGGTTTTTTGTTTTCAAATTTTGGTTTAAATATTTTATATTATTTATTATTGAGTATTCAGAATAATCGGTAATGATTATTTTTTTCAGATAGTAATGAGTAGCTTTTTACTTTCAATTAAATGCATAAGACCTACTAAACAGATTAAAATCTATTAGGATTATCACTTCCTTTCCTTAAAAAATTTAGCTATCTTTACTGTATCTATTACTATTTTAAAGATTTGTCCTTTATCTTATCAGATGTAAACTGCTTCTTTTATAATTATTCCCTATATAAATATTTTTAGACATAATCAAGAATTATTTTTTTGCTTCCAGGTGATTTGCAAAGACCCAACCAGTCTCCTCAGCATTAACGCCATTAATATAAAATACCAATGGATCAGTTACATCATCGACAAAGACAAAGACCCATCCACCATTTCCAGTAATCTCAGGTTCTGAGTTATTTATTCCAGGAATATTGGTCTCTTGAGGATTGCCAGCAGGAAGATGGATTCCAGACATAGCAATAATATCATCTACCCTTCCCCAAACATCTAAGTTGCTTACTGTATTATCAGCCAATTCAGATTGAATTAGTGAGTGAATTGTAGAAACATTGCCTTTTAACAGGGCATCTTTGGATTTATTCTGTTGGCCAGCATATAATCTAAGCCCAATGAAAGCCAAAATTCCAATGATGGCCACTACCACCATTAATTCAATGAGTGTGAAGCCTCTATTGTTTAAATTTCTATTTATTTTTTTAGGTTCCATTTGTTCTCCATTTTTCTTATTTATGAATTCATTTAAGGAAGAATCAATGTGTAATGAAATGAGTAACAATTGATTATTTCATATATTTCTTTAATAATTAAGGAGCAAAAATATTTTCTTTTATATTTTTATTATTCCCTATTTTTTAAATGTTAGACCATAATAAGGATTTTTTTAGGAAAAATTTTAGGTTTTTGGTAAATAGGATCGGGTAGATCGGAAGAGCGTCGTGTAGGGAAAGAGTGTAGGATAGGGTGT
>CAZGKY010000145.1:0-5051 GCA_964525625.1 uncultured Atribacterota bacterium | reverse complement strand
AGGGAATAACCAACAATACCAGGCAAAAAGGCCACATTAGCTACCTGATCAGGAGCCTGATCATTAATAATCTGCTTCAAAAGGTTCTGGGAAGCATAAATTCGGCCATCGACCAACATTCCAGAACGATATTCTTTCGGTATATCCCAGATATAAGGTCCTTTCTGTATTAACACTTCTTCCCATTTATTTTTCATAAAATCAACTCCTTTTAAACAGAGTTAATATTAGGATAATATTTTCACTTTAATTTTATTTAACCTTAACTATTAAAATTCTAAAGTATTTAAGACTAAATATCAAATACTATATTTGCTACCCATCTACCATTTTGATTCTGGTATATACATAAATTATGATAGGTAACTGCCTTAATCTCTTGAAGCACTTGATAAGGAGAATCTTTTATCTTGATAGCCTCGGCCTGAGCTGTAATCATTTCTTCTGTCATATTATGAATGATATAATCATCAAAGATAACAAATTCAGTAACATGGATATAGAGTAAATCATTTAACCAATTAACAATTAAATCGGCAATATTAGGGGCTTGGCCTTCTATGGTGTAGTATTTTGTTAAAGATTTATCATTAATGGGAGTTACAAGAGAACCGGTTACAAGATAGAACATTCCACGAGCAGCGTTAATAAATAATTCTTCTTTGGTTTTTCCATAAATTTTTAAACCTACATCGGCTGTGTGATCTACTAATTCAAAATCCTTATTCTTATATTTCCTAATCATCTAGAACATCTCCTGAAATAAAAAACTCCCGCCTGCCGGTAGTAGCTACCTTAGGGACGAGAGTTCACTCACGTGGTGCCACCCTAATTCAATAGAATAATCTATCCTCAATAAGTAATGAACAGCCTATTAAAAAATACTACTAAAATTATATTAGCTCTTTCCTAACTTTTTAGGAAGATGGATTTCAATCTAGTTTTCTGCCGTCTTTCCACCCCGTACGGCTCTCTATAAACACACTATGATTTACTCTTCTTCCCAACAATTACTTAAATATAAATATTTTAATTTAGCAATATTATCTTGATAGAATTATAAATTCTCAATAGCTTAATGTCAACCTACCAGTGGAATATATCAAATTTAGGCTAGCTGCCAAATATTTATACCAAATCCCATTTTAGTTCACCGGTAAAAGAGCCAATCATATAGCCAGATAACAATTTCATTAAACTCCACTAGAAATAAGTTATTCTTAGAAATTACAAAAAGTTGAAAGTAACTTATTGTTTACTACTCTAAAAACCGAATATATTCTTCCAGGCCTATCTCTCTCAAACACCTCTCAGTTGGAATCCCATCATTAGTCCATTTTCTAAGCTTATAGTACTTATCTAGGGCCTGATCATGCGGTAGGGGAACTCTCCCGGCACGAGGACCGGTCTTAGCTGGTATAGTCATCTTCTTGGGTAGAATGTCATCCTTGCGGGAGATTCCATCCCGAACATTAATTATTCTTTCCAAGATGAAACCCCGTGCACCTGCCTCCTCTAAATCCTGGATGGTCCAGTTCCATCCTGTGGCAGCATTTAGAATTTCAAGGATTTCAGTTAAAGAAAGTTTGGGAACTCTTAGAATAAATTTACAAACACTTAGACTATTGGCTAGGCTGCTTATATTCTGTTGATGTAGGACATATTCTGGGACTTCCTCCATAGTTCTGGCAGGTCCTGTCATTCCTAACTCAGGATAGAAGAATCCTTGAGCATCAGCTCTTTCATGACAGGCTCCTCTAGTACCGGTGGCATAATTTAAGCCAGCAGCTAGATGACATCTAGGATCATGTGCCGGATAATCCAAATTTTTGACATGAACAATCAGATCCTCTGTCTCGGGACCAATTCTCTTAGCGGCACCTACAATACCTTCTTGGAAATACAGCCCAATCCCTTCCAGTTTAGCAATCTTTTCTGTTAACTGTACAAGAACTTTTCCATCTCCCCAATTTACTGCTATACCATCTGTATCTTCTTTACTTATTAAATGCTTTTCATAGCATTCTGCTAAAAAACTTACCCAGGCACCAGTAGAGATAGTATCAATTCCCATACGATTACAGATATCATTAGCTTTGGCAATAGCAGGTAAATCTGAACATAAGAAGGCACCACCCATCATGCCTAATGTTTCGTATTCCGGACCGGCTCCTTCTACAGCATATTCTTTCGGCTCTTCCAATTTAATATGACGATGACAGCCATAAGGGCAGTTAGCACAAAAAGTGGGTTTGGTATGTAAAATCTCATTATAATAAGGGGTTGAGATTCTATCGGCTTTTCCCCAAGTCTCTCCTACCCAGTACTTCAAAGGGAGGTTCCCAATCTTCTCAAAGGTAACTGGTGCAGCTGGTGTACCAACCTTTCTTTTCTCGGCTGAACGTTTGGTAAATTCTCTCATCAATTCCAGAGCACGGGTCTTGACTCTTTCGGGATCATAAAGAGGGATTTCCTTGGTTCCCAATACGGCAATAGCCTTCAACTTTTTAGAACCCATTACCGCACCAGCACCACCACGTCCAGCCACACTATGACCATCGCAACCTATACAGGCAATAGGATGACCCATCTCTCCAGAGGGACCAATATAAACGATACTATAACGATTATCATTAAGGGATGACTTAAAATGATCATAGGTTTCTAGGGCATCCTTCCCCCAGAGTGAATCAGCCTCTACTATCTTTACTTGTTCATTATTGATAATAACTTTTACCGGAGATGAACTTTTTCCTTCAACAATTATAGCTTCATATCCTGCCCTCTTGAGAGCAGAGGCAAAGTTACCACCAGCGGAAGAATCAAGAAAGGTTTTAGTTAAAGGTGATTTGGTTATAACACTCCATTTGCCACTGCCTGGATTTTTAGCTGATTGCCAGATACCTACGGCAAAGATAATCTTATTTTCTTCTGACAGAGGATCAACCTTAGGTGGAGTTTCTTCTAAAAGAACCTTGGCTCCCAAGGCAGAACCACCAACAAATTTTTTCCAGACCATCTCCGGAATATCTTCTATCTTATAATCTCTTTTGGTCAAATTAATGCGAAGTATTTTTCCCCAATAACCGTAAATCATCTTTACCATCCTTTCATATAATTATTAGCCCTTTATATTCTCGCTACTCCACTCTCCCGGGCAGCCTGAGCCACCGCTTCTGCCTCTTTTTCCATTACCTCAGGATGAAAGACATTGGGAATAAAGTTGATCTCACTTAGCTCATCTTCAGGAATAATAGAGGCTATAGCCTGGGCAGCTGCTAATTTCATCTCTTCATTGATATCTCTGGCTCTGACTTTGAGGGCACCTTTGAAGATAGCCGGAAAACCTAAGCAGTTGTTGACCTGATTGGGAAAGTCAGAACGTCCGGTAGCAATGATGCGAGCACCACCAGCCTTGGCTTCCTCGGGGAGAATCTCAGGAATGGGATTGGCCATAGCAAAGATAATAGGATCAGAGGCCATGGTTTTCACCATGTCCCTGTTGACTAGATTCGGACCAGACAATCCTAAGAATACATCAGCACCGACTAAGGCATCAGCTAGGTTACCCCTTAGTTTGCCTCTGTTGGTAATCTTAGCTATCTCTTCTTTAGCTGAATTCATATTCTCGCTACGACCTTCATAGACAATACCCTTAGAATCACAGAGCATGATATGTTGGGCACCAGCAGAAAGCAAGAATTTAGTCACAGCAATAGCGGCCGCTCCAGCCCCATTGACTACTATTCTTACCTCTTCCATCTTCTTATCAGCCAGTTTAAGAGCATTGATTAGACCAGAGAGGACCACTACAGCAGTACCATGCTGATCATCATGAAAGACCGGAATATCTAATTTCTCTTTCAATCTCTTTTCTATTTCAAAACAGCGGGGAGCGCTGATATCCTCTAAGTTTATTCCTCCAAAGACTGGGGCCATTAAGGTTACTGCTTCCACAATACGATCCGGGTCTTTGGTAGCAAGACAGATGGGGAAGGCATCTACACCAGCAAAATACTTAAAGAGCACTGCTTTGCCCTCCATAACTGGGATAGCCGCCTCTGGACCTATATCTCCCAATCCCAGCACTGCTGTTCCGTCTGATACTACGGCTACCATATTACCCTTGGTGGTATAGGTGTAGACATCTTCTTTGTTTTTATTGATTTTGCGGCAGGGTTCGGCTACTCCAGGGGTGTAGACCACAGCCAGATCATGCATGTCTTTGATTTTAGTTTTACTTACTACTTCTAATTTCCCTCTGTTTTCACTGTGCAGTTTAAGTGCTTCTTGATTTAAGTCCATTCTTTCTCTCCTTTACTTATCTTAATGTATTTTATGTTTCTTTCCTATATTTGGGGGGTTCACTTTCATAAAGGTTATTCCCATAAGCATCAATACAGACGATAGCAGGAAAATCCTCCACATAATAACGGTATATGGCTTCTGCTCCCAGATCAGGATAGGCAATTACTTCAGATTTTTTGATACTTCGGGCAATTAAAGCCGCGGCCCCACCAATTGCTGCGAAATAGACAGCTCTATTCTTCTTCATACTGGTAATTACTTCTTCAGAACGCAGACCTTTACCGATCATACCCTTCAGTCCTTTCTCCAACAATGCTGGAGTATAGGGATCCATACGGTAACTAGTGGTAGGGCCAGCAGGACCACAGGCATAACCCGGTTTTGCTGGGGCAGGTCCTACATAATAAATAATTTGCCCTGCTATGGGGATAGGCAAGTCTTTTCCTTCCTTAATCAGCTCAAATAGTCTCTTGTGGGCAGCATCCCTACCGGTATAAATATACCCTGTTATCTTAACTGAATCACCAGCTTTCAGCTGTAATACCGTAGATTCATCCAGGGGAGTAGTAATTCTAATTTCTTCACTCATCAACATAATCTCCTTCCATCAGGTTATGTAAATCAAGATCAGATCTCTCCATAAGCATGTCGGGCAGCATGACAGCAGACATTAACTGCCACCGGCATACCTGCTATGTGGGTAGGCAAATAGTCAATATGCACGGCTAAAGCAGTGGTATTGC
>CAZGKY010000144.1:0-5087 GCA_964525625.1 uncultured Atribacterota bacterium | reverse complement strand
AAATAGTCGGGGAATTCAAAAAACACGGTGAGGTGTTATTTTTCCCGGATGCTATTAAATAGTAAGCAAAAAAGAAAGCAAAGATGGCAGCAAGAAGTTTACTGTTTAATCTGATAAAATTTTAGTTTCGCAAAAGGTAAAAAGAGACTTAATGGTGTTCTTTTATGTAACCATAAAAAACCATCTTATAAGAAGATGGTAATGGTTAAATAAAATGGTTTTACCATAAAAAGATGAAAATAGGTCAGATGATAATATTTTACCTGAGGTCCTAAGTGGGAAATACCCTTGTTTAAGAAAGATTAGGGATATAAGGTATAACTAAAAAATCACAAGAAAAAGAGCAAGAAAGTTAAATCTTTTTGCGGGGTTCTTCAAGCTACCCGCAATAAGGATACGATATTTACTTTTAATATCTTTTGGAAGAGAGGTATTTTTTTTGAGCTTTATTATTGAAGGAATCCAACAAGCCTGGCAATTAATCATTTCCTGGAATAGAGAAGTTTTTACTATCGTATTGTTTTCTTTAAAGGTATCTGGAATGGCTATTTTTTTAGCGTCTTTATCAGGCGTGCCCCTTGGTCTTGTGATTGGATTAAAAAAATTTCCTGGCAAGAGAATACTAATAGTATTATTGAATAATGCTTTAGCTATACCTACTGTAGTAATTGGTTTAATAGTATATTCATTTATTTCTCGGTCAGGACCATTAGGATATTTTGGCCTGTTATATACCCCTGCTGCTGTTATTATAGGACAGTATTTTTTAGCCACACCCATTATTATTGCTTTAACTTATTCTGCTCTACAGGGAATTAATCCTCAGATAAGGAATACTGCTTTGACTTTAGGAGGTACCGAACTACAGGCGGCCTGGTTGGTACTAAAAGAAAGCCGCTTTGCCATTATGTCCGCTATTATTACAGGATTTGGCCGAATAATTGCTGAAGTAGGAGCAGCTATGATGTTAGGAGGAAATATTAAAGGCTCTACCAGAACCATTACTACGGCCATTTCCTTGGAAACTGCCAAAGGCGAGTTTGGATTTGGTATAGCTCTAGGAATTATTCTCTTATTGATTTCTTTAAGTGTAAATATTTTTTTAAGCTACTTACAAAGTAAAAATTTATAAGATAAAGGTTTGTGAAAATGGTTAGTTCCCCATATCCGCTCCTTAGAGTGGAAGATGTAAAAAAAATCTACCAGAATCAGGTTGTATTAGCTATTCAGTCATTATCCTTTCACGAGGGGAAGGTGTATGCCATTGTAGGGCCTAACGGTTCTGGCAAGACTACCCTAATCCATATTTTAAGTCTACTGGACAGACCGGATGAGGGAAAAATATTTTTTAAAGAAAGAGAAATTGAACAAATAAAGAAAAGGGAAAGGTTATTTATCAGAAGACAGATTACTTTGGTACACCAGAAGCCCTTTTTATTTCGGACCACAGTGTTTAATAATATTGCTTATGGATTGAAGATAAGAGGAGTTTCAACCGCCGAAAGGGAAAAGATAGTTAAAGAAATGCTCAGAATAGTAGGACTGATTGGATTGGAATCCAGAAAAGTTGAAGAACTTTCAGGAGGAGAAGCCCAGCGAGTGGTTATTGCCCGGGCTTTAGCGCTGGAACCAGAATTACTATTACTGGATGAACCTACGGCCAATATTGATAAAAGATATATTGAAGTAATAGAGAGAATTATCAAAAAGATTAATCGGGAAAGAAAGACCACTATTATTTTTACTACTCATGACCTTTCCCAGGCCTATCGTTTAGCTGATGAGATTATTTCCTTATGGGAAGGGAAGATAGTGCAAGATGTACCTGAAAATATCTTTAGAGGGAAAATTATCCTAGAAAAGGGTTTATCCTGGTGTCAGATAACTGAAGATATAAGATTTGCTGTGGTAAGCCAGAAAAGGGGTGATGCTTATATTCAAATAGCTCCTGAGGATATAATTTTATCTTATGAACCATTTTACTCAAGTGCTAAAAATTCGTTTATGGGGAAAGTGGTAAAAATATCTGAACAGAAAAAGCTGGTTAGAATAGTAATTGATATTGGAGTGGAACTAGTTACCATAATAACCCAGGATTCATTTCGACAAATGAACATAAATATAGGCAGCAATGTTTTCCTTACTTTTAAAGCATCTGCAATAAAATGTTACTGAAATATTATCAAAAAAAATACTACTAACCATTTTGTATCATCTAAAAAACTACTTTCTTGGAAAATAATTCTTTTAAAAAATTAGTTTGCTGTAAAAAATGATGAGGATGAGTAAGCTCTATAATCAGTTTAGTTGTTATTTTCTGTCTTGCTAGAAGTAGGAGAAATGAAATTTACGGATAACCTCAGTTCAGAAAAAGAAAAACAGAGAAAATAAGAGAAAATAAGAAGGGACAAGAAGAGAAACAAGGATAGTGAAGTAAAAATTTATAGGTTGAGTGTATTTTGTGCTGTTTTTATGGTATACTAATTTTGGGAAAATAAATGTTGAGCAAAATTTTAATTTTAGATTTTAGAGATGGTAAAAAAATTATATTTAGCAAGATTTAAAGAATCAGGTAAGTAGGCAAAAGAGAAGGTAATTACTATTTTAGCATAATATTTATTCGTAGCAGGCAAGAAAAAATTATTTAGGAGGTGATAAAACAGAAGAAGTTAAGTAAATTCTTTAGCCTGATAAGGTAAGGATGGAATTTTTAAACAAAATATTTTAGAAAGTTAAAAAAAGGAGAAAGGAAATGAGAAAAAATTTAATTATTTTTGCTTTGGCTGGTGTGTTACTCTTGGTAAGTGGAGTAGCCTTAGCACAGGACGTAGTGAAATTTGGTATTGCTGAACCGATGACCGGTGCTATGGCAGTAGGTGGAGAACTTTGCTGGCGGGGCTATGAGTTAGCCCATGAACAGACTCCTATGGTATTAGGCAAAAAAATTGAATTAGTTTTGGTGGATAACAAAAGTGATAAAGTTGAAGCTGCCAATGCGGTTTCCCGACTTATTGAGCGAGAAGGAGTAGTAGCAGTTTTTGTTAGTTACGGAAGTAGTATGGCTATTCCAGGTGGTGAAGTGGCTAATAAGGCAGGAATACCTTTGATTTCTGGCACTGCCACTAATCCGCTGGTTACCCAGGGTAAAGAGTATGTTTTTCGTGCCTGCTTTATTGATCCCTTCCAGGGACAAGTTATGGCTCAATATGCTTATGAAACCTTAGGCGTTAGAAAATCTGCTCTTTTAGTTGATATTGCCCAGGATTATTCGGTAGGATTAGCCAATTTCTATAAAAGAACCTTTGAAAAACTGGGTGGACAAATAGTCAGTGATACCAAATATAATACTGGTGACCAGGATTTTAGTGCTCAGTTAAGTCAGATTATTGCTTCCGGGGCAGAAGCATTATTTTTTCCTGGTTATTTTGGAGACGTTGCCCTGATAGCTATTCAAGGAAGAGAATTAGGTTATACTGGACAATATTTAGGCGGTGATACTTTACATAACCCCGTTTTGATCGAACTGGCTAAAGATGCGGCAGAAGGCTTGATTGCTAGTACCTTCTTTGCTGAAGATCAACCGGCTACCCCGGAATCAGAAAAATTTGCTAAACTTTTCAGAGAAAAATATAATTTAGCTCCAGATGCAGTATCTATTCTTTGCTATGACTCCTACAATCTATTGGTTGATGCTATAGAAAGAGCAGGATCCTTTGATCCGGTAGCTATTAAGAATGCCTTAGCTACTACGAAAAACTTCCCGGGTGCTGGTGGTTCTATTACTATAGATGAAAACGGAGATGCGATTAAACCGGCTGTTTTGGTGAAAATTGTAAATGGAGAATATAAATATGAGGCTACGGTTTATCCTTGATATGAGGAGATAGATAAATAGTAATCATTAGAGGCAAAAGAGATAGGATACGACCCCATCTCTTTTGCCTCTTCTAATGATTATAAGAAAATAGTTTTCCATTCCAACGATGATAAGGAGAATTTCATGACAATAAACCTATTCTTGCAGAATGTCGCCAATGGTCTATCACTGGGTAGTTTATATGCCTTAATTGCTATAGGATATACCATGGTTTATGGCATTTTAAGATTAATAAATTTTGCTCATGGAGAAATATTTATGTTAGCCCCTTATTTCCTTTATTTTGGCTTATTGATTTTTCATTTACCCTGGTGGGCTTCGGCTATAGTGGCTATTGGGCTAACTGCTTTGACTGGTATGTTATCGGAAAAGATTGCCTATAAACCTTTACGTGATGCTCCCAGAATTTCAGCCTTGATATCGGCAATTGGGGTATCTTTCTTTTTACAAAATTTGGCAATTGTAGTTTTCTCTGGTATCCCCAAATCCGTTCATCGTCCTGTATTTTTTACCAGAATATTTCAATTTGGAGAAATTCGTATTCAATCAACTCTTTTTGCTTCTATAGGGATATCTGTACTCTTTTTATCCCTGCTGGTGTATATTGTGTATCAGACCAAGACAGGTTTGGCTATGAGGGCTATATCTCGAGACATTGAGACATCAAGATTAATGGGAATTGATGTCAACAAAGCTATTTCGGTGACCTTTATTATAGGCTCTTCCCTGGCGGCGGTAGGAGGTATTCTATGGAGTTTAAGGTTTCCCCAATTATTTCCTACTATGGGGATGATACCTGGTTTAAAGGCTTTTATTGCGGCGGTAGTAGGAGGAATTGGGAGTATCCCGGGAGCCATGCTGGGAGGATTTGTTTTAGGTATGTCGGAGATTTTATTTGTTACTTTTTTCCCGGGCTTATCCGGCTATAGAGACGCCTTTGTCTTTTTAATTTTAATTTTAATATTGCTGTTTAAGCCAGATGGTATTTTAGGTATAAAGGTACAAGAGAAGGTGTAAAGCAATGAAAAAACAGAGTGAAAAGATATATACTCTAATAGCTTTGATAATACTTGTTCTATTGGTTTATCTTGCTCAGCACAGATTAGATGCCTATAAATTAAGAATACTTAATATTGGGGCAATATATGTTACCCTGGGAGATCGGAAGAGCACACGTCTGAACCTCCAGTCACGAGATTCCATCTCGTAT
>CAZGKY010000143.1:0-5147 GCA_964525625.1 uncultured Atribacterota bacterium | reverse complement strand
TAATCTTAAAACCCTGGTGGCTCATCATTTTAGACAATTGTTGCAAGGTTATTCCAGCACTGATGTTGCCATATGTTACTACCAGAACCATAGCATTATTATTCCCTCTAATTTTCCAGAGTGCCGGGTATAAAATACTGGGTATTCTCTCTTCATAAGTAGGTATTCCCAAGATAACCGCTTCATTGGCGTTAAGGTTAAATTCAAAATTGTGACGTTGCTCGAGTGAGTTAAGACTAATAGTCCTCTGTTCAGAAATACCCCATCCTTTGGCGACAGCCAGAATAATCTTTTCAGTAGAGTGGGTTGGTGAAAAATATATCTTTAATAATTTATTAATAAGCAAAACAAGCTCCCCAAAAATTTAATGTTTTAACTCATTGCCATGAACTAAAAAGCCACTTTTTTATTTTAATGCAGTTATTTACTTTAGACAAGGGAAGGACTAAAATATTATACTCAATTATTGCAGAAAAGATAGAATGTAGGAGAATAATCTATTTTTCTCTGTAATTGATGATCTGAGTAATATGATCAGGATAAACCAAAGATTAATTTCAACTGATCTAAATAGCATGAGTCAAAATAAATAGTATAATAATAAAAAAGGAGGACTGAAATGTTATCATTGATAAAAGAAAGAAGAAGTATTCGCATCTTCCAAGATAGAGAAATAGAGCCGGAAAAAATTAACCAGATTATTCAAGCGGCTCTTTTATCTCCATCATCAAAGAATAACCATCCCTGGAAGTTTATTGTTATTGATGATAAGGCAATCCTTTCCAGATTATCCCAAGCAAAAGAACAGGGATCCAAATTTTTAGCAAAATCATCTCTCGTCATAGCGATACTGGCTGATCCTAAACAATCTGATGTCTGGGTAGAAGATGCTTCCATTGCTGCAACCTTAATTATACTCACAGCCCAGCACTTAGGTTTGGGTAGTTGCTGGGTACAACTTAGAAAAAGACATACTTCCACCGGTCAGGATTCAGAAGAATATGTAAAAGGCTTATTAAAAATCCCGGATAATTTGCGTGTTTTATGTCTGGTTGCAATAGGTTATACCGGTGAAATTAAATCAGAAAAGAACATTCCTAAACAAAAATTGGATGATATTTTTCTAAACTATTATGAAAAGAAATATAGTTCTGTGGAACAATAGGTAGAGAGATAGAAAAGGTATTATTATGAAAGAAGAATTTGGACTGGTTTTAGAGGGTGGAGGTGCCAAGGGTGCTTATGAAATAGGTGTCTGCAAGGCACTTACAGAGATGGATGTTAAGATAACCGGAGTTAGCGGCACCTCTGTGGGAGCCTTAAACGGTGCCATGGTGGCTCAGCATGAAATTGATAAAGCTTACCAGCTTTGGCATGATGTTCATCCCTTGCAGGTTATGAATATTGATGCAGAGAGATTACAAAAATTAGTTCATTTAGAAATAAAACCGGATGATATTAAATACTATTTAAAGATGTTGGGGGAAATTATTGCTGAAGGTGGGATTGATGTTACTCCTTTACAGAAGTTAATTAAAAAACATGTTAATGAGGAAAAGCTGCGTAAATCTGATATAATTTTTGGCATGGTTACGGTATCCTTTACCGATCGCAGGGCACTGGAATTATTTGTAGAGGACATTCCCGAAGGTCAGATTGCCGATTATCTTTTTGCCAGTGCCAATTTTCCGCTTTTTCGTTCGGCTAAAATTGGTGATAAGATCTATTTGGATGGTGGAATCTACGATAATCTACCCATTCGTATGCTGGTTAAAAAGGGTTATAAATCCTTAATTACGGTCCAGGTTGGTGGAATGGGGAGAAAGAGGAAAATAAAATTAGATAATTTCCATGTTATCAATATTGAAGCTAAAGAAAACTTGGGAGGACCATTAAATTTTAATGCTGAAAAAGCAAGGCAAAATTTAAAATTAGGTTATTTTGATGCGTATCGAGTTATGAAAAATTTAGCAGGCCAGTATTATTATATTAATTTAGAACATCAAGAAGATTATTTTGTTGACTATTACAGTCATCTTAGCTCTGAGCTGGTAGTAAAAGTAGCTAGAACCCTTGGTTTGAAGGAAAATATTCCCTATCGCAGACTCCTCTTTGAAAAAGTATTACCCAGATTAGTAGAAATATTGAAATTACCAGAAGATAGTAGTTATCAGGATATTGCTCTGGCACTGGCCGAAAAGATTGCCCTGGAAGTTGGATTAGATAGGTTTCGTATCTATTCTTTTTCAGATTTAATTGATTGCCTTACTAAGAAATATAATAAGAGAAAAAAAATTGATGAACAAAAAGAACACAGTTTGATTTCTCATTTTGGATTTCTTTCCTTGTTTAGCGGAGATAATATTTTGAAAAAATTAGTACAGAATCTGCTAAGTGAAGAGATAATTAGTTCCTGGAAAGAAATCCAGAGTAAAAAAGAAGATTAAAAGTTACCGGTGTAGAGAATATATGAAGAAAAATTAGCAATGTGGTGCAGAAAAAATTAGAAGATTTTTATCAAAAAGTTCTCCTGGTGGATGTAAGTTCCGGATTTTATAGGATTGATCATTTTAAGGTAGAGGAATATTTTGGCCCACCTGATTTAGGTTTATTTTTAGCCGGTAAATATAATAGTTTAAACATTGGTACTGGCTTACTAGCAGGTTCATACCTGGTTCCAATAGACTCTTTTTCAGTGGATTTTCTCCTTGCTGGAGTGGGTTTTATATTTCTTCTATGGGAGGCGCTGGTTTAATTTTTGATAATCTTGGCCTTAATATGCTGTCCATTGTGGGTCGGTCGAATACCACTTCAGTTTTATATCTGAACCGTATTCATGGTGAGGAAATTAAGGTAGAGCTATTTCCAGTAGACATACACAATATCTGGCTGCAAGAAGAAGGTGGAGTTTATGCCCTGATGAATTATGTGTTTGAAAGGTATGGCCAGTTATTTGACCACGAACCTCGTATCCTGACTACCGGGCCTGCCTCAGCGATAACAGATTTTGGAGCAATATGCTCGGTTCCTATTCAAAATGGGAAATTAACTGCTGTGGATACCTGGGCTGGGAGAGGCGATTTTGGCAGCAAGATACTAAAACAGCATAATATTGCAGTGGTAATTTATGGTGGCACATTTATAGATGAAGATTTTAGAGATAGGAAGGTAGCGGATCAATGGTTTGAAAGTAAGTATCAAGAAAAGATGGCAGCAAAAGATATTGAGTCAACTGCCAAGTATTGTTTTGAGAAAAATTTTGGTACCGGAGGTACTTTTGGGGTTAATTATGCCACCGTCAAGGGAAGTATGCTAGCTTTAAATTATCGTAGCATCTATATGAGTGAAGAGGAACGACTGAGCATCTATTCAGAAATATATAGTAAACAATTTATCTCAGGCAATTTAATGAAGAGATTATTCTGAAAAAGTCCCAGAAAAACTGCTGAGAGCCTTGTGCTGCTGTTTGTAAGAAAATGATGAACATCTACAAAAAAGATTACGAGCCCTATCAGGCTTTAGGTCCCTTATGTGGAATATTTGATCAAAGGGCAGCTGAAAAATTGGTACGACATGCCGATAGTTATGGATTTGATGCTATCACTATTGGAGGGATACTAGCCTGGCTCATGGATTGTCTGGAGAAGGATTTATTATCTCCAGCTGATCTGGGCTTAAAGGATAAACCAATATTTTCCATGGAGCATTTTAAAGTAGAATCAGATTCCATGCATAACGCCAGCTTAGGAGGGGTACTGCTTCTGGATAAGATAATCAAAAGAGAACAAAATCTTGATTTATATCAAGGTGGACGGGAGTTAGAAAAAGAGTTGAGCGAAATTAAAAAAAGAGACTAATTGATCTTTTAGTATATAATGCTTTTGCTAGAAGAGGCTGGATGATTTCCAATCAATACTGGATCCCGGGTGTTTTATCCCCTCTGGCAATTATGGGTAAGTATTACATGTATTACGGGAATGCCTTCCTTCCTCCTTGTGAACTGGGTAAGGCAAATGCCAGATGTTTTGAGCAAGAGCTAATGCTGGACATGCTTAGTATTTGTTGCTTTCATCTTAGATGGGCAGAAGAAATGGTTCCGGATATTATGGGGTCTTTGTTTAATATGAAGGACCAGTTTCTGAAAAAAGTACATGAGACTACCTACCATATTAATAGCTGTAATTCCTCTTTTTTTTGGGAATCGGAAAGAAATATTGACTTTATATATTATTTTTTGCAAAGAAAATACACTATTGATGGTGAAAAGAGTAAAGAACTGATAAAATGGATAAAATTTTTTGAAAAAGATAAAAAAGAGGCTGCTTTAAATTTTTGGTATGAAATACAGAAAGGAATTACTGAATCTTGGGATAAAATTCAGTGCTGATTTTAAACAAAATACTAATTTGAATTTTAAAAATAAAATGTTTAGGATATTATCTTCAGGAGATATTAATGGGTAAGCTTTGGACGAACATCGGAACATCTGGCTGGCATCATCCGTACTGGATAGGGAATTTTTACCCGGAAGATATTGCCAGGAGGGATATGCTATCTTATTTCAATTCCCACCTTACTGGAAATGTGATCTGGAAAGGTTAAGATTATTTATGGAGGAACTGCCGGCAGATAAGAAGTATGTTTTTGAATTTCGTGAACCAAGCTGGTGGAATGATTCTGTTTCTAATTTATTAAAAGACCATAAGATGGCTTTTTGTATCTTCAATTTATCTGGAGTTTTATCTCCCGAAATTGAAACAGCTGATTTTATATACCTTCGCCTGCATGGTTCTGATAAGTCGTATCAAGGCTGCTATGGTGAAGATGAATTACAAAGATGGGCAGATAAGATAAAAAAATGTACCCAGAAACAAAAGGATGTTTATTGTTATTTCAACAATGATCAGGAAGGTTTTGCGGTAAAAAATGCCTTGAGATTAAAACAGATATTAACTAATATAGGAAATTTCTTTATTTAAAATGTACCTGAAAATAAATTTAGTTAACCATAAAAATCATGTTCCTGGCAGGTGACAACAATTCACTAAAATGGTTTCGTCTTGTATTCTATAATTAAAATAATTTAGTAAGGATAAAGGAGAAAGATTATTATGAAAAAATTATTTTGGTGGCTTACCATTATATTT
>CAZGKY010000142.1:0-5214 GCA_964525625.1 uncultured Atribacterota bacterium | reverse complement strand
TGTTCGATTCCCTGGTTGTCAAGGCATTAGCAAGAAAACCTAATGGTTTTATTCTCACCTGTAGTTCAGAAAAAGCAGCAAAAATTATTATTTCTTTACACAAACAGGGATGGATGGATTTTTCTAAAATACTGATCTTTAGTAGTGCAGATGACACCCCCCTTTATACTACTGCTGGTGAATACCTTAATGGTTGTTATATTTACAACTATATTGACCCTAATAGTCTAAATCCTCGTTGGATTTCCTTTCGGGAAGACTATAAAAAAGAACATAGTGGCTTAGAACCAAGTTCATTGTCCACAATATATTATGACTGTGTTTATATGATTAAAGAAGCTATTGAGAATACCGGCTTATCAGGTGATAAAAGTATTTTATCAGAGGAACGAATAAAAATTAGAGACTATTGTCGTAATGTTAAATCGTTTCAGGGTATTCAACAAACCTGGGATATGAATGAAGGAGTACCTTCTTCGAAAGGAGCTTTCTTATTTATTATTCAAGACAATAAAAAGGAATTTGTCACTCAGACTAACTAAACAAGATAAAAGTTTATCATTAATTACTACTCTCAAGCAAAGGATTAATAGAATATTATTTTCCAGATAATTTTATACTTCACAATTTAATTGGTCATAGAGGTATGGTAATGAAGGGAGGTAAATATGTCCAGTTCTATTACTGATGTTGATGGTATACTGGTTGGACATGCCCAGAATAGGGAAGCTGGCACCGGCTGTACTGTAATACTAATTGAAAAGGGAGCAATAGCAGGGGTTGATGTACGGGGAGGAGCTCCCGGTACTCGGGAAACCGATCTATTAGATCCAATAAACATGATTCAAAAGATACATGCTATTTATTTAACTGGTGGCAGTGCTTTTGGTTTAGAGGGTGCTTGCGGTGTAATGCATTTTTTAGAAGAAAGAGGTGTTGGTTTTGATACCGGTTCGGTAAAGGTTCCTATAGTTACTGGTGCTGTGATCTTTGATTTAAATATTGGTGATCCTTCTATTAGACCTGATTACCAAATGGGATATCAAGCCTGTCTTAATGCTACTAATAAACCAGTTACCGAGGGCAGCATTGGCGCTGGAACAGGAGCCACTGTGGGAAAATATTATGGAATTTCTCAGTGTATGAAAGGAGGAATTGGCTCGGCAAGTATGGTTATTGGAAGATTGGTGGTAGGGGCATTGGTAGTGGTAAACTCTTTTGGAGATATCCTAAATCCCGAAACTGGGGAAATTCTGGCTGGTACTTTAAATAGTGCCAAGAATCAATATGCCGATACTAATAGATTATTAATGAATAACAATCTTTGCCAAGACAGCCCATTTCTTCAGAATACTACGCTGGGAGTGGTGGCGACCAATGCTAATTTGTCTAAGGTAGAAGCAAAGCGTTTATCCATATCAGCACATGATGGTTTTGCCCGATGTATTTCACCAGCGCATACTATCTATGATGGGGATACTATCTTTTCTATAGCTACTGGTCAGATAGAGGCTAATATAAATCAATTGAATGCACTTAGTGTCCAGGTGATGGCTATGGCGGTGCAACGTGCTATTTTGAAAGCATCTTCTCTTTTAGGTATACCAAGTTATAAGGATTTTAGAAAAAAACATAATTTTTAAATTAGGCGAAATTCAATTATCTATAAACTACTGGCGAGTAAATTTTTTTAACATATAAGAGGAATAAAATAATCTGCTTAAAGAAAAATTCAACGCCTTCAAGAACATACTGAGTTTACTTAAGGGAAAATATCATAGTATTTTTCTGAAAAATATAATAAGGGATAATCCAGTAAAATAGATATTTTTATCATAACACTGTTGCCGTGAAGATATAATGTTTATATGTTATAATGTAAAAAGAGATTAGTTAGGAACTTTCCAATGTTCATTAAATAAAGATCTTGGGAATATATTAGGGAAGAAGGAGGGGGAAGATTTTGGAAAACATCTTTAAAAATTCTAAGATGAAGATACTAATAGCGGGTCTGGTTTTATTGGTCATCCTGTTCATGGCTTTTATTGGCCGATTTTATATTCCAATGATTTGGTTAAAATCGGTTGGTTATCTTTCAGTTTTCTGGAAGATTCTGTTAACCAAGTTTGGGGTAGGACTTTTCTTTGCTGTTGTATTTTTTATTCTCAGTTATGTCAATTTTAATTATGCTCGTCGTTATGCCCCGCCTATTCAGGTAGAGAATACTGAACAAGACGGAGATAGACCGGAAATGCAAATATATAGAAGCCTGCAGAGTATGCAAATTAGTAAAAAGCTGGTATTAGGATTTTCCATTGCTATTTCAATATTTATGGGGATTTCTGAAGCAGTTAACTGGGAAAAGATATTGATTTACCTTAATCGCGTAACAATGGGGGTCAATGATCCTGTTTTTGGAAAAGATATTGGCTTTTATCTATTTCAACTACCCTTTTTAGAGTATTTTAGAAATTGGTTAAGTTTTGCTATCGGTTTTATCCTCCTGATTGTAGTATTCGTTTATTTTGTGAAAAAAGCCATTCAATTCGAATATCGCAAAATAAGTATTGATCCTCCTGTAAAATTCCATATTTCTTTACTCTTAGGTACTTACTTGTTGTTACAAGCTGTTGCTTTCTGGATTAATTCTTTTAAAATACTCTATTCTACTCAAGGAGTAGTTTATGGAGCTGGTTATACCGATATTAATGTAAATCTACTAGCTTATAGAGTTTCTATGATATTCTCTATTGTTGCTGCTATTATAGTATTAGTTTATTCCCGCAAGGAAGATATCCGCTTACCATTAATCAGTGTTATTTCAGTAGTGGCAGTTTACCTAGTCCTAGGGGGTATTTTACCGGGAATTATTCAGAGAATAGTGGTATCCCCCAATGAATTAGCCAGGGAAAGACCTTATCTTATAAATGAAATTGAATTGACCAGAAAGGCTTTTGGTTTAGATAAAATAATAGAGCAGGATTTCCCTTTTGAGGGTCAGTTAAGCTATACTGATATTCAAAATAATCCAGAAACAATTAATAATATCCGTTTATGGGACTGGAGGCCGTTGGAACAGACCTTTAATCAGATACAAGCAATTCGGTTGTATTATGAATTCTTGGGAGTAGATATTGACCGCTATCATTTAAACGGTAATTATCAACAGGTTATGATTGCTGCTCGGGAATTAAACAGTAAAAAATTAGCTCGAGAAGCACAAACCTGGGTAAATGAACGTCTAACCTTTACTCATGGTTATGGGGCAGTCGTTAGCCCGGTCAATAGAGTGGAAAGAGATGGATTACCCCATCTGTCCATAAAAGATATTCCTCCTGTTTCTACAGTTGATTTAACCATTACCAGACCGGAAATCTATTTTGGTGAATTGACGGGAAATTATGTCATTGTTAAAACACAAAATAGAGAATTCAATTACCCAAGAGGTACGGAAAATGTTTATACTCATTATGAAGGAACAGGTGGAGTGTCAATTTCTTCTTTGTTACGACGATTGTTATTTGCCATACAATTTCGTGATATAAATATATTGTTAACCAGAAGTTTTACTCCAGAGAGCCTTATCTTGCTCTATAGAAATGTAGTGGAAAGGGCTAATAAAATAGCACCTTTTTTGATCTATGATCAAGATCCCTATATAGTAATTGCTGATGATGGAAAACTATATTGGATTTTAGATGCCTATACTATTTCCAATCGTTTTCCGTACTCCCGGCCCTATAACCGAATTTTCAATTATATTCGCAATTCTGTAAAAGTAGTGGTTGATGCCTACAATGGAAGTATAGATTTTTATATTGTAGAACCAGATGATGCACTGATTAGAGTCTATAGAAATATTTTTCCTAAACTATTTAAATCTATAGATGATATGCCCCAAGATCTACGTAAGCATATTCGTTACCCTGTTGATCTGTTTAGAGTACAGTCGGAGATGTATTCTACTTACCACATGCAGAACCCGGATGTCTTTTATAATAAGGAAGACTACTGGAATATTCCCAATGAAGTTTATTCAGCCAATGAAATAAGAATGGAGCCTTATTATGTTATTGCCAAATTACCAGGATTAGAGAAGGAAGAATTTATATTGATAACACCTTTTACCCCATCTAACAGGAACAATATGATTGCCTGGTTGGCTGCTCGTAATGATGGGGAAGAATATGGGAAAATGGTAGTGTATAAATTTCCCAAAGATAGACTGGTATATGGTCCTATGCAGATTGAGGCACTAATTGACCAGGATTCTGAGATATCCCAGCAGATTACTTTATGGAGTCAGAGCGGCTC
Organism: uncultured Atribacterota bacterium; assembly: GCA_964525625.1. GTDB lineage: Bacteria > Atribacterota > Phoenicimicrobiia > Phoenicimicrobiales > Stramentimicrobiaceae > Stramentimicrobium. The sequence continues at coordinate 900 of CAZGKY010000142.1, read as the reverse complement.
TACTGTAATTAGAGGGAATTTATTAGCTATTCCCATTGAGGATTCAGTACTTTATGTTGAGCCCTTATACTTAAGAGCTGAATTAGGTGAGATACCTCAGTTGAGAAGAGTCATTGTATCCAATGGTTCGGTAGTAGCTATGGATGTGGATTTAGATAATGCTCTTCGAAGGTTGTTTGGTAGACCACGGGAAGAAAGAAGAGAAGTTATATTAGAAGAAGGAACTACTCTAAATAATCTCATAGACAGAGCTGTCCAGTATTACCTGGAGGCAAAAAATGCTATTCAGGAAGGGAATTGGACCCTATACGGTCAACGTTTAAACCAGTTAGAAGAGGTTTTAGAAACATTGCAGAATTTTGTGCAACAGGATGAAAAAGAAGAATTGCAGGATTTACATGAAGAACCATAATAATTGATTATTATTCAGTATCTGGTATTTAGGAACTGTAGAGAGTAATTATTGTCTTTCTAATAGTTTCTAATAGTAAAATTATTTCTTATTTGCCTAATTTTGAAGAATATAGGCTTGGTAAGAAGTATTCTTTCACTAAAATTAGTGCAAGGTGGTCAGCTAAAATTTTTTTACAATTAAAATGGATTAAAAAGTAGCTAAGTGGATGTTTTGAATATAGTTTACACCCTAACCATCCATCCTAATAAACAATATTTTTGGTTCTGCATGATAAATTATTTATTATAGTATTTAAAGTAGATATTTCTCCTCTTTGATGTTATACTCTTCCCATCTTGATTATGTCTTATGGAAAATGAAAAAAAAGAATACTTCATGGTATCAGAAATTTTTGGCATTCCCAGTACTTCATAAATAGTAGGCAGTGAATAATATTTTAATATGTCAATGTTTAGGATGGTAATATTTCACTATTGGTAATATAA
>CAZGKY010000141.1:0-5230 GCA_964525625.1 uncultured Atribacterota bacterium | reverse complement strand
GAGATAATGAGCGGTGACTGGAGTTCAGACGTGTGCTCTTCCGATCTTTAAGTATTGCCATAAATAGGATACAAGAAGAAGAACCAAGCATTAAGATTTATCGGGATGAAGATACTGGAGAGACCATTATTGCTGGTATGGGGGAATCTCATCTTGATGTAGTGATTGAAACTATGGAAACAAAGTTTGGTGTAGAAATTGAGAAAAAAACTCCTAAAATTGGTTACAAGGAGACCATTCGTAAGAAAGTCCAGGCTGAAGGAAAATATAAGAGACAATCTGGTGGTCGTGGGCAATATGGTCATTGTTTTGTAGAATTTGAACCATTGGAACGAGGTAAAGGTTTTGAGTTTGTTGATAAAATTGTTGGTGGGGTTATCCCCAAACAATATCGTCCAGCAGTTGAGAAAGGAATTGTTGAATCGATGAAAAATGGCGTGCTGGCAGGTTATCCTACTATAGACATTAGGGCAACCTTATATGATGGAACTTATCATACTGTTGACTCTTCCGAAATGGCCTTCAAGGTAGCTGGGTCTCTTGCTTTCAAAAAAGGAGCAGCTATGGCTGACCCAATACTACTAGAACCGATATATGATTTAGAGGTTATAGTGCCCAAAGAATATATGGGAGATATTATTGGAGATTTAAATAGCAAAAGGGGAAAAATAATGGGGATGGATGAAGCAGGCAAAGGTAAGCAAATAATTAAAGCTCAAGTACCTCAGGCTGAGATGTTTAGATATTCTATCGATTTACGTTCTATTACTCAGGGAAGGGGAACATTTACCATGAAGTTTTCACATTATGAAGAGGTTCCACCTCAAATTGCGCAGGAAATTATTGAAAGAGCAAAAAAGGAAAGTGATTCTGAATCATAATTAGTTTAAAAAAATAGGTTTTTTAAGAAAATACTTGTTTTCTATACCTTGGGTAACTATAATAAGTAAAGGATTAAAAAAATATTATTTAAGGGGAGGTGTAAATCTAATGTTTGGAGATTTAGAGTGGTATTGGATTGCGGCGATTATTGCAGCTATTATTGGCTTTATTTGGTGGCTAGGTAAGGATTAAACAATATTTTACAAACAGTCATCGACTATTATGTTATTAGGATAAGAGTAAATGTAATAGCGCCAAAATAAGTGCAGGGTTTTCACTGATTCATTGGTGATTATAACCTGCACTTATTTATTGCTGTAACTCAAAAATAAACTCATTTTTTTGTTTTTATTAAAAGGGTTACTTGCGTGTTATTTACATTTTTTAGATTGACTTTTATTTTTTGAACAATTATAATAAGGAAAATTTATTGTAAATTTTAAACCCTTTAAGAATTATAAGGAAAAACATATTACAGGTAAAAAATTGGGATTTTTAATTTACAGAGAGTCAGTGGGTGGTGGAAACTGATGAAGAATTCCAAGAAGCTCACCTGTATAATTTTTGAGTGAAAATGGTAAGATTATTAACTCAGGACGTTATTCTTCGTTATGGAATAATAAGGGTAGATGGGGCTGTAGCTCAGTAGGGAGAGTGCCTCCTTGGCGTGGAGGAGGTCGCGGGTTCAATTCCCGCCAGCTCCACCATTATATTCTACTAAAAAAGGGTGGTACCACGGGTAAATCTCGTCCCTGCTTGATATTTATTGCAGGTGACGGGGTTTTTCTATTTTAAGGAGTGAAATGTTCCAATGAAAGAAATATATGATTTTCAAGCAATAGAACAAAAATGGCAGCACTACTGGTATAGTCAGGGTTTATTTGAAAACAATATGAATTCCAGCAGTAAAAAATATTATGTTCTGGAAATGTTTCCTTATCCTTCCGGAGAACCACATATGGGACATGTTAAAAATTATGTTATTGGAGATGTGGTAGCTCGGTATAAACATAGCAGGGGTTATAATATATTACATCCTATGGGCTGGGATTCATTTGGTTTACCTGCTGAGAATGCTGCTATTAAGAATCAGATTCATCCAGCTCTATGGACGCAGGAAAATATTAAAAAGATGAAACATACTCTATTATCCATGGGAATAAGTTATGACTGGAGGCGGGAGATTTCTACCTGTAGTCCTGAATACTATAAATGGACCCAATGGATGTTTTTGCAACTTTATAAAAATGGACTTGCTTATAAGAAAAAGGCAGTAGTAAACTGGTGTCCTTCCTGTGCCACAGTATTAGCCAATGAACAGGTAGTTAATGGAAGTTGTGAAAGATGTGGAACGGAGGTTACCAAAAAAGAACTATCACAGTGGTTTTTTAAGATAACTCAGTATGCCCAACAGCTTTTAGATGATATGGATATGTTAGAAGAATGGCCAGAACGAGTATTAACAATGCAGAAGAATTGGATTGGTAGAAGTGAAGGTGCTCAGGTAAAATTTAAGATAATGGGAAGAGAGGAAATATTTTCAGTATTTACTACCAGGCCCGATACTTTATATGGGGTAACTTTTTTTGTTCTTTCTCCGGCTCATCCTATGGTAGATCAACTGGTAAAAGGTACCGATTATGAAGAAGAGGTAAAAAAATTCAAAGAAGAATTCTTTAAGGCAAATATTACTGAGAAAAATATTGCTCTTACTGAGAAAAGAGGGTGTTTTACCGGTCAATATGTTATTAATCCTTTAAATCAGGAAAAGATTCCCATCTGGTTAGCCAATTACGTATTGATGGAATATGGCACAGGAATGGTAATGGGGGTTCCAGCTCATGATCAAAGAGATTTAGATTTTGCTCGAAAATATAATTTGCCAGTAAAAATAGTTATCAAACCGATCAATTCAGATCTTTCAGAAAATAATCTTCAGGTAGCCTTTGATCAAGAAGGGATAATGGTAAACTCAGACTTGTTCAATGGACTAACCAGTACTAAAGGTAGAGAAATGGTAATAAGATATTTAGAGGAAAAAGGATGGGGTAAAAGAGAAATTAGTTATCGCTTAAGAGACTGGCTAATTTCCAGACAGCGTTATTGGGGTGCCCCTATTCCGATAATTTATTGTCCTCAGTGTGGAATGATTCCTGTTCCAGAAAAAGATTTACCGGTCTATTTACCTGATGATGTTGATTTTAAACCTACTGGTCTGTCACCTTTACTTTCCAGTAAGAATTTTTTATACACTAATTGTCCTCAATGTGGTATCAAGGCAAAAAGAGATACAGATACCATGGATACTTTTGTTTGTTCTTCTTGGTATTTCCTTCGTTATTGTTCTCCTCATCTGGAAGATAAACCTTTTGACCAGAATGAACTGCATTACTGGATGCCAGTGGATCAGTATATTGGTGGAGTAGAGCATGCTATTTTACATCTTCTATATTCTCGATTTTTTGTAAAAGCTCTGTATGATATGGGTTATTTACGATTTAAAGAACCTTTTAAGCGTCTTTTTACTCAAGGAATGGTCTGTAAAGATGGGGCGGCAATGTCTAAATCAAAGGGGAATGTGGTCACTCCTGGCAATATTTTCCAGCAGTATGGTGTAGATGCTACCAGATTGATGATTCTTTTTGCCAGTCCTCCTGAATTGGATATGGAATGGAGTGAAAAGGGTATTGAGGGTGCCTCTCGTTTCTTGAATCGGGTATGGCGTATGGTATATCAATATCGTAAATTGTTTCAGGGAAAAGAATTATTAAGGAGGACAGATAGCTCAAACATTGGGGAAAGATTTAAAAAGTTAGAAAGAAAAACACATCAGACTATTAAAAAAGTAACAGAAGATATTGAAGAAAGGTTTCATTTTAATACCGCAATTAGTGCTATTATGGAATTAGTTAATGAGTTGTATGGTCTGAAGGTAAAAGTGACGCAAATTAATGAGAAAGAGAAGGTTATTTTAAAAGAAACTACAACTACTATTATTAAATTGCTCAGTCCCATAGTGCCCCATTTTTGTGAAGAATTATGGCAGGAAATTGGAAATAAACAGAGTATTTATTTGGAAAACTGGCCACAATATAATCCTCAATTAATAAAAGAAGAGGAGATATTAATAGTAGTACAGGTAAATGGTAAACTTCGTGATAAGGTTATGGTACTTGCGGATAGTTCAGAAGAATTTATTAAAAAGACTATTTTAGAGTTACCAAAAATTAAAAAGTGGATAGAAGGAAAAACTATTAATAAGGTTGTCTACATTCCTGGTAAGTTGGTAAATATTGTAATAAGTTAAAAATTATAAAAATCACCAGAATTAATAATAATTAATAGATTTATTCACTCATAAAAATCGCCTTCTTAGAAGTTGGTAATGGGTTTAATATAACCGGTGAGAAAATTTAATTTGAAGATTATACTCTAATAATTTATGATAGTATTGTTCAATGTGCTTATTTCTGCTAATATAGGAATGGGTTAATTAATATTGCTTTAGCTCGTTTTTAAAATATCAATTAATAATTAAGGGTTATCATAAAGGGTAAATATTTAACTCTTTTTACCCTTGAAGGGAGAATAAAAATGGCTTCTTTTGGTGATTTAAATTGTTTTATAGGAGTGGGTCGTCTGACTAGAGATCCTGAATTGAGATATACACCATCTGGGAGAGCAGTCTGTAAATTTGGACTGGCCATTAATCGTAGCTATAAAAATCAAGAAGGGAATAACGTTGAAGATACTCTATTTATAAATGTATCAGTATGGGGTAAACAAGCGGAGTATTGTTCCCAATTTTTAAAGAAAGGGAGAAGGATTGCTCTCAATGGGGAATTAAGATCAAATAATTGGCAGGATAGAGAAGGTAATAAAAGGGTAACATTTGAGATTAGTGCAAGGACTATTCAATTTTTAGATTACCTGAAAGATCTTGATACTAAATCTGATGATGAATTTTCTAGAGCAGGAGTATATAGAGAAGATGATTCAGAGGAAGGAAATGTTGAAGAGGAGACTGGTTTTGTAGAAGAAAATTCTAATGAGGAAGATATTCCCTTTTAATTAGAAAAGGTAAAGGAAAAAATCTTCAACTTATAGGTGAGGTTTTTTGGAGCTACCCATTAGCGGTTATAATGCCTGCTTACTTAAGTGATTAACAGACAAGTAAATGTTTTTTGAAAATTGAAAGATATTAAAACTAAAAAAGCTATCTTTTTATCAGTTTGTATAGACAAAGAAAAAAAGAGATGTTATAATTAACCTTGCAGTTTAGAAAAAAAGATTTTTGTGGGCGGATAGCTCAGTAGGGAGAGCACTGGCTTTACAAGCCAGGGGTCAC
>CAZGKY010000140.1:0-5230 GCA_964525625.1 uncultured Atribacterota bacterium | reverse complement strand
TGGTCTTCCCCCGATAATCCGGACACTCAGTTAAGACACTTTTGCTAACATTAAACTTTCATATTCCTCCAGACTACAGTATCCTAAAGAGGAATGTAACCTCTCTCTGTTGTAAAAGACTTCGATGTATTCAAAAATATCCCTTTGCGCATGTCTTCTAGTCTGGTAATGATTCTGATAAATCAATTCCACTTTCCAGGTACGATAAAAACTTTCCATCACCGCATTGTCGAGAGCAGTTACCCTTTCTACTCATAGAGCATAGTAGACCATGTTTTAACAAAAGTAGTTGATACAATTTACTGGCCTACTGGCTGCCCCGGTCAGAATGCAGGAGTAAGTCAGCTGGAAGATTCCGCTGCTTTAAAGCCATATCCAGGGCTGCAATGACTAATTCTTTGGTTAATCTATTCCGGAGTAGCCAGCCAATGATCTTGCGGGAGTAAAGATCCATGATGGTCGCCAGATAAAGCCAGCCTTCAGCAGTCCAGATGTAAGGGTGAGTAGACCATGGGAATTTCACCCACAGCCTCTCGCAGAACTGGACGTGAACCTCTCAGTTCATCCAGCTCCCATCATCCAATCGATGGTAAATATCCAAGGCTCCAATGAAAGAGGATCTTCTGATTTTGCCTCGCAATCTTTCCCAATTCATAAGCTGCCTTTCGTTTATGTCCACTTAACTGTTTGTATTTTCTTCGCATCCATCTTGCCAGATACCTATTCAAATGTTTCCAGACAGCATACATTGCTGATTCATAAAATCGACTATAATAATTATGCCAGCCTCTCAGTGTGGAATTAAACATATTGCCTATATCGGCAAGTTCTCTGTCGCTCTTTAGCTGAATGTGCCAATTTCTTATCGTTTGTCGCATTGCTTTGACTGCATCACGACTGACAGCAGGCAGAAAATTTAAGTATATTCTGCCGTACTTGTCCCTACTTTTCCTTGGCCTAAAAGTGTAACCTAAGAACGTAAACTGTACATTTATATAGTCTTTGATTCTATTTTCATCCTTGCAGTACACTATCCTTGTTTTGGCTGGATGTAGTTCTAATCCGACTTCGCTGAACCTTTTGGCAATATTTGTTAAGACAAGTTCTGCTTGGCTTTTGCTTTTGCAATGAACGACTGCATCATCTGCATAGCGCACGAATCGTACGCTACGCATAGTATCGGTAATCCAACGATCAAATGCATAATGCATAAACAAATTTGCTAGAAGCGGTGAAATCACGCCTCCCTGAGGTGTACCTGAATGCCTTTCTCGAACTATCCCATCTGAGTCTTTTATTGGAGCTTTCAGCCATCTTTCGATATAAAGCGTAATCCAATCGTTCGGGCTGTGTTTCATTACAGCTTTCATAAGCAACTCGTGACTGATATGATCAAACAGTCCCTTTATATCAAATTCGACCACCCAATCATACTTCCAACTCCGCTTTCTGACTAAGCCTACAGCGCCTATTGCTGAACGATTAGGTCTGTATCCATAAGAGTCCCTATGAAAAATTGGTTCTATAACGGGTTCAAGCGTCATTTTGACAACCATTTGGGCAATTCGGTCTGAAATAGTAGGAATACCCAGTGTTCTTATCCCGCCTGATTTCTTAGGTATGGAAACACCTTTTACTGGAGGTGGATAATAACTGCCAGAGCTTAAGCGATTCCATATTTTGTAGAGATTTCTTCCCAGTTTTTCATCAAATTCCTCAATGGTTTCTTCGTCAACGCCAGCGGCCCCTTGATTTGCTTTTACTTTCTTATACGCTTCGTAGACAATTTTCTTGGATATTTTATACGATTTTGCCATGTATCAACACTCTTCCCTTTCGGTTGATATTGGGGCATAACTTAGATAACGCAACCCCTTCGCTCCATCATCATTACAATAACTTCCACACTACTACGAGTTGCTCCGTCCCTTGATAGATTATTCAGTGAATCTGAACAATTTTATTTCTATCGAAGGTTCCCGTAGTTCCACGCAAGAGCCTGAATCATACTCACGCTGCCTCTATGCCGGATACCGCTTGAGCCGTAAGTAGGTGTCGCTCAAGCTTATCACGGTTCAACATCAATAACCGTTTTTGATATCAACTAAAGTACTTTCGACAATTGAACGGCAGTTCACGTTTGTTCGTCTTCATGATTCCCACCTGACATTTTATCATGTCTTTTCTATAACGCTCACGACACTGACTTTTGACCGAATGCCGTTTATAGTGGTTTGCAACCCGCTCCTACAAGCCGATTGCGAGGGGCCACACCCTCATCTCTTGCGTAGCTTTGCTACGGCACACTGATATCTGCCACCCAGGACTTATTCAGCTTCTCTGGTGTAAAGTCACGATTGAGATGATTCTCGGCTACTGGCTTAGCATGGGCAGAATCCGTGGTGGCCCTGTATTTTCTTTGGGCTACTGCCTGTATAGCTAATTCTTGCATTAATCTTTCCACGCGTTTTTGGCCAATAGGATAACCTTCCTCTAATAGCTGCTGGTAGATACGGGGACTGCCATATCTCTTACGACTCTGGTGGTATATTTTCATTATTTTTTGTTGCAATTCCATATCTTTCTTCTTTCTTGGACTGACTGGATGTTTCAGCCAGTCATAATAGCCTGACCGGGAAACTGAGAGCACCTGGCACATCTTCGTCACACGAAATTCTTTCGTGTATTCCCGGATAAACCGGTAGACATCTACGGTTTTTTCGTGAAGATGGCCAAGGCTTTTTTGAGGATATCACGCTCTTGTGTGATATCGTTGAGTTCTTTCTGTAATTTTCTAAGCTTCTCTTCCTGGGGAGTCAAATTCTCTTTGCCATGACCGGGGAAGGCTAGCTCTCCGTCTTTACGGTACTGGAAACGCCAGCGTTTCAGGTTATGGGGAGATATTCCCAGATCACGGGCTACTTCTTCTGCTGTTTTTCCTGAGGACAGACTGTACTCGACTACCTCTTTCTTAAATTCCTGTGTAAATTGTCTCTTTTTGTTATCCATATTTCTTGAACCTCCAATAAATTTGATTATAGCTCTTATCTGGTTGTCTGGTAAAGTGGGGGAGGTTCAATTGATTTCCCCGTATTTTTCCAGTACCGGGATAAACTCAGCCAGGAAGGGAGCCAGACGCTTGGAGCAGATGGAATCTGCTTCCTCCCAGAGTTCCTTCAGGGCTGCCAGAACTTCCTCATCATAGAACCTCTTCTTCTTTCTTTTTCTTTTAGATGCCAGATATTTTACTTTCTTGCCAGCAATGGTGAGATATCCCAATATTTCTTTTCTTCTTAAGACTCTCCCGGCATAGGAACGGTTGTAACCGGTCAGTTGGATCACTTCATTTAACAGGACGGTTTTTTCTTTCCTGGAACATTTCCGGTATCTATCCTGTAATTCTCTGGTCACTGCCTTTTTCTGCCCCATGGTCAACATCTCCTTCTACCCCCTCTATAGGGAAGATTTTTTGTTCTTCCAATATAGAGGAGATTGCTTTATAATGAAAATGATTTGGAGTACTTTTTTGATGAGGCAATTCGAAGAATTGAATTTTTCTTAAAAGGTAGTATGCTATAAAAGAATGTTATAAAATGGTCGCAATTATAGAATTATGATTATGGCACCAAACAAGAAAACCAAAAATTTAAAAATAAATGCCTTAGGACATGCCTACAATGATGCTTATCACTTTATAATCCCTTTATTATTACCATTCTTCCGATTGGAATTTTCCTTTACTTACTTACAATCAGGACTTATTTTAACCTTTCACGAAGCACTACGTTCTATTTTTTCTCTAATATCTGGTTTTATCGCTGACCGTCTTGGACATAAACATTTAATTATTTCCTTTGGATTTATTCTATCTTCTGTATTGCTGGGAAGTGTGCTCTGGATTAGCAAAACTTCCCTAATAATCACTGTCTTACTGCTTTTGGCTATTGCTGTTGCCACCTTTCATCCTCTGGCTACAGCCATGGTTGGTGAAAAAGCTCCACCTGGAAATGAAGGAAGGGATTTGAGCCTCTTTTCCGCTGCAGGTACATTTGGTCTTATAATAATGAGTCTTCTTTTCGGTTGGTTGGTGCAAATCTGGGGGTGGAGAATAACCTGTTTTATTATTGCCTTACCAGGATTATTGCTGGGATGGGGATATTTAAGGATAAAAGAAGAAAAACAGTTTCTAGAAAAAGTTCAATATAGGACTAATAATAATAACCTGTTTACAATTTTCTTTTTAAGTAGAGGTGTTCTTTGTTTAGGGACTAAAGTCTTCCTATCTTTTTTACCAGTTTATATTACGACCTATATTGGATTAAAGCCAGGAGTGTCTGCCTGGATTCTTAGTATCTATTTTATAGGAGTATTTTCCGGAAGTATTTTTATTAGTAAGTTGCTTGACCATAAAAACCCCCTTCAATTTGCCATTTCTTCCACTGCTGCTATTACTATCTTAATTTTTCTCTTTACCTATTCCCGGATACCACTATGGACAGGATTAATAGTAGGAGTAGTTGGTTTCATGGAAGGTATCTATTTCCCTTCCCAAAATACCTGGTTAACTATGGTTGGTTCAAATCATAACAGAGGTAGTCTTTTTGGCTTTGGTTTTTTTATTGAAGGCCTGTCCGCTACCATTTCTCCCGCTATCTTTGGCTGGTTTGCTGATAAATTTGGATTGGTATACGCTTATAGACTAGCAGTTATACCAATTTTTATTAGCTTTCTACTCTATATTTTACTATTTCATATAGCAGAAAACCACCAAAAGAAGCATAAAAATTTTCTCTGGAGAATAAAAAAAGCATAATTCTGTCTTAAATTGCTTTGAAATAATACCTAAAAATAATAATATGTAATATAATAATAATTGTAATTATTAGTTATCAATAGAAAGATAATAAAGTTTTCTTCTTATAAACATATTTTCCCAATATAAATAATAATAATTGTTCACAGGATTTATTAGTAGAAAATTAGTAAATTATAAAGAGTACTCATTCTACCTAGGAGCTAAAATAATAATGAAAACAATTACTACAATCGCTTCTAAGTATTTTAATATAATATTCATAATCCTATTAATATTTTGTTATCCACAAGTAATTAGAGCTGAAGAACAAGCAACTGAAAATATTTATTTTCAGGGTGTCCATCTTCTGGAAGTAGAAAAGAATTATAAGATCGGAAGAGCACACGTCTGAACTCCAGTCACGAGATTCCATCT
>CAZGKY010000139.1:0-5351 GCA_964525625.1 uncultured Atribacterota bacterium | reverse complement strand
CTATGAAAAAGATATAATCAGGGAGAAAAAATTTACAGTGGAGACCTTAGCTGGTGAAATAATCCCCGAACTTATCTTTGATGAGCAGAAAACAGGAATAGTCAAGGGGGTTAAGGTGGACATGGGGAGACCTCATCTAATGAAAAAAGATATTCCTATGATTGGAAATCCCGACCGCCAGGTTATCAATGAAACTCTTTCCTTAGAAAATGGTCAATATTTTAAGGTAACCTGTGTTTCTATGGGTAATCCTCATTGTATTATATTTACGGAAGATGTGGATAACTTTCCAGTAACTGAGGTGGGACCTATTATTGAAAGACACCACCTTTTCCCGGAAAGAACCAATGTAGAATTTGTTCAAACTCTAAGTGGTCAGGAAATTAAACTCAGAGTATGGGAAAGGGGTGTAGGCGAAACTATGGCTTGTGGAACAGGAGCCAGTGCTGCAGTTGTAGCCGGGGTTCTCAACAAGAGATTAAAGAATAAAGCAACTGTTTATTTGAAAGGGGGAACTCTGGATATAGAATGGGCAGAAAATGAACATGTTTATATGACCGGTGCTGCAGAGAGCGTATTTTCTGGTGTTGTGCCTATTTAAGATTTTTAAACAATGGATGAAAAGGTGAAAAATTAAAAATAGTTCATAAATAATTATTAATAAGTAACAGGAAGGAGAAATAGGAAAAATGAAAATAGCCAGAAGGATTAAAAAGGTACCACCCTATCTTTTTGCTGAAATAGATAAGAAAAAAGAAGCAGCTCTTAAAAGGGGTGTTGATATAATTAATCTGGGGATCGGAGATCCCGATCAGCCAACCCCTTCTCATATTATTAACCAATTGGTACAAAGTGCCCGAGACCCGAAAACACATAACTATCCACCTTATGAGGGTACCAGAGAATTTAGAGAAGCTGTTTGTAAATGGTATCTGAGACGATTTGGAGTGGAACTTGATCCTGAGCATGAAGTCATCTCCTTAATAGGGTCAAAAGAGGGGATTGCCCATATCTTTTTAGCTTTTATTGATCCAGGTGATATTAGCCTGATTCCCGATCCGGCTTATCCAGTGTATAAGATTGGTACACTATTTGCTAATGGTGAACCTTATCTAATGCCTTTACTGAAGGAGAATAATTATCTTCCTGATTTAGATAAGATTGATGAAGAGGTGGCACAGAGAGCAAAGTTAATATTTTTAAATTATCCTAATAATCCTACCGGAGCGGTTGCCAGTGGTGAATTTTTTGCTGAAGTAGTTGCTTTTGCTCAACAATATGATTTACTAGTATGTCATGACTTTGCCTATTCAGAACTGGCTTATGATGGTTATAAGGCACCCAGTTTCTTGGAAACGCCTGGTGCTAAAGAAGTAGGTCTGGAGTTTCATTCCCTCTCTAAAACTTATAATATGACTGGCTGGCGAATAGGCTTTGCCGTGGGTAATAAAGAAGCAATTTCAGCCCTAGCTATTATTAAAACAAATATTGATTCTGGAATATTTAAAGCCATCCAAGAGGCAGGTATTGCCGCGTTAACCGGTTCTCAGGAACATATTCCAGCATTAATTGATATGTATACTGAAAGAAGAGATGTTGTGATAGATGGTTTAAACAGATTGGGCTGGTCCTTAGAATATCCTAAGGCTACCTTTTATGTTTGGGTTCCTACACCACAAGGCATGAATTCAATCCAGTTTGCCAATTATGTCTTAGAGAAGACCGGTATTATTGTTACTCCTGGTATTGGCTATGGGCAATACGGAGAAGGTTATATTAGAATTGCTCTTACCGTAGATGTGCCAAGATTAAAAGAGGCAATAAAAAGATTAGAAGAGGCAAATATATCATATGTAAGTTAACCATATTATTTGTGAATTTACGAAAGAGGTAATAACAATAATAGCAACAATATAATAGTAAAGGGGTGATTACTATAAGAATTGTAGTAAAATTTGGAGGAACAAGTATTCAGGATGTAGCAAGGATAGAAAAAGCTACTCAATCAGTTATTAAAAAAATTCGAGAAGGAAATGAAGTCTTGATTGTAGTTTCGGCTATGGGTGACACCACAGATCATCTAATTTCCTTACTGGATGGGGCCACCAGGTCTAGTTATGACAAACAGGATTATAATGAATTTGTCTCTTTTGGGGAAAGGATGAGTGCTCAGTTAGTATCTACTGCTCTAAAAGCAAAAGGAATAAAGTCTTATGTTTTTGATCCCTTTAAGGATGATTTTCCCTTATTTACGGATGCGGAAAATTTAAAGGAGGCAAATATCTTAGATGAAAAAAGTAAAGAGCAGTGTGTCAAATACATAGAGCCTTTATTAAAAGAGGGGATAGTACCGGTGGTATGTGGATTTTTAGGTCGTAGTGTTATTGATGGAAGAGTAACCTGTTTAGGTAGAGGGGGGAGTGATATAACAGCCTTTGCTCTGGGTAATTTTATTAATACCGATGAGGTGATTATTGTTACTGATACCTCTGGGGTGGCTTCTGCTGATCCACGCTTAATAAAAAAAGTTAAAACATTACCTAAAATTAGTGTAGAAGAGATGGGTATATTAGCAGAGGGTGGAGCCCAGGTTCTCCATCCCAAAGCTTTATATTTTAAGAAAAAAAATATGAAAGCCAAGATTATTAATTTTCGGAATGGGGACTTAGATGCAGATGGTACCGAAATAGAGGGCAGTTTTTCCAGTATAATCGAAATATTACCAGAAAAATTGTGTCTACTAACCGTTATTGGAAATAAAATTTTAGAAACACATGGTTTGCTGAAAGAAATAATCACTCCTTTGGCGAAGCATAAAATAAGTATACAGGGAATTGCCACTGGCAAAAGTTATATAGGTATATATTTGCTGCAACAACATGCCAAGAAGGCTTATGATTTAGTCCATCCTATTATTCTGAAAAATGATTTTTTAAAATCAGTATCTTTAAAAAAAGATATTGCTCTTTTGATATTAAGTAGCAGAAGTTTTATTGAGACTCCAGGAGTAATTGAAAAAATTGTCCAACCCATAGCCCAGAATCATATTAACATCCTGGAGATATCGACTATGAAGACTGATATATTATTGTTTATTGACTGGCATAATAAAGATATCGTATGCGAATTAGTCGGAAATTCCCTGGCACAATTGGGTACCATTGAGGGGATAGAAAGAGAAAAGGAAAATTAGCAAATTAAAAAAATAATTTTATATAAAGGAGGATTTAAAATGTTTAGTGGTTCTATTGTTGCTATGATTACACCTTTTGATGAGAGAAATAAAATAGATGAGGAAGGAATAAAAAAATTAGTAGAATTTCATATTAAAAATGGAACTGATGCAATTGTGCCATGTGGAACTACTGGAGAATCTCCTACTCTAACTCATGAGGAACATAAAAAGGTCATTGAATTAACTGTAAAGGCAGTGGCAGGAAGAATACCAGTCATTGCTGGAACTGGTTCAAATTCTACTGCGGAAGCTCTGGACCTCACTGCTAGCGCTCGGGATATTGGAGCTGATGGAGTGTTGCTGGTGCTGCCTTATTACAATAAACCTACCCAGAGAGGACTTTATGTACATTTTAAGACTATTGTAGAACAGGTCGATATTCCAGCTATTATCTATAATATACCTTCTAGAGCAGGAGTAAATCTATTGCCATCTACTTTAGCCGAACTGGCTGAATTAAAAAATATTGTAGCTGTAAAAGAAGCAAGTGGTAATCTGGAACAGATGGCTGAAATAATGTATCTCTGTGGAGATAAGATAACTCTATTATCTGGAGATGATAAGATTATACTTCCAGTAATGTCTATTGGGGGGAAAGGTGTGATTTCGGTAGTAGCGAACATAATTCCAGATAAGGTTTCTTCTCTGATTAAAGCCTTTCAGGCTGGTAATTATCAGGAAGCATTAGAATTATTCCAGAAAGTGGTTTACCCTTTAAGCCGGGCTATGTTTTACGAAACTAATCCTATTCCGGTAAAAGCTGCAGCGCGTTTAATAGGGTTACCTGCTGGAAACTTACGCCTGCCTTTGGTGGATATGGAAGAGAATAATTTAAGAAAGTTAAAAGAAGATTTAAAGAGATTTGGATTATTAAAGGAGTGAAATTATGATTCGAGTTGTTGTATGTGGTGGATGTGGCAAAATGGCTTCTCTGGCTGCTACCTATATTTTAGCCGACCATTTATTACAACTGGTGGGAATAATTGAATCTTCAGCGCATCCTGCTTGTGGTAAAGATTGGGGAGAGACTATTGGTAAGGGGAAAACTAATATCATTGTACAGGATAATTTAAAGATGATTATTGGTCAAGGCGATGTAGTAGTTGATTTTACAAACCCTGAGGCAAGTATAGCCCATCTGGCAGTTTGTGTAGCTCATAATAAGGCAATGGTAATAGGTACCACTGGTTTTTCTGAGAGTCAAATTGACCATATTAAACATTCAGCAAAATTTATTCCCATTGTACTCTCTCCTAACATGGCTCTTGGTGTGAATTTATTATGGGATTTAGTGAGAAAAGTATCTTCAGTTCTAGATGAAAATTATGATATTGAGATTGTAGAAACTCATCATCGTTTTAAGAAAGATGCTCCCAGTGGAACTGCTAAGAAGATTGCTGAGATTATTGCCCGGGAGAGAAAGATTAACTTAACAGAAAAGGCAGTTTATGGAAGGTTTGGGAATATTGGACCAAGAAAAGAGGGAGAGATTGGTATTCATGCTCTAAGAGCTGGCAATATAAATGGAGAACATACGGTAATCTTTAATTCATCTGGAGAAAGAATAGAACTTACTCATAAAGCCTATGGTCGAGAAGCCTTTGCTGAAGGAACCTTAAAGGCAATTCACTTTATTATCCATCAGCAGCCAGGCCTATTTTCTATGAGAGAGGTATTCAATTTATAGAATGTTGCTCTTACTATGCTAATAATCACTAATTTTTAAGCAAAGCTATAAAGATAAACTATAGGTAATTATAAATAAAAAAATAAAGATAAAGATGTGGAAAAATATTCATTGCCCAAGGGAAATTAATTTTTCAAAAATTTTTATAAGCCAATAAATTTTTAGGTAAAGGTAATTGGCAAGTAAAAAATAACATTTGTTTATTTCCAATTGTTAAGTATAAAGCGTCTGATTTTACTCTTTATTTTAAATTACAATTTTTATCCTAATCAATAAAAAATCTTATTATTTTTTTATAATCCAAATTTTTAAAATATTTATAGTAAACAAATAATAAAAAGTTGTTATTTAAAATAATTCAGGGAAAATAGAGAAGAGTCAATCCCAATTTTTCTGTAAAATTAAGTTACCACCAATTCCTCCTGAGTC
>CAZGKY010000138.1:0-5482 GCA_964525625.1 uncultured Atribacterota bacterium | reverse complement strand
GATAATGAGCGGTGACTGGAGTTCAGACGTGTGCTCTTCCGATCTTTCCCCCTCATTAGAGAGCATAGTGATGGTAAGAGAAAGTGAATTTCAAGAACAGTTGAAAAAGAATCAGGAGGAATTACAAGCTCTGCAAACGAAAATAGAGGAATTCTTGGAAAAAAGCAAATCTGATGCCGAGATTATCCTACTTTTAAAGGAAGAAAAATCTAAGTTAGAAATGCTATTAGCTGAAAGAGAAGAGCAATGGCAGGAGAATGTGGAAGAAAGTAGAAGAGTTATCACTTCCTTGCAGAAGGAAATTGAGCAGTATGAGTCAAAAATAGAGGGAGTAAGTAATCAATTAATAAATATTGAGAAACATTTTGCAGAAGAGGCATCAAAGAGAAAGGAACTAGAAGAAAACATAATGAAGTATGAGGAGAGAATTAATGATTTACAAGGGCAACTTGCTCTTAAACGAGACGATGAGATTTATGTTCAGCAGATAAGCCAATTACAAATGAGTAAGAAGCAATTAGAAGCAGAGATAGCAGAAAAGAATTCTTACCTACAACATTTTCAGCAGGAATACCAGAGTTTACAGGAACAATTGGGGGATCATAAACAAAAAGTAGATAAATTACAACAAGAGATGGTTCAAGCATTAGGGCAGAAAGAAATGCTAACTATACTGAAGGATAACTTAGCACAATTAGAACAGGAAAAAAGCAAATTGGAGAAAATGTTACAGGAGAAGGAAACCCAGTGGTTGGAGAAGGATCAAATACATAAAGATACTATTACTCTTCTTCAAGAAGAGATAGCAAAGTATGAAAGTAATATAAAAGAGATAGGCAATGAAGTGCTGGTATTAAAGGAAGATTTAATTAAGGAAAGATCCTTAAAGTGGACTATAGAAAAAGAGATAGAAGCCTTTGCCTCAGAAATAGAAAAATTGAAAGAAGAAGTATCATTATATAAAGATATTGAAAAAACATACCAGGATACTCTGCAGAAATTACAGTTAGATAAGGAGATATTGGAGAAAGAATTACTACAAAAAGGTGAGCTAATTGACCAGCAAGAATATCAAGAATTAGCCAACCAGTTGGCAAAATATCAAGAACATATTGAGGAACTGAAGAAAGAACTGGTCAAAGCAAAGGAGATTGAGGAAGAAGCTCGAAAAGCACAATTAGCTGAAATACAAAGAGAGAAAGAAGCTTTGCTTAATATGCTTACAGAGAAAGAAGGAGAGTGGACTAAACAAAATGAAGAGAATAGAAGATTAATATCTTCCTTAAAAGAACAAGTGAAGGAATATCAACAAGAGGTAGAATTAATCAAGCTTGATAGTAGTATTTTTAAGGAAGAGATTGCCACTCAAATAGAGCTCTACCAGCAAACCCTTGCTCAAATTAGCGAAAGAGAAGATCAAATATCGTTGTTAACAGCCCAGATTGAACAATATATAAAAAAAGTAGAGGATTATGAAAGGGACTTGATAGAAATTAAAACAAAGTTACAACAACTAGGAGAGGTTAATTTTGAAGAACAACAAAATTTAATGGAGACTATTCGTTCCCTGATTAAAGAAAGAGATGAATATCAATATAATATTAATCAGTTTAGTTTGCAGGTAGATAGGTTGCAATTAGAGATTGCTGAATTGCAGAATAAAATTGGACTCTTAGAGAAGGGAACTGAACCCAAATATTACGAAGTACGTAGTGGAGACTGTCTCTGGGCCATTGCCAAAAATAAATATAATGAGGGCATTGCCTGGATTAAGATATTTAAAGCTAATCAAGACCAAATAGAAAATCCAGATTTAATTTTTCCCTATCAACGGTTTATTTTGCCTGATTGATAATTTACTTAAGAGAAAAGATTTTCCCTTGAGAGCTAGTTGTTCAGTATAATATATCAGTATAACGTAGATAGTCGTTAGTCGTTAGTTTGTGTGGATCGCCCTTCTTGTAACTTTTACTTGTGGCAACCCAAGCTGAAACCAGATATTTTATCTTGTTTCGCTTCTGATACTGTCCAAGATTGGAGAAGGGCGGGTCCATCTAAAAATCGAACTCATCTATTGATGGTTCCTGTATTTTAGTTGACCTTGCCTACTGCAAACTCTTCCAGTATCATGATAGCATAATTTAATAATTTAATAGATATTGGTATAGTACAAGTATATAATTTTTGGTATGAGTAATGTGTGCTGTGTCAATCACAGTCAACAATATTAACCCAAAATATTCAACCAAAAACCATAAATCAAAAACTATAAACGTTAAAGTCATTGTGAGCCTGCCTTTAACTAAAGTTAAGAGGCAGGCGTGGCAATCTCATTCCAGTATATCAGTATATCGTATACTGAATAAATAGTAATGCGTCGTGCGTATTGCGTAAATCATAGCCCATAATTATAGCTAAAGAAGCTTAACTAAAAACCATAAACCAAAAACAATAAACTTCAAAGTCATTGCGAACACTGCGCAAGCAGTGTGTGGCAATCTCATACTGGTATTCCCACATAAGCTTATGTAGTATATCTGTTCTGTATATCAGTATATCTATTTAGTAGTTAGTCGTTGGTATTTGGTATTTAGTATAAATTTACAGCATTAGTTTCTGGTTTTAATTTTTTCGGGTAGAAATGGATGAGATTGCTTCGTCGCTACGCTCCTCGCAATGACAAAATCGTCGTTGGTTGTTGGTATATAGTCGTTGGTATTTAGTAACTAGTATTGCGTAATGAGTATTGCGTCATTTATTTCCGTATACCAGTATATCAGTATAATGTATACCGTTATGCGTTGTGCGTGAATTATAGCCCACTATTATACCCAAAAAATATTCAATTATAAGCTATAAACCAAAAGCTATAAACTATACTGCTCTCAATTATTCCCACATAAAACTATATACTAAATACTATATACTAACACAATAAACGTTAAAGTCATTGTGAGCCTGCCTTTAACTAAAGTTAAGAGGCAGGCGTGGCAATCTCATTCCAGTATATCAGTATATCGTATACTGAATAAATAGTAATGCGTCGTGCGTATTGCGTAAATCATAGCCCATAATTATAGCTAAAGAAGCTTAACTAAAAACCATAAACCAAAAACAATAAACTTCAAAGTCATTGCGAACACTGCGCAAGCAGTGTGTGGCAATCTCATACTGGTATTCCCACATAAGCTTATGTAGTATATCTGTTCTGTATATCAGTATATCTATTTAGTAGTTAGTCGTTGGTATTTGGTATTTAGTATAAATTTACAGCATTAGTTTCTGGTTTTAATTTTTTCGGGTAGAAATGGATGAGATTGCTTCGTCGCTACGCTCCTCGCAATGACAAAAAAAGGAAAAATGCTCCTGGCAATGATAAATTTGTCGTTAGTCGTTGATCGTTGGTATTTGGTATTGCGTTGTGCATGGTGTGTACATAGAAAATAATCATACATAAAAAATATTCAAACAAAAACTTTTAACGATAAACCAAAAACTATGAACTAAAAACTATAAACCATACTACTCAAAATTATTCCCACAAAAACTTGTACTATCTACTAAATACCATATACTATTACTTATAAAATAAACTTTAAAATTATTCTGTTAGGTTGGTAAATTAATTACTTTTCACATATCTGATCAATCTCTTTTTGATATTTTTCATGAATAACAAATCTTTTTAGTTTTAGACTCTCGGTCATTTCTCCTTTTTCCTGTGAGAATTCTTCAGGTAATAAAGCAATACCCATAACAGTTTCATAAGGTTGGAAACCATGCTCCTTGGATATTAGTCGTCTTTGTTCCTGTTGAAAAAGGGATAATATTTCTTTCTTTTTGATTAAATCTTGTTCATCCTGGTAAGTGATGTGTTTTTCTCGGGCATACTCTTTGAGAGCTTCAAAATCAGGAACAATTAAAGCACCCAGCCGTGGTTTATCCTGTCCCACTAATATTACCATATTTACATAGGGACTTTCTTTTAATTTATCTTCTAGTGGTTGAGGTTCTATATTTTCTCCCCCTCTTAAAACAATAGTATCTTTAATTCTCCCAATTATTTTCAGGTATTGGCCGTTATAAGTTTTTTTACCCAAATCTCCGGTATTAAACCAACCATCTTTGAGTACTTCAGAGGTCTTTTTTTCATTTTTATAATAACCTTTCATGACTAAATCACCTTTCACTAAAACAACTCCCGTATGCCCATGAGCTACTTCAAGTTCAATGTTATCCTTATCTACTACTTTTACCCATGTTTCTGGAATTGGTTCACCTACGGTAAAGATAATGGGGTTGTGTTGTTTTCTACCGGCGACTACTGGAGAGGTCTCAGTAAGACCGTAACCTTCTAAGACTAGTACATCGATGGCATCCAGAAAAATGTCAAGGTCTTCGGGCAAAGCTCCTCCTCCACTTATGGCAAATTTTAGTTCCCCACCTAGCATCTCTCTAATTTTTTGGAAAATTATTTTATTAATTATTTTATAAGGTAATGATAGTTTTTGTACAGTTTTCTTGGCATTTTCTATTTCTTGTGATGAAAATTGGGCTCTATCAAAGAGAGGTAGAGTATTATCCAGCATTCTTTTAGCATACTTATATCTTTTTGCAATATCTAGTCCTTTAAAAAATAACAATTGCTGTATTTTTCCACCATTTTTAATCTTATGCCATATTCCTTTATACAAACTATGCCATATACGAGGAACAGTACACATCACTGTTGGTTTTTCCAGTAAAAGGTCTGGCAGCAAAACCTGTTTAAATGGTTTACTGTAAGCAGTAGAAGCACCAAAACTTAAAGTACAATATTCCACAGTTCTTTCATAGATATGCCAGGAGGGTAAGACAGAAAGAAAACGATCTCTTTCATTTAAGTCACCTATGGAAGGAGGTAAATTATTGACGTTATGCATTATATTGCGATGAGTCAACATAACCCCTTTAGGATCTGAGGTGGTACCAGAGGTATAAATAATAGTTATTAAATCATCGGGCAGTGCTTTTTTTGATTCGTTGACAAAACGTTGGTCACCACCAACCAGAAGTTTTTCTCCTGTCTCTTCTACTTGCTCAAAGGCAAAGATTGGGGGTAAGTTATTTATAGTTCCATCTTTAACTAAATAGAGCTGTTTTTCCAGTGTTTCCTTTAATTTTGTAACTCCAGGTAATTTTAGTTTCTTGGCCAGCTCTTGACCATGGGTCAGGAGGTACTGCTCCAAGAAATTTTTCGCCTTTTCTGAGAGTAAAAGGGGGTAGTTGTTGGTATTAAGAAATGAGCTAATTTTTTGATAGAATGATTTGCTTATTTCCCCATTAACCTGAAAGGGAATTGCCTTAGCCCATTGTGGAGCTTCATCAGGGTCTGAATATAATTTTAGCGGTTCAAAGAGAATAATTGCTTTAATATTGGGAAGTTCGAAAGAGACTTTCAGGAATTCAAAAAATACCTTCTCACCCTCTAATATGGTGGCAA
>CAZGKY010000137.1:0-5519 GCA_964525625.1 uncultured Atribacterota bacterium | reverse complement strand
CGAACCAGAGAGAAACTGTAACAATATTATCATTAGGCTATACATTTATCTTTCTTCCCTTCCATGTTACTGTCTTTAGAATAAATATTTTAAAAATTGAACTAGAAAAAATAACTAGAAAAATTAAAAAATGCAGAGGGTATAAAACAACATCCATCAGGTTATAATCACCAGTTTTGTCCAATAGTATATATATTTGTAGCATATAAAGAGGGTAAAAAAGCAAAAAATCTGATCTTACAAGAATATGTACTAGTGATGAATATATACCGATAAACCATAAGAACAGGATTAGAAAATGTATAAAATTTATTTTCAGAGCACCTGAGGCAATATTCTTGGTTAGCCCTTCCCACAGTTGATAAAATCCTTCGGGATACATCTGAAATTTTACCATTTCTCCGCCTGAATAACTGTTGATTTTAATCTTCTCTTTGCCACATATTTTACCAAACTCTAAATCTTCCACTATTCTATTTTTTACTGACTGATGTCCCCCAATTTTTTGGTAAATATTCCTGGAAATAAGTAATAATGGCCCAAAAACTATAGCTGGTTGAAGCTGGGGAGAAAAAGAGAAAAAACTTAGCAGAGAAAGGGCAATTAAATGAAAAGGCATATTAAAATGTTCATAATAACGAGTAAATTTTTGATAAGGCCAGATAGATAACAAACCCTTTTTTTGATAATATTTTGCCATTACACTCTCTAAAGCCTGTGGAGATAGTTCCACATCGGCATCAAGAAATAGCAACAAATTGCCAGTAGAATTTAGATAACCATTCCAGCAAGCCCACGGTTTACCAACCCATCCTTCAGGTGGTTCACCCTGTAAGGAAATAATTTTTATATCGGAATAAGTAGAGGCAATATTTTCTGTTTTATCTGTAGAATGATCATTAACAACAATAATTTCATAGGGTTGATAACTCTGTTTCTTTATACTATTTAAGACCTTATCAATATTCTTTTCTTCATTCATGGCGGGAATAATAATAGATAGATGGGCTTCTGGAAACTGAAAATTTTCCTTCTTCAAAATCCTGTACTTACTTAATATAAATACCCACCCTATTAACCAGGCTATGAATAACATCTCTTGTTCCCAAAAAATTGCCATTATTATTTTAACTCAACAAAAAATGTAGTAATTTTTTCTTTTCTAATAATATCTAATCTATTTCATTTATCTTAATTTTATCTCTATTATGGTATCATCAAAGAGTAGGATTTGGCAATCTTTAAAAGCAGGAGCACCTAATAAAAGCCTGGGATTATTAGAAAATCCAAAAGGTTCTTTAGGTAGGCCAAACAATGAAGTATCTAATCTGCCATTTCTATTGATATCTTGAAATACAGCAACGGCATAGATACCAGCTGAAATGTTATCTAATACATAAATATCCTGTTCATTACCATCAATGAGAAAAGCATATTTGGCTAAATTCGGTTTGAGAAAAGATTTTTTATGATCATAGATAGCAATAAAAAAGGGGGCATTGTGTTTTCTATTTAAAATTTTAATAACTAAACTATAAGATAATTCACTGACTACAATAAAAGTACAAAGATTAAGAAGAAGTATAATTATTAATAAGGTTAATAGGCTTCTTCGGAAAACTAATTTTTTCCTAAAAATATTTACCATTCTAATAAATGAATTTCCTTTTCTGATAAAAGCACTTTAAAAAATAATAAATATTTAACTTTTAGAATACTTCTTAGTCTAAAACAAAATACCCTTTGATTCCGTTCACATTAACAGTATATTGGCCCGCTGGCAGGTCATGGACATCGAGAGAGATGGTTCTGGTAAAAGGAGTTATAAGACAAATACAAATCTCCTGGGAAGGGTAAGTGTTAATAGTAATATAAAAATTATTTCCTATTCTTTCCTGCATAATAGGTCCTATCTCTGTACAGGGATCAGGGAGATAACCCTGAGCAACTACAAAGACCTGAACGGGAAAGGATTCGGCTATCAAGACATCCACCCGGGTAACATCAGCCAGTCCTTTCTTTTCACTTATCCTGAAAAAGACTAAAGACTCCTGTCCAAGTTGATCATAAAGAATGAGTGTACCTGTATTGAGAATATACTGACTTGCTTTCTGAAGCAATTGCCAATAAGTAGATTCAGCCTGCATCGCTTCCTCTGAACCACCCATCAAGATCATTTGTAGCTCTCCTACAGAAAAGCTATGATCTAACCTCACTCTATAAGTTCCGCTATAGTAATTAACAGCTGCCTTGCCCCATATGGTTTTTTCATCAAAATAAGCAGTAATATCAAACTGAGAAGGGTCTAATGAATTATCTAGCCAAGATACTAATTTCCATTGAGTGCCGGCCAGAGGGTTCACGCAGGGAATTAGGCTTCGGCAGCCGGTTAAGGTAAAGAGAAATAAAAGTATTATCAGCGGGATTATTTTTTTCATATTGAAATATCCCTGACTATTGTATTATTCCTATTATATCATTCTTAATATCATTTACATTTCTTCTTCAGGAACACAAAAACAAAAGGGCTTATTCTAATCTATATTATAATAATAATAGAACTTATTTTCGTCAAACAAACAAAAAACAATGACCAAAAATAATCTATCACATTTTGACTTCTCCAAAATAAGAAATCAGACAAAAAATAGGGAAAGAATTGGATTAGACTACCTTTTATTTAATTATACGATAATTAATTGTAAATGTTACCAAAAATCATAGTCAAACTGGTAAGACCCAATTGCACCAAAGATTTTACTTATTTATCATAAAGAAAGGAATCTTAACATCAATTTCTAATAGACACCTAAAGGTATGATATATAGGGGTTCCTCTTCTTCTGCCAAATTCATAACTTTCTTTACTCCTTGATCATCGAAAGCACCAATAACTACAGTTCCCAAGCCTAATGATACAGCCTGCAGATATACATTTTGGGCAGCATGTCCAGCCTCCATATATACATACCGTATACCTCTTTCTCCGTATCTTCGGGTGGTCCGTTCAAAAAAAGCAGAAAAAACCAAAACTGCTGGAGCTTCTTTGACTGATGATTGACGGAGAGATACATCATAAAGGGCTTCTCTTTGATCACCTGATAATATCAGCACCAATTTGTGTTTTTCAGGTATATAGCGATAAATACCAGCAGCAAGTTCATTAATATTGCCGGCTAGAAGATAGACCTCCAGGGGATAGAGTGCTCCGGCAGAGGGAGCAGTTCGCAATCCCCTGCCCATATCAGTAATGCCCTGAGCAGACCAGAGAAGTTGAGATATTTGGGTTAGATTTAACGGGATATTGCGATAAGTTCTTATTGATCTTCTTTCCTTTAAGGTCTCTTCTATAGATATATTTCCACTATAGCTGGGAGCAGGTAAATCGATTAATTTTACATTCTGAAAGTTTTCCTGAATATTGTTTTGATCCGGAATAATGGTAACTACACAATTTATCCCTATTATGCCTGAGCTTACCAATAATAATATATATAACTTACCTCTAACAATACTCTTCATTTTTAATTTCCCCCTTCTGTATTTGGTTATTAAAACAGAAGAAGATAGGAATAGAGTATTTCTCCGGGTAGTTAGTGCTAAAAGGCTACCTTATACTTTTGTTTGGTCAATTGAAATAATATTGAAAATGTTGATCTGGAATAGAATTTTTTAAGTCAATGTCCTGATAATTCTTGCTCAAGTATAAACCACAGTAACATCTATGGTATTTTTTAATATCTTCCTCCGCGTAAACACAGGGACAAATAATGAGTTTATCTATTTCTTTTTGCTCTGTTGCCAGGCGACAAGGACATAAAGGTATGCCATACCTTTTTTTGTTTTCAATCAATCCTTCAGCGAAAGATAATAGCATCTCTTGCTCTGGGTTAATCTCCCATCCCCTTTTTTCTGCTACTTTTTTGAATATTGTAATATAATTTTCGGGATTCATTTTATTAATTCCCTTAATTTTTCTTCATTATATCCTAAAACCCACTTTTCACCTTTCAGGCAAAGAGGGACAGAATAGTTACCAGTAATATCTTTGATAAAGTTCAAAATATTTTGCCTTTCCTCTCCTGATAATTCATCAATCCAGATTACCTCAAAATCTACTTCAGCATTTTCAAGAAATTTTAAAGTATTTTTACAGTGAGGACAGGTGGAAAGACCATACATTGTTATTTTCATCACTAGCTCCTTTTTTAATTTCTTATAATGTCCATCATGAAATAGTAAAAATTATTTCATGGTTAATTCATAAAAAAATTTTACAACTGGATTATTTTCTAAGTTAATTACTAGATTTAGTTCAAATATTATTATAAAGTACTTGAGAGAGAAGTAAATTTTCGCTTAGCCAGTTCTTTATCCATCATAATAATACTATTGCCTTCTTTTCCAATCATTCTTAATTTAAGCAGAATCTTTTCTGGGGCAGATTCTTCTTCAACCTGTTCTTTAACAAACCACTGCAAGAAGTATTCTGTGGCATAATCATGCTCATCTCTAGCTAACTTTACTAAATCATGAATCAAGCTGGTTACCTTCCTTTCATGAACCAGTGTTTTTTCAAAAAGATCAACAACAGAAGAAAAATCTTGCTCTGGTTTTTCAATTGCTTCCAGATAAACTCTACTTCCCTGTTCATTTATATAATGATAAATCTTTTCAGCATGACTCAGCTCCTCTTTATATTGACATAAAAACCAATTAGCAAATCCATCAAATCCTTTATCAGAAGCATAACTAGCCATGGATAAATAAAGATAAGCTGAAAATATTTCCCTATTTATTTGATAATTCAATTTGTCTTGCATTTTTTTACTGATCATAATAAAATACCTCCCCATTTTGAAGTTTAACTAATAGAATGTTCTTTTTTCTATTAGAGTTTGGTTAATTCATTTTTATTTTATCACCATTTACCTTTGCTGACATGACCGGCAATTTCTGCCTTACTTCTTTGTTTTATTACCCATGATTCATCTATTGCCTTTTTGAATGCTGAGACACAATTAGCATCAAGATTAATTTCAATACCCTCTTTTGCTAAACGGACAATCTTCATAGCCAGGTTTATAATCTCCATGTGGATATCATTGGTCCGATCTGAATCAAATACCTTTTTGGCATCTTCTTCTGATAGAACAGAGAATTGATTTTTTGGATTTCCGCATTTCGGACATTTTTCTGGTGCCTCATTTCCTTCATGAAGGTATCCGCAAAAAGAACATTTCCATAACATAATTTTCTCCACTTTCTTGTTTTATAAATACTACTCTGGTTGGTTAAAATAATAATATTAATATTATATTAACAACTATAATCATAATAGGCAATGATATTTTAAAATATCAAAACATGGTCATCCTTTATCTTATCATTATTTTATTAGCAAATTTCTTGTTAAAAGCTATTGCCAGGAGTACAAAATAAACTCATTAGCCATTGCTGAACAGTTTAATATGGGAATAGACCCAGGGTTTTTGATTAATGAAAAAGAACAGTGAACTT
>CAZGKY010000136.1:0-5552 GCA_964525625.1 uncultured Atribacterota bacterium | reverse complement strand
AAAATAAGGTGGAAGATAGCCACTTGCTGGATTAGCCATTCTGGTATCATAAATATACTGCTTACTGTATCCAGTTATCTTTACTCCGGCATTATGAGTACCTACCGGACCTCTCTGCTTCTGAATTAATCCTCCCAGTAAACTTAAAGTATCTCTCATATAATTTTGCCATCCATTGTAAAAGAAGGAGGTATTTAAAGCCATAATAATTGCATCAATTTCAATATTATTCGGAGCACTGGAAGCTATTTTTACATCTTTTGCCGCTATCAATCCCAAACTATCATCTATTGCTTGAATATCATCTTCGAAAAGGTCTTTACTTTTATCGCGGTCATAATAATAAATATTATCTGAAATGGTAATAGATTGGGTGGAGACTATACTCATTTTCCCCCGATGATTCTCTCCATACAAGCTGCCAATAGCACCTTCAACAAACATCACCCCATTTGTTAAACCGATATAACTTTTATAGTCAGTTGTTCCTTCTTCAAGATATAGGGTTGTATTAGCAGGAATAACTGTACCATCAGCAGCTACTCCATTAAGTTTGCTACCAGGCGGTAAAGTAATCGGCTCCTTTACTAAAGTAATATGGGTAGTTTTAGTGGGATAAGACCCTTGTTTTATGGTAATCTTGGAATTGGGTCCTTCCGTCCCTGTTGTGTTATCTACATTCAATTCAATACTATTTACATTACCCTTAATATAAATTCCACCAGTCGTAACTTTATCGGTGCCACTTATAACAGAGGGAATTTTAACACCATCGGTTGAAGGAAAATCACCTACACTCCATGATCCTCCGGCAATTCTCTGTAAGCTATTTTCATCATCAAGGTCACTTATATTTCTGAATTGAGGTAGCTGAATCTCATCCACACCCAATTCATATCCACCCATAAATCCTTCACCGTCTGTTGGAAAATCAGAACCATCTGGTCGATAGGCACTCCCCCAGAAATCAATGGTTTCTTCAGTAGAAGTAACTTTACCCGTAAAATCAGGGATATCCACAATATGGAATTGACTATTACTATGAACTCTGCCTCCGAAGCTATCATTTCCGGTAAACCAGATAGTCTGACCAGCATAACCACCCCAACCAGGTATATCAGTATTAAAGGGAAAGGCTTCTTCATCTGAGAAATAAGCATATTGAGCAAAATTGGCAATTGTTACCAGTGTTCTAATCTTTCGCGAAACTTTACTGTCATCTTCATGGGTAATCCAACCTTCGGAATTGATTATATATCCTGCTGTTGTTTCTCCGGTTATATTAGGTTCTATTCCAACTCTATACTTCCCAGTAGCTAATTCAAAAATATGTGTTCCATCAAGATTTTCGGGCGGAAGATCCTCTGCGTTTGGTGGGAGGTCTTGGTTCTCTAACCAGTTAATTGCTCTCTCTACCCCCGCATCGGCAAGGTAAAATGCCTTGGTAGATTCTTCCTGCAAAGTTGCCAGTTTTATTTCGTTTCGGGTCATGGATAGTATAGCAATTCCAAAAGTTGTTAAAACAACCACAAATATTAAAGTAGCAACTAAAGCTAATCCCTTTTGAGAAACAAGATTTTGGTGCAGGAGCCTAAAAATATCTTTATTTTTTTTCATAATAAAGCAACCCCTTTGAAAACAGTTAATTTAATTTATAGTAATATATATTATATATATTTAGAAATTTCTAAGTGTAACCGCAGTATTGAGCGAAATATCAGCTTTCTCATCTCGATCAACATCAACTTCTAATTCAATGTTTATCCTGGAACTTTTGGCATTATCAAAATCCAAATTCAATATATTATCAATGAAAGAACTATTCCCCCCTGAAACAGTGCGATACATTGAATCATATGGGGTTCCTGACCAGGCATAGGTTACCTCATATCCATCTTCCTCATCAATTTCCGGAATTATTACGGTAATAGAATGAGAGGTCCAGGTCTTAACTTTTTTTCCATGGCGGAGTTCTCGGACCATTCTATCCATCCCCTGTCGGGCATTACGTTGTGCCTCCAGTTGCGCATTTCCGCTGATATAAGAGCGCATCCCTCCGGAAAATATAGTCACTAATCCCAGGACGACTAAAGCAAGAATGCTGACCACAACCATAAGTTCAATAAGGCTAAAACCGAAATGTGAAGTCAATGTTTTATTTAACAACTTCCCTATATTTTCTTTTTTTATCTTATTTTTTTTCATAACTACTTATCTCACTAAACAATATAATCAGGACTTAAGAATTCTAATTGATAAATATTTGTTTTGCCTGAATAGGTACCATGGAATTGAATAATAAGTGTTCTATTTTCAATTTCCCCTCTACAATCCAATTGTATGGTATAAGTCCCTACACCAAGCGTCTGGTTAATTTGAAAACTACTAATCTCATAAAATGCCGGATAAATTGGGATAGAAGGATAAGAATAGTACCAGCTTCTTTGCACCTTAACATTAGAGCTGATATCTCTTATTGTTATTGCTTGCAAACCCAAGGAAGTCCCTTCTTTCCAGGCTAAATCAATCTGCGAGATATCAATGGTTCCTCCCAAAACATCAATGTCAAAAAATATTTGTTCTCTATCTTCACTCCAGATCCAAGTCCTTCGCCAGTAATCATAAATCCATCTTCCTCCATAACGAATATTGGGATTTTCTGATTCTCTAATAGCTCTTTGAGCAACTTGAACAGTTGTAGTGCTGCCCTCCAAAATTCCTTCGCAGTTGACAGTAATATCTACATTGCCTTCAAAGGATTCATCAGCACAGATATAGGTTGTGCTAATCTGGCTATGCCCGGCTGGCAAGGTTAAAGGAGTATTATTTACCGTACCTTTATCCGGATTAAGAGAAAAAGTAAGTTCTTTATCTTCATCAAAAGAAGAAACATTCCCATGGAAATCTTTCAAGATTACGGTTAAAGTAGAGGAATCAACTCCATCATTGACAATGATATCTGGCGCTGCCACTATTTCAATGAATTGAGGTGGACCTGTGGCTACAGTAAGTGAATCCGTATCGGGAGCCAATGGTTCTGTCGAAGTGGTATCTCTTGCTTCAATAATTACATTGCCAGGAATCGTGGCAGAAGTAAAGGTAGTAGAAAGGGTACTCTCTCCATTAAAAGGTAGACTATTAGCTAACAGTGATCCGCTTTCCTCTCCAGATAATATGGATAGGGAAATTGTTCCTATAAAACCACTAACAGGAATCCCTGTTTCATTTTTAATAGTTACTGTGATGGTAGAGGAAGTAGGTCCACCTTCATATCCTGCAATAAAAATAGATTTTGGTTCAGCAGAGATATCAATCTGATAGGGTGGACCACTGGTAACATTTATGGTTACACTATCAGAATCTAATATTCCCGCTTGGTCAGTTGCTGTTACTATCGCTTCTCCTTCCTGTGCAGAGGAAGTAAACAAGGTAGTCTTTATATTCTCTTCCTCAAAGCTCAGGGTAATGGTATCGCCTACTGGCGGTTCCCCTAAATCTCCAGTGTCATTACCCGATGTAAGCGTTAATTCCACTATTCCCGTCCAGTAATCAGCCAGAACACCATCTTCATCTGTAATTTTTACCGTAAGAGTAGAGGTATCACCATTAATGATAATCGAATTAGGATCAGCAGATAAATCAATACCTACTGGTTCTCCACCAAGAATAGTAATCATATCTGAATCAGGAATTAGTTCCCCAGCATCATCTACCGCGTTAATTACTACCACCCCTGCCTCTCCACTATCATTGGCGATGAATTCTGTTGTAATATAACTTTCACCATTAAAAATAAGAAACTCATCATTCAGGTCTCCCAAAGTTTCTGGATTCATGGATAGATTAATCTGGCCTTCAAAAGCAATCGGATAGTTATCTTGATCCAAAATTGTTACTTTAATTAAGGATTGTTCGGCAACTTTTATGTCACTGGGACTAATACTAAGCAAGATAGCAGTAGGAACATCAGTATCAGGAGGGGCAAGAGCTTTGCTTTGCAATCCTTCTACAGTAACATTGGCTCGTGTTCCATTGCGCTTCTGCCATTCTACTGTAGTAGTGATTTTTTTTAGACCAGTCGATAAGCCCTTTTCTACAACATCCTTAACAACTATTTCTACATTAAAATCTTTGCCTGAAACAACAATAGGATTATCCGGGTCAGGATATGTCCCTTCAGCAAGGGATTTACCCTTTATCTCTTCCAATTTTTCCTGAGCAATATTAGTGGCAATAGTTCGTGCCCGAGCATCACTCATTCCCCAGAATCCAGCTTGGAAGGACTGGAATATACCAAAAGCAGCAGCGCCTAAAATAGCAATTGCTACCATTAGCTCAATTAATGAAAATCCCCTTTGATTTCGGAATAAAGATTTTCTAATTTCTAACAATCTAGGTCACCCCTCTTTCATCTGTAAGTGATATATATTGGCAAATTTTTTAGTTATTTGTTTTTCGTTAGTTAATAGTTAATGGATTTAATTATATAAATATATTAAATCATTTCTTCACTTTTCTTTCATAGTGGCTTATCAGCATTATTGCAAAATTGCAATCCTGCATTCATGCAACAATTCTTGTCTCTTTAAACTACATACTACATACCATATATTATATACCGGTTTTGCTGCGTAAAACCTACCAGTTTGCTGGTGGTTTGGTACTGACTCTGGTGCGTGCTGTCACCGGAGTCATAATCACATATAGAGTCCTGCCGTTTTTTGTTTTCAAGGTTACTGTACCACCCATACTTGGTGTTCCGTTATTGTAAAATCTAACCTTATAATCTGTAAAATTGGTATAATGCAAATTTATATTTTCCAGCTGCACATCCTCAACCAATTCATTCTCCCGATATACCCGGTATCTATTTAAAGATGGATAAAATTCTATTTTATAATAACTACCAGTATACATTGCTCTGGATTGGCAATCTTTCAATGTTGCGGCTAACTGATGTGCTGCCAGATTCAATTCTAAATTGTGTTTAGCTATTATTAAACCTCTAAATGATGCTGCTAAAAGTATTGAAATGATACCTACTATGATAACTAATTCGAGGAGAGTATATCCTTTGTTTCTTCTACTATTATTATAATAGTATTTCATTTACTGGTATATATTATAAAAACATCTTTTATTTTTTATTATTCCCTATTATAGCAGATTTTAGCAAAAACATATATGCCACGTTAAAATAATCTTTATTAACATTCTTCACATTTCAGATTTCAGGTAAAGAGAAAATTAGTAAGAATTAATGTAAGATTTAATTTTTACATTCTTCCTATATTATAAGATACCAGTCGATAATAGCTTGACCAAAAAGAAGGGCAATTACAGTCCCCAGAGCAATAAATGGTCCAAAAGGAAGGGAATCACTTTGATCTTTATTTCCTTTGTTTTTGATTAATATGATAATACCGACAATAGATCCCAGAAGAAAACCCAGAAAAAGAGAAAGCAGAGTTAATTGCCATCCTAAAAAGGCACCTACCATAGCAGCTAATTTAATGTCCCCTCCCCCCATTGCTTCTTTTTTGAAGAGATAG
>CAZGKY010000135.1:0-5711 GCA_964525625.1 uncultured Atribacterota bacterium | reverse complement strand
CCACAACACCACCCAATCCTACACTCTTTCCCTACACGACGCTCTTCCGATCTTTAATAGGACCTTCTTTATCTACTGAAGAAGCTCCAAAAATCCTGATAACCTCAATCGGTCAAAGTCCTGATGCCAGAATGGTTAATGTACTGCTATCCCGCTTTCAGATTACAGCTGCTTATGAACAGATTGCTTCACCGGAAATTATAAGAGATTTTCAAATTGTTATTGCTGTGGTTGGGGGTAGTTCAAAAGGATTAGGAGCAGCTGGTATTAATCAGGATGAAGAGATTGCCCGAGCAAAAACTCTAATTCAGGAAATAAAAGCACAGGAAATAAAATTTTTAGTGATGCATATTGGTGGTGAAGCTCGCAGAGGTGCTCTCTCCGATTCCTTCTTAGATGAAGTTGTTCCTCATGCTGACCACTTAATTATAGTAGAATCAGGTAATAAAGATGGTTATTTCACTAAAATGAGTGAAAAATATGATATACCATTAGAAATAGTAGAAAAAATTGCTGATACCGGCGAACCAGTTAAAGCCTATATTGAAGAACATTTACCATAAAAAGACCATTAAATTTAGCAGATGGGTTTTAAGGAGGGTTATCCTTAAAGCTCTTTTTTTATAATTTTTCACCATAATTCCAAAATAAATAATTTATGAACTTTGATATATTTATAATTGATATAGTCAAATAATTACTTTTAGACCTGTTAGTTAAGGTTTTAAGAGATAATTACCATAACCCTTTTCCAATAATTCTTGATATGATGGGATACCATGATATTGTACCATCTTATCTGGAAATAAAAAACCCATATTATCTACCAATACCTTTATTGCACTCAGATGTCTACCTACTCTTTCCTCTATGGGATGTCCATTCTCATCATAGGGAACATATAATCTTCCTAACTCAGCTGCTTTTACATACATTTTGTCCTTACCGCTTAACACCAGAGCTTCGTCTGTTCTACCCCTTATTCTTCCCTGGCTGGCATTGGCTGTTTCCATCAGGATGGCCATAGTATCACTAAAATCTCCCCACTCTCGATGCGTTAATCCCCGAAAGGAAGGAGGGGAAATTTCTAGATTATAATTCAGATTTTCCATCTGTAAATCTAAAATAGCAAAACTTGCTAAATCTATAGCCCTTTCATGGGCAACAATGGCATTGATGACCGGATATTCTGGAGAAGCTTCGTGTAAATCTATAGACAGATCGCATTCTTCCTTTCTGATAACTGACATAATACCATAACAAACCTTTTCCGTATAATTACCATCAGGGGTTCCTGGATATCCTCTATTTAAATTACGAGTTTCCGAACCAGAAAGAGATTGACCAAATTGATTAATGTAAATGTCAGGATCGGGCCACTGATGGATGGGGTTAGTTGCACGTGAACCATATCTAAATTTTCTTATACCGTACGGAGTCTCAAAATGAATCTTACGAGGAGACCCTTCTTGAGGATCATTATGAGAAAACCCACTTAGATTGGCTTGTGGAATAATAATCATCCTGCCTTGTGTTACTACCGCATTTTCTACCAATAAAACAGCAGTAAGCATAGCTGCTGGTTCATTGGGATGAGTACCTCCTAAAACAAAAACTGTACCCCCCGGTTCATCACCTTCTAAAAAATAAATGGTAGTATCACAGTATTCCCCTTGTAATTCTGGAAAATACTCACTTAATTTGGCGGTTCTGGTTACTCCCGGTCCCCCTATAATAATATCCAGTTTCCATTGATCAATAAATTCTAAAGCAGACCATAAGGCAATAAAGAAAGAAAAACACATTAAAAAGATGGCAATTTTTTGATTCTTTTTCATCTTCTATTCCTCTTTCTCTTTATGGTATATTGGTAAATTAGCAGTTTAGTTAAAATATTAAGAATAATCATTTTATCATAAAAAACCTTAGAATAAAGGGAATAATTACAAGGGCACCGGTAAGCTGATTCCAGATATTTTCCTCCTTAAACATTTCTCGAATAATTAAGATAGTCAGAAATAAGATAATGATACGGTAAGTAATAGTAATAATAGCCATTATTCTTTTTCTCCTTTTTCCATAAATTACAACAAAATATTAGCAATAACATTTGCAAAAATAATAATTACTATACACCAGATGCCAGTAATAATGGCAGGTAATACGCAATATTTTAAAACTTTGAAGTAATTCTTTTCCCCCACCACCTGTGCTGCAAAAATTCCAGCTAATGCCGTAGGAGGCATTAAATCTCCCAGGGCGGCTAATTGAGACAATGCCGATACCGTTATTACCGGGCTACTCTCCAGTAAAGCCAGGGCAAAGGGAACACCTAAAACCGATGCTGACCCATAAGCAGAAACTGCACCAAAAAGAGGCATACTGATGGCTATTCCTAAATACAATAAAAAAGCTGGTAAACTTAAACAATTAATAACAATATAACCTCTAACCCCGGTCAAGGTCATAACCTGTATAAACATACCTACTCCCATCAGAATACCGAGAACTGGTAAAGCATCGTGAATGGCTTCCTGGGAAATGCTCAAAAAATTGAATTTTTTACCGGAAAAGATTCCAATGAGGGCAGAAACTAAAAAATAGATAGGCATTCCCAAAGTAGGAAATAATTTGGGAAAAAAAGTTTCTCTCAACATCAAGACCAATAAGACAATAATAGGTAAGAATAATCTTAGACCAAAATCAGCAAGATAAGAAGTGGGAAGACTATCCTTTATCTTCTGATAATTAAAAATACTCAGATACTTTCTTCCCAAAAATAAGCTGGTTAAAATAATTAAAGGAACGGTTACCAATAACAAAGGCATGGTAAAACCGATATAAGGTAAATCTATTCCTCCTCCTATGATTAGGGCATTAACATTGATAGGAGGAGCTGCTTCACCAAAAACTGCCGCCATCGCCACTACGGCTGCAGTAATTTCCTTGGGAAATCCCATATAAATCAATACTGGAGAAACAAGAACGCCTCCCGTCAAGACTGCAGCAGTTGCAGAACCAGTAATCATTCCGGGAAAAACCACTATAAAAGATAAACCAATAATTAATAAAGCTGGTTTGGAATAATATTTTTCAATTAACCATCTGGTTATGGTATCCATCATACCATTATATTGAACGACCTTCATAAAAATCATAGCAGTAGAAATTACCAGAATAGTATTAAGGTAATTAAAACTTCCTTCTATCAGGTGACGGATTGGAATTCCAAAACCTGCAACTAAAGTACCAAAAATAGCAGATATTGCCATAGCAATACCTACTGGAATTTTGAATTTAAAACAGCTTATGGCAAATACGCCAACCATTACTATAAAATAAAGTAATTCAATACTAAGCAATTTTCCCCTCCCCCTGTTATGGGAAACGGTTCTCTGAACATGATATATTATTTCTTTCATAAAAAAGAATATCCAGAGAACCGTTCCCCTGAAATGATATTTAATAGCCTATTGCTATTCCATCACGACGTGAATCACCACCACCAAATAGTACACCATTTCTCAGCATTATCCCCTGAGCACCACCAAAATAGAGGTCATGAGAGCCTCTTACTATCACTTCATTACCTAACAATTGCAAAGCTTCCACTGTAAAAACAGGAATACGACTTTCCACATAGATAGGCATCGCTTTACCTGCTGAAGAAAAGGCATGCATACGAGGTGCTTCAATAGCTTCATCCATTCCCATACCAAAATCAATAACATTAGAGATAATCTGTGCCATGGCAGTAAATATTCTGGTTGCACCAGGAGAACCTAAAACCATAAAAACCTCTCCATCCTTTTCTACAATGGTTGGTGACATACTGGAAAGTGGAGTTTTTCCTGGTTCAGGGGCATTAGGAGATTCTGGATTGGAGGAAAAGTCATCCATTTCATTATTCATAATTATACCCACCCCGGGGACGATTACACCAGAACCAAAGAAATAATTAATAGTCTGAGTTAAGGCTACCGCATTTCCTTCAACATCTATGACCGATATATGGCTGGTACTTTGATGTTCAAATTGGCCTGGCTCACCAGCTGGAATTTCTAATTTTGGCTTAGTAACGTCAATCTGTTCGGCCAGAAATTTGGCATATGCCTTAGAGGTAAGTCCTTTTAGGGGTATATCAGTAGCGAATGCTGGATCTCCCATATATTTAGCTCTATCAGCAAAAGCCATCTTCATTGCCTCAGCCATAACTGAAATATGTGTAGGTCCATGATAATTCATACTAGCTATATCAAAATTTTCCATTATATTCAAAATCTGAATCAAGTGAGTACCGCCAGAGCTGGGAGGTGGCATTGAGAAAATATCATATCCCCGATAACTACCACTAACTGGCTCATATCTTCGAACCTTATAATCCTCTAGGTCCTGAAGAGTCATAATACCACCTGTGGCTTGAACAGCATCAACTATTCTTTGACCAAGTTCACCACCATAGAAATGATAAATACCATTAGCTAAAATCTCTCGATAAGTATTTGCTAGATCCTTCTGTACAAGTACCTCCCCCGTTTCTAAAGGAACACCATCCTTAAGATAGGCAATGGCAAAAGGATCGTTCCAGTTAACTAACTTATCGTAATTATCTTTGATCATACTACTAAATGTTTCGGTAATTTCAAAACCATTTTCCATGTAGTTAATAGCAGGAGTCATTACTTCTTCTAAAGTCATGGTGCCATATTCATCCAGAGCGGTTTTTAGTCCCATTAATGTACCTGGAACAGCAATTGCCTTCCCTCCTAACTGAGACCATTTTTCTTCTTTGGCCTGATCAGAAGCAAACATATCTTTGGTAGCAGCAGCAGGAGCACGTTCTCGATAGTCTATCACTATAATCTCTCCTGTTTCAGCAAACCTTATTAACATAAAACCACCACCTCCTATTCCAGAGGCATTTGGTTCCACTGCATTGAGGGCAAATGCTGTTGCTACAGCGGCATCTATAGCATTACCACCATTTTTTAATATCTCCACACCGATCTGAGCAGCAAGAGGATGAGCAGCAGCAACCATACCATGAGCAGCAATAGCATCTTTTGGAGTATGTCTATCTGTAGCAAATGAAGAGTTTGTAGAAAATAGCATTACCAACATTACCAAACTAATAAGAAGAATATTTTTAAATTTTGTTCTCATTTTTTTCTCCCTTCCTTAATTATTTTTAATTTCAAAAAAATTGTTTACTTTTATTTATTCCACCTCCCATCTAATTTTAATTTATTTTTTATTTTTTCATCTTCAAAAAACCCAGTAATTTTTCTATTAACTTTTTCCAAAGGTTATTTATTCGAACTATTATTTAATTTTGATACTAGAGATCTGTATTGTTACTAATTTTACAAAAACATTGTCTATTATTCAGGATCAAAAGAACTGCCAAAATATTTAGAAGTACTATCTTAGTAGGTAAAGGAGAAAGGCTTGTTTAAGAAATTAAAACATATTGAAAATTCAGTTTTCTTTAATTTAAGCAAAAGCAAGATTAGCAATAATAAATATTATTTAATAATAATTATTTTTTTTATAATATCATATAACGTTCTATAAAGCAATATATTTTCCTCTTTCACTGAAAGAATCAATCCCAATTTTTCTGTAAAATTAAGTTACCATCAATTCCTCCTGAGTCTTGACTCCTTCTTTCATTTGTTTAATCTCTCTTAAGAGTTTATCATCTTGATCTG
>CAZGKY010000134.1:1934-5749 GCA_964525625.1 uncultured Atribacterota bacterium | reverse complement strand
CTACACCCTATCCTACACTCTTTCCCTACACGACGCTCTTCCGATCTATGTTATAGTTGGATTTCCGGGAGAAGATGAAAAAGCATTTCAAAATACTGTAGATTTAGTAGAGGAGATTGGTTTTAGCAAAGTACATATTTTCCCTTATTCAGATAGGATTTTTAACCTTGCTTCTTTTTTACCTGATAGAATACCGGAAGAAATAATTAACCAGAGAAGCACAAAGATGAATAATTTATCACTGAAACTTAGCAGGGAATTTATACAAAAAAATCTGGGAAAAGAAAAGAGAATTTTAATAGAGTTGCAGGGTCAAAATGAAAATGGGAAATATGTCTTTGGTTTAACAGATAATTATATAAAAGTTTTTGTTTATAATATCAGTACGGAAAAGGGTAAAATAGTTAAAACCAAGATAATTAAGGTTAATGATAGTTATGCAGTAGGGGAAGTGTTGTAATGATAGCCTTTCCATAAAAAAATTATAGGAAGATTAAAAATTAAGAATTTGATATTTTAAATTTATATGATATAATATTATAAATTTTAAAATCATCTTAACTTTAAAAAGAGTGGTTTTTGAACCACTCTTTTGTTTTGTAAAATTATATCTTAAGGTAAATTTGAAAAATATCGTTCTTCCCACTATAAATAGGGAAGGAGGTTAGTGAATAATATGAATATTGATTTTATTAAAATACTTGATGAGATTGAAAAAGAAAAGGGAATACCTAAAGAAATTATATTAGATGCCATTGAGGTATCCCTTGTTTCAGCATATAAAAAAAATTTTGCCCAGGGAAAGGATACTGTGGAAATAAATATTGATAAAGAAAGCGGAAAAGTCCAGGTTTTTTCCAAGAAGATAGTAGTGGAAAAAGTGAAAAGACCTGCCTCCGAAATAGATTATGAGCAGGCGCAACTATATAAGAAGGGAAAGGTAAAATTAGGAGAGGAAATTAGTATTGAAATAACACCGGAAGAATTTGGTCGTATTGCTACCCAAACTGCTAAACAGGTCATCGTTCAGAAAATAAGAGAAGCAGAAAGAAAAGCAGTATATGAAAGATATATTGATAAAGTGAGAGATATTGTTACAGGAATTATACAAAGACAAGAACATTTTAATTATATTATAGATCTAGGTAAAGCAGAAGCAATATTACCACCTAATGAGCAGGTAAAGACTGAGGATTACAGTAAGGGAAAGAGAATGAAATTTTATGTAGTGGAAGTAAAAAAGACTTCTAAAGGACCAAAGATTGTTCTTTCTCGAACACATCCTGATCTGTTAAAACGTTTATTTGAATTGGAAGTACCTGAAATTCATGAGGGCTTGGTAGAAATTAAACAGATTGCCCGAGAAGCAGGAAAAAGATCCAAAATAGCTGTTACTAGTAAAGATAATTTAGTGGATTCTATTGGGTCTTGTATTGGTGACCGCGGGGCAAGAATTAAATCAATAATGAGTGAATTGCAAGAAGAAAAAATTGATGTTATTAAATGGCATGAAGATGATAAGATATTTATTGCCAATTCTCTGAATCCAGCAAAAGTATTATTTGTTAAATTGTATGAGAGGGAAAAGAGAGCTTTAGTTGTAGTAAGCGATCAGCAACTATCTTTATCTATTGGCAGA
This sequence comes from uncultured Atribacterota bacterium, assembly GCA_964525625.1. Taxonomy (GTDB): domain Bacteria; phylum Atribacterota; class Phoenicimicrobiia; order Phoenicimicrobiales; family Stramentimicrobiaceae; genus Stramentimicrobium. The sequence continues at coordinate 4,110 of CAZGKY010000134.1, read as the reverse complement.
GAAGGTCAAAATGCCCGTTTAGCTGCTAAGTTAACCGGTTGGAAGATTGATATTAAAAGCGAATCACAATACAAACAGGAAAATAAGTTGGAACAGGGAATTGATTTAAGTAAAATAAATTAAGCTCAATACCAAGAGAAAAAATAGTGTGGGAAAGAATATGAAAAAAAAGAAAATCCCCAAAATACCCTTTCGAACATGTGTAGGATGTCAGGGGAAAAAACCGAAAAGAGATTTATTAAGGATTATCAGAACACCTGATGGTATTATTGAGATTGATGAAACTGGTAAGAAATCAGGTCGTGGAGCTTATTTATGTTATAATAAAACATGTTTTCAAGAAGCTATGAAAAAAAAGAGATTAGCAAAGGCATTAAAAGAAGAACTTACACAGACTACAATTCAAGAATTAGAAGAAAAATTTAATTTAATAGTCCAAAAGTTTGGTCAGGATAATTAGTAAAGTCAAGAGGTAATTTTTATTTTTGATAGTTTAAAGGGGTAGAATAACTATCTTCTTATTTGCCATACTGGTTGAGAGGGAGGTCAATACTATGAAAAAAAGAGTATATGAAGTAGCTGAAGATTTAAATATTCCGGCCAAGGGTTTAATTGATTTTTTAACAAAGGAAGGAATAAATGTGAAAAACCATATGAGTACCCTTGATGAGGAAACCATTGAAATAGTCAAGGAGGCCATTAATGAGGAAAGGAAGAAAGAAAAAGAAGCAGTAAAAGAAGAACAAAAAGTACTCATATTAGATAAATTGCCCAATTTAAAAGAATTATCAATGCAACTGAACTTACCATTATTTAAGTTAATGCAACAGACTTCTAAATTGGGTAAAGTTTACTCTATTGAAAAAGAATTACCTTGGAATATGGTGGAAAAGATAGGTCAACAGTATAATATCAAAATTAATCTTTCTGCACCATTGAAAAAAATGCTTAAGACAAAAAAAACTGAGCAGATAGAACAACAATTGATAGTTAAATCTCCAGTTATTACCATTGTTGGTCATGTTGATCATGGTAAAACTACTCTCCTTGATGTAATAAGAAAATCAAATATTACCAAAAAAGAAGTCGGAGGTATTACTCAACATATTGGAGCTTATGTGGTAAATCTAAAGAATAACCGTTTTGTTTTTATTGATACTCCTGGACATGAGGCATTTACCACTATGCGAGCTCGTGGTGTTAAGGCTACTGATATTGTAATTTTAGTAGTTGCTGCAGATGATGGTGTAATGCCCCAAACTGTAGAAGCTATTAATCATGCCCGTGCTGCTGATGTGCCCATTATTGTAGCTATAAATAAGATTGATAAAGCAAATGCTAATATTGATAAGGTTAAGAAAGATCTTGCCAAATATCAATTAGTACCAGAAGAATGGGGAGGGGAAACTCTAATGGCTGAAATATCAGCCTTACAGAAAAAGGGTATTGATGAATTATTAGAATTGATTTCCTTGCAGGCAGAGATGTTAGAGTTGAAAGCTAATCCCAAACTACCTGGCACAGGAGTGGTTATTGAAACCAAACTGGACAAAAGAAAGGGTATTCTAGCCACTGTTTTAATCCAGGATGGTCACTTAAAAATTGGTGATTATTTTGTGGTGGGGACCGCATATGGTAAAGTAAGAAGCATGATAGATGACCTGGGTAAGCATCTTACTTATGCCGGTCCTTCTACTCCTGTGGAAATAACAGGGTTTAATAAAATGCCCAAGGCTGGAGATATATTTCAAGTAGTAGCTAATGATCATTTTGCAAAGATAATAATCAGCGAAAGAGAGCTGGAAGAAAAAAGAAAACAAAAAAAAGAAGAAGAAAGAGTTTCTCTGGAGCATTTATTTGAAGAATTGAAAAAGGGGAAGATTAAAGAATTAAATATTATCTTAAAAACTGATACTCAAGGGTCCTTAGATGCATTACGAGAAACTCTGTCTACTTTAAGCAATGAAGAGGTAGAAGTTAAAATCATACATGGCGGAATTGGAACAGTTTCTGAAACTGATATCATGCTTGCTTCTGCTTCTAATGCTTTGGTTATAGGATTTAATGTAGAAGTTGATACAAATGCTCAAAAACTTGCTAAAAATGAAAAAATTGAAATTAGAACATATAATATAATATATGATTTAATTGATGAAGTTAAAGCAGCCTTAAAAGG
>CAZGKY010000134.1:0-1924 GCA_964525625.1 uncultured Atribacterota bacterium | reverse complement strand
AAAGGATATTTAAAACCTCAATTAGAAGAAGTAATTACTGGAATAGCTGAGGTTAGAGAAATATTTAAAATTCCTAAAGTTGGTGTTGTGGCAGGATGCTATGTTACTGAAGGGAAAATTTCCCTAAAAGATTCCCTTCGTGTCATACGTAAAGAACAGAAATTATATGAGGGAAAGGAATTTACTCTAAAACGTTTTAAGGAAGATGTAAAAGAAGTCCATTCCGGATATGAATGTGGCATACATATTGATAAGTTTGATGACTTGCAAGTACAGGACAAAATTATTTTTTATAATTTTCAAGAAATAACTAAATAATTAAAATGTTAGTCGGTATATGTGAGATAATAATATATATACCAAATAGTCATTCTTTAAAAGAAAAAAGAAATATTCTAACCAGTTATAAATTATCTTTAAGAAAAAAATATAATATTTCTATTGCTGAAATTGGCAGCAAAAATACCTGGCAAAAGAGTATTATAGGTGTTAGCTGTATCAGTGATAATCGCCAGGTAATTGATCAAGTGATGGAAAAAATAATAAGTGATACGGTCAATCATCCGGAAATACAATTAATAAATTATCGAGTTTCTATTAATTAGATAAAAAGTTTAATAATAGGGGAATGACTAAAATGGTTTTAGAACAAAAAAAGAAACATTTTGAAAAATTATTAAAGCGCAATATAAGTCATATTATTTGTAGAAAAACCAAAGATCCACGTATAGGCTTTGTTACAGTAACCAGAATTGCTCTATCCAATGATTTACATAATGCCAAAATTTATATTTCTATTTTGGGCACCAAAGAAGAACAGGAAAGAAGTATGAAAGGTCTATACAGCGCCACTAATTTTATTAGGGCAGAATTAGCATATGAATTGAGAAGATATCGCTTTACACCATCTATATCTTTCCATTTTGACCAGGAATTGGAACAGATACATCAGCTTTTGATTAAAACTAATAGCTTAAATAGGGAGAATTAAGATTGGGAAATACAAAATGCAATATAAAAGAATATGCAAAATCGCTGAATTATTTAAAAAATATCACCACTTTATTATTACTTCACATATAAATTTAGATGGTGATGCCTTAGGATCTGAATTAGCTTTGTATTTTATGCTGAAACAATGGCAAAAGGAAGTACAAATTGTTAATCAAGATAAGGTTCCCAATATTTATCAATTTATGCCCGGAATAGATAATATTATTTGTAGTAATAATTTGCCAAAAGACTTTGTATTAGAAACGAAACCTGATACGGTATTAGTGGTTCTTGATGCAAGTAATATAGAAAGAATTGGCAATATTCCCATAGAAATTGATAAAATTAGTGTTATTGTAAATATTGACCATCATCCCAGCAATACAAATTTTGGATATATTAATTATATTGATATTAAATCTTCTTCAGTAGGGGAGATTCTCTTTCAATTAAGTAAAGAATTAAAATGTCAGTTAACTGAACAGATAGCTGTTCCACTATATACTGCTATTCTAACTGATACTGGTTCTTTTCGTTATGCTAATACTAGGGCTGAAACATTTCAAGCTGCCTTTTTTTTAGTTAAATCTGGTGCCAATCCACATCTCATTTCAAATTATATTTATAATAATAATCAATTATCCGGTCTCAAATTATTGGGTGAGGCACTCCTGAACCTACAGGTTGATGAAAAATCAAAGATATCCTGGACGATAGTCACCAGAGAAATGATGGAAAGAACCTTGGCCAAAGAAGAAGAAACTGAAGGAATTGTTGATAAAATACTTTCTATTAAAAATGTTCAGGTTTCTATATTGTTTAGGGAGACTAAAGAAAGAAAGGTTAAGGTTAGTTTCCGATCCAAAGGTTTATTTAATGTTGATCAAGATCGGAAGAGCGTCGTGTAGGGAAAGAGTGTAGGATAGGGTGG
>CAZGKY010000133.1:0-5764 GCA_964525625.1 uncultured Atribacterota bacterium | reverse complement strand
AAATTATGTGATGGTGATGAAGTAAAGATTTTTTCTTTGATATGTGGGGGGTAAAGGTATATAATTATTTTTTATATAAATTATATAAAGCAAACGAATTACACTCTGTTCATTACTAGTTTGCTTGATGATTATAAATTTATATTATGGATCTATCTTGGAAGCAGCAAAACCAATGATTTTTATTAATAAAAAAGGCTGAAAATAAAAATTTAATTAAACTTAGGAAAAGGGAGGTTTTTGATGATAAAAAAAACAACAGCATTAAAGGGAATATTTGTGGTAATAGTAACTCCTTTTGATGAAAATGAAGAAATTGATTTTAATAATTTAGAGAAAAATATTGAGTGGTATATTGAAAAAGGTGTTCATGGATTAATTCCTCTTGGCAGTACTGGTGAATTTGCCAGTTTAACTGAAAAAGAGCGCTATGACATAGCCGAATTTGTGGTTAGAATTGTAAATAATAGAATTCCAGTATGTATAGGTACTACTGCAGAAACAACAGCTAAAACATTAGAATATACTCAGCATGCTGAAAAAATTGGTGCAGATGGAGTACTTATTCTACCACCTTATTATTATAATCCCTCACAAGAAGAAATTATCTATCACTATGAGACCATAGCCGATAATGTAAATATTCCTATTATGATTTATAACAATCCCGGCACATCTGGAGTGGATATCAAATTAGAAACAGTTCTTAAATTAGCAGAGAAAGAAAATATTAAATATATTAAAGAATCTACTGGGGATATCATTCGTTTAAGAGAAATTGAACGGCTCAGTCAAGGGAAGATAATTACTTTCTGTGGTAGTGAGGAGCTTGTGTTGGAATCATTTTTTTTGGGAGCCCAGGGCTGGGTTTCTGTAATTGGTAATGCTTTACCTGAACTATCGGTAGCAATCTACGAGGAAGCTGTTCTGAATAAAAATTATAAAAGGGCACAAGAAATCTATCATGTTATTTTACCCTTATGTATAGAACTAGAAGAATCAGGTAAGTTAGTGCAGATAGTAAAACATTCTATGGATAGAAGAGGAATAAAGGGCGGTAATTTTCGTTCTCCTCGTTTACCCTTAAGTAAGGAATATACTGAGAAAATTGATAGATTATTAGCAGAAGCTGTAGAATTTATGAAATTAAAGTCGGTGATTTCATGAAAAAACGACCAGCCAGTATCTTTAATGATGTCATAGGTCCCATTATGAGAGGTCCTTCTAGTTCTCATGTGGCTGCTTCAGTTAGGATTGGAAATCTTGCCACCCAGTTAATAGGTAGTAAATTAAAGCATGCGGTAATTGAATTTGACCGGCAGGGCGCTATTGCTCCCACTTATCATTCTCAAGGGACCGATATGGGTCTTGCCGCAGGATTGTTAGGATTACCAACGGATGATCAGACTATACCTACTTCTTTGGACAGGGCAAAAGAAGAAAATATAACTATAGAATTTAAAGTTAGCGATTTTGTTGCCCATCACCCCAATACTATAAAAATGGTGTTAACTGATCAAGAAGGCAAAAAGTGGCATTTAGAAGCTATTTCGGTTGGTGGAGGTCTGATAGAAATAAAAAAAATTGAAGAATTTCCCTTGTCTATTTGTGGAGATTTTTACGAGACATTATTATTTTATTCTGGAATCACAAAAAAAGCGGCCAAGAAGATAGTAGAACAGATTAAGAATAAGATTAAAGGAATTGCTTATATCGACTTATCAGAAAATAATAGGCAGGGGATTATTAATTTAAAGAGTAGTTCGAAATTGACTCCTTCCCAAATACTTTGGTTAAAGAAATTAAAAGATATTTTATATATAAGACAGTTGGATCCTGTTATGCCGGTTGTTTCAGTAAAGGATAGTCATATTCCTTATAGTAGGGCTGCCCAAATGTTAGTCTATTGGAAAAAAAAGGGGGGAGAACTGTGGGAAATGGCTACCTTATATGAGAGTATGAGAGGAAAATTAACCAAAGAGGAAATATTTTCTAAGATGAGAGAAATTGTTAGTATACTTAAATCATCGATTGAAACTGGTTTAAAAGGAACATCTTACCAGGATCGTATTTTAGGTCCCCAAGCCTGGTTGGTGGAAAAAGCACATCGAGAAAATAAACTAATTCCTGGAGGTGCATTGAATTATATTATTTCTTTTACTATGGCTATGATGGAGGTGAAGAGCTCTATGGGGTTGATTGTGGCTGCTCCTACTGCTGGTTCCTGTGGTGTGGTACCGGGAACAATTTTGGGAACAGCTCGGTATATGAATTTAGATGATGATAAGATAATCAAAGCGATGCTCGCTGCTGGTATTATTGGAGTTTTTATTTCAGAACAAGCTACTTTTTCTGCAGAGGTTTGTGGTTGTCAGGCAGAATGTGGTTCGGCTTCAGCAATGGCTGCTGCTGGTTTAATCCAGCTAGTAGGAGGAAATGTTAAACAAGGTATTGATGCCGCTTCAATAGCTTTGCAAAATGTGTTAGGTTTAATTTGTGACCCAGTAGCTAACCGAGTAGAAGTTCCTTGTTTAGGAAAAAATGTAATGGCTGCCACTAATGCTTTTGCTGCGGCTAATATGATTATTTCAGGCGTTGATGTGGTAATACCGCTTGACGAAACAATCAAGGCTATGTATGAGGTAGGGGTTCAATTACCATCAAGTTTAAAATGTACGGCAAGAGGTGGTCTTTCTCTTACTAAGACAGCTCAAATCATTGATAAGAAGATAAATTATAGAAAAAAGATTTAATAATTAGGTATCAAGTGTCCACTGAGTTACCACTATAGTAGCAACTCTCTGCTTATTCCTATTATCCCATATTTGATCATAAATAAGGTATTCTAATTTATTTTTCTGGGGAAAAATCTTCTGGTGAACTATGATTTCTCCTGGATATTTGATTTCATGATGATAAAAAACCTGTAGATGTTTTAAGGAATATTTTTCTTTTATTATTTTAGGCTTTCTTAGCAAAATCCAGTCTATATATCTGGAATTATGTACATGACCTAATACATCAATATCTTGTTCTTGAATAAAATAATGTTGTTCTTTATTAGGGCCGTCAGATTGTTGGAAAAGGTCTGCATCTATAATTGATGGTGAACATGCTTCTACTTTTTTAATTAACCAGAGATGGGATAATTCCACCGGAATTTTTATCGGCTTATGCCTGTTAATATCGTAGAAAATCCAGCGAGAAGATGCCTTTATGATATGTTTATTTTGACGATCTTTTATTATAAATTCACGATAAGCAAAACATCTTTTAAGTTGAGAAATCCAGGTTTCAATATTAATAATCTCTCTTAAACGTGGCCATCGATTAATACTGATATTCCAGGAGAGAAGTATCCAGGAATATCCTTTGTGGAATAAGGTTTCCATTGAGTAACCCAATGATTCTGAATGATGTGCTGCGGTATCATTTAAATAGTCAACCAACCTAACTGGATTCAATTGCTGATTATTTAAGATGTCAAAAGAATGTACTTCCCATGTTTTTTGAAAAACCTGTTTCATATTTTCTAACTTGGTACTTTTGATTTTATAATAAATTAAAATAATTTATTATAAACTTATCATTTTTCATGGAAAATGTAAACCAAAAAATGTGCTGGCGGTAGTAATTTAATTTTCTTTAATACTATTAGTTTTTTAAAGTATAATAAGAAAGATTGTTATTTTCCTGGTGGTAATATAGGATAGATGATTTAAAGGCGACCTGTTTACTAAAAAATGATGATCGTGGGTGACAGTGAAGGTCATTAAGATTAAATAGAACGGAATTAAAAAAGAATGGGATAGATAAGGAGGAATAAATGGAATTTAAAGGTAAAAAAGTGGTAATTACTGGTGGTGCAAGGGGTATAGGGAAAGAAATAGGAAGACAGTTTAAGAAAAAGGGAGCTAGAATAGCCATTATTGATTTAGATGATGTCAAAACAGATTGCGAATTATTTTACCAAGGAGATATAGCCCAAGAAGAGAATCTAAAAGAATTTGTCAGGATAGTCATTGATAAATTTGAGCATATTGATTATTTGATTAACAATGCCTGTTTGAGCAAAAAGGGATTACTTTCCAATTGTGGTTTTAATGATTTTAATTATGTGCTCAAGGTTGGAGTTACGGCTCCTTATTTTTTAACAAAATTATTTCTACCTTATTTTAATAAAGGATCCGCTATTGTGAATATTTCTTCCACCAGGGCTTTTATGTCTCAACCGGATACAGAAAGTTATTCAGCAGCAAAAGGAGGAATTATTGCTTTAACTCATGCTATGGCCATAAGTCTTGCTGGTAAAGTAAGAGTAAATTCAATAGCACCGGGCTGGATAGATACCGCTCGGCAGAACAACCGCTGGAGTGATGCTGATAGAAAGCAACATCCGGTAAAAAGAATAGGTAAAGTAGATGATATTGCTCATGCAGTAATGTTTTTATGTCATGAGAAAAGTGGATTTATTACTGGCCAAAATTTAATAATTGATGGTGGTATGAGTAGATTAATGATCTATCATAATGACTATGGCTGGATTTATGAAGGGAATTGAACTTAAGAAGGTAATATATTGCTAATCTATAAAAGAGAAGGTGTAAAAATAGAAAAGAAGAGAAATATTAGTAAGGAAGATGATATGAGTAGAGAAAGTTTGGTTATTCTTATTCCAGCATTCAATGAGGAGCCCAGAATTGGCCCTGTTCTGGAGGTCGTTTGTCAAGATAAGAGAAAAAAAAGAATTGTGGTCATTGATGATGGATCCTCTGATAGAACTGCCAAATGTGCTGAGCGTTATTCTGTAGAAGTATTAAGACACGATTTCAACAGAGGGAAGGGGGCAGCTTTGCAGACTGGTATTACTTATGTAGGTTATGCTGATTACTGGCTTTTTCTGGATGCTGACCTGATCAATCTGAAGGAAATACATATAGAGGCCTTACTTCATCCCCTCAAGAACAATCCTGATACAGGTATGACTATAGGGATTTTTCAACAAGGTGGTAAAGTTGGTGTTGATTTGGCTCAGAAGTATTTCAGTATACTTAATGGACAAAGGGGTCTTTCCGGGAAATTTGTTCAGCTTCTTCCCGACCTTTCCTGGACTAAATTTGGAGTTGAGATTTTTTTAACCAAAATAGCTCTCTACCAGGGCATTAAGATTGTTTACCCTGTTCTATCTGGTTTGACTCATCATACCAAAGAGGGCAAATTAGGTTTTTATGCTGGTTTCTGTTATCGCTTACAAATGTATCGGGAATGCCTTTATACCTTATTTAATTGGAAAAAATACCTGTAGCATATTATTATCATAAAATATAAAGACCACCTGTTCAAAAAGGTGGTAATGGTTAAATATACTATACTTATTAAATATAAACATAAAAAAATGAAAGGAAAGAAGAATGGAATAGAGATAATCTGACTAAAAGGTAAACCTGTTGGAAAGTTTTTTCAAGCCAACTCTCATTCAGGTGATATTTTTTAGTATCAGGCATTAAATCGGTACCCAGACCCCCAGAGGGTATCAATGAAACGGGGTTTTTGGGGATCTTTTTCAATTTTGTCTCTTATTTTTTTTATATGAACGGCAATAGTAGCTATATCTCCGTAAGAATTATCCCCCCAGATACGTTCATAGAGCTGTTCTTTGCTGAAAACTATATTCGGGTGAGAAGCCAGGAAATTTAATATTTCAAATTCTTTGGTGGTAAAAGATCGGAAGAGCACACGTCTGAACTCCAGTCACGAGATTCCA
>CAZGKY010000132.1:0-5780 GCA_964525625.1 uncultured Atribacterota bacterium | reverse complement strand
AGATGGAATCTCGTGACTGGAGTTCAGACGTGTGCTCTTCCGATCTTACCTCAAGGAGAGCAAAAAGAAAAAGGAATATTTCTCTTTTGGGTAAGTTAGTTAATTGGGTTCGTGATTTCTTTTAACATACCAAAATAGATAGAAAAGGAGTATTTATCCAAAAAAATCTAAAAATTAGGGAGGTAGGATTAATTTTGAATATTAGACCAGAAAAAACTGGATCATTTGTTGATATTAAAGTCATAGGTGTAGGCGGCGGCGGCGGTAATGCTATTAATCGTATGATTGAAGAAGGAATAAATGGGGTGAAATACATTTCTACTAATACAGATGCTCAGGTATTAGCTCTTTCTAATGCTGAACAGAAGATTCAAATAGGGGCTCGTATAACTATGGGTTTGGGCAGTGGTTCTAATCCTGAAATTGGAAAAAGAGCTGTAGAAGAAGATCGAGATAAAATTAGTAAAGCTTTAGAAGGATCAGATATGGTATTCATTACTGCCGGAATGGGTGGTGGTACTGGTACTGGAGGTAGCCCAGTTATTGCTCAGATATCCAAAGAACTCGGTGCCTTAACAGTGGCAGTAGTCACCATGCCTTTTTCTTTTGAGGGAATTAAGAGGAAGAAACAGGCTGAAGAGGGAATTAAACTACTGAAAGAATATGTGGATACTCTAATTGTAATACCTAATGATCGATTATTGCAGATTATTGCTCAAGATACCCCAGTATTAGAAGCTTTTAAGGTTGCTGATGAAATTTTACTGCATGGTATACGAGGGATTTCGGAGATAGTAGTAGAGCCAGGATTGATTAATGTAGACTTTGCGGATGTAAAGATGGTTATGGCAGATGCCGGTACAGCTATCATGGGAATTGGCCGAGCAACTGGCGATAATCGTGCTACTGAAGCTGCTTATAATGCCGTAAATAGTTCCTTATTAGGTACAAAAATAACTAATGCTCGGGGGATATTATTTAATATTTCTGGTGGTAAGAATATGACTCTCTACGAGGTCAATCAAGCTGCTCAAATTATTCAAGAAGCTGCTAATCCAGATGCTAATATTATCTTTGGAGCGGTGATTAATGAATCTCTTGGTGAGGATATCAGGATAACAGTAATTGCAACTGGTTTTGAAGAGACTATAACCAAAGAAGAAGAACCGGTAAAAGATAATATCAGTCAGCCGGTAAAATCTAAGGAAGAAGCAAAGATAGAAAGAGTAATAGATAAAGAACCTGTTCCCAATGACTTTAATTATGATGATTTAGAGATACCAACCTTTTTAAGGAAAAACAGATAAAATGTTCAGGGGAGCAAACTCCCCTGAACCCCCTCAACTATTCCAGATAAAATAATATTTTTTTCAATTTCTTATTACAGAATATTTTATTTAATTTTGAAATAGTCCATTGATGTTAAAGCATTTGTAAATTTTTAGTTTTTCCCACAAAATTTTGACCAGTACAAATAATAAACTTGACTTTGGATATTTAGAGTATTAATATTGATATTAGCTCTAAATATGGAGGATATAATGAGATGTCCCTTCTGTAGCTATTCTGATACCGGAGTAATTGAATCAAGAACTATGGAAAACGAACTGGTAGTAAGACGTAGAAGATATTGTAAGAAGTGTCACAAACGTTTTACTACCCATGAGCGAATTGAGTTAATACCACTGGTAGTGCTTAAAAAGGATGAACGTCGAGAATCTTTTAATAGAGAGAAGATTATTAGAGGGATTTTAAGAGCCTGTGAAAAAAGACCGATTAGTTTGACACAAATTGAGCAGATTGCAGAAGAGATTGAGGAAAAATTGAAACAGAGTTCTAGCAATGAAATAAAAAGCCAGGTAATTGGTCAAATGGTTATGAACAGATTGAAAAAATTAGATGCAGTAGCTTATGTTAGATTTGCCTCTGTTTACCGTCATTTTGAGGATGTGGGGAGCTTTTTAAAAGAGATTAATCGGATAAAAATGATAAAAACGAAGGATGAAGGTGAAAAAGATGGTAGAGATAATCAAAAAACGGGAAGGTAATCTAGTGCCTTTTGATCGGGAGAAGATTTTCAATGCCATTGTAGCCGCAATGGAAGCAGTGGGAGAAAAGAACGAGTTGCAAGCTCGCAGAATCACAGACCATGTCATATATCGTCTAGAAGTTAACTTTGAAAAGAGAATTCCCTCAGTAGAAGAAATTCAGGATATAGTAGAAGAACAGCTTATTGAGGCTAGTTTAACCAAAGTTGCCAAAGCTTACATAATTTATCGTAACAAGAAAAATGAGTTAAGAAAAAAGCTATTGGTCAGAAAGGAAGAGAAATCATATAAAAGTACCACTGAAATGTCACTTCTAGTCTCCACTTCCACTCAAGAGACAGTCTCCCCCTGGGAACGTAAGAGAATAGTTGAGGCCTTAGTTAAAGAAGCGCAAATTTCTCCTGCAGTAGCCCAGAAGATTGCCAAGAAGGTGGAAGAAAAAATTTTTAGCTTAAATTTTAATAATATTTCTACTGCATTAATAAGGGAATTGGTAGACCATGAATTATTTACCAGAGGATATGAAAAGAAATGGCGAAAACAAAAGGTTATTGGTATGCCTACCTATGATTTGAAAAGATTATTTCTATCTAAAACAAAAGAAAATAGTAATATTGCCACTAATAATCCCGAGGCAATTAATTTAGCAATAGCTGAAAATACTATCAAACAATATATGTTGCAAGAAGTCTTTAGTGAAGAGGTATCTAATGCTCATTTAAAAGGTATGATACATATTCATGATTTGGGTTATCCTCGCATCTATTGTTCAGGACACTCTTTGGAATATATCAAGAAATTTGGTTTAAATCTGGATAATTTGGATACTTCCTCATCTCCAGCCAAATATGCCCGTACCCTTACTGGGCATCTCAATACCTTTTTATCTTCAATGCAGGCTTATTATGCAGGTGCTTTGGGCATTGCTTATTTAAATATATTTTATGCACCTTATTTAGTGGGAATGTCTTATCGAGAAATGAAACAGGAAGCACAATATCTTATTTTTAGTGGTTCTCAAAATGCCTTCTCTAGAGGAGGACAGAGTTTATTTTTAGATTTTAATGTTCATTTAGGGATACCAGATTATCTTAGAGAAGTACCAGCTATTGGACCAGGTGGGGAGTATACCGGGAAAACCTACCAGGATTATAAAAAAGAATCACAGTTATTTCTGAGAGCTTTAATGGAGGTGTGGGCAGCAGGGGATTCCAATGGAAAGGTATTTGCTTTTCCAAAGATGGACTTACATATTAATGAATCTTCTTTTCAAGATTCTGAAGAAATGGAATTACTTAAATACGCCTGTCACATAGCTTCTGAGAATGGTACACCTTATTTCATCTTTGATCGGGATAGTGTAACGCTTGCTGCCTGCTGTAGATTAAAAAATGAAATAACTGATAAAGATATGATTAAACATCCTGAGAAACTAAGATTTGCTGGAATACAGAATGTCACTATTAACCTTCCCCAATGTGCTTACCGAGTAGTTCATAATAATAGTGTTGTCAACTTAAGCACACAGGAAAAATTTAGTCTATTTTTTGAGCAGATAGAATCAACTCTGAAATTAGTAGTAAAAGCACATCAAGAAAAGAAATTGTTCCTGCAACAATTGATGAATTCTCCAGAGGGTCCTTTATGGCAGATAGGCAAGATAAGTCCTGATGGAAAACCTTATGTAGATTTAGAAAAAGGCACTTATTTAGTAGGATTGATTGGATTAAATGAAGCCATACAGTTTTTAACAAACTATCAACTTCATGAAAGCGATGAAGCCTACCGATGGGGTTTGAAGACTGTTTCTTTCTTACATCTTAAATGTAAAGAATATAGCAATAAATATGGTATGATATTGTCTCTGGAGGAATCACCAGCGGAAAGTGCGGCTGGAAGATTAGCAAAAATAGATTTAAGAGAGTTCCCAGAAAGTGCTAAGGTTATAAAAGGAAATGTTGCAGAGGATGAGTGTTATTATACTAATAGTATTCATTTTTCTGCTTCTGCTGATATTGACCTTATTACTAGAATTGTTAAACAGAGCAAATTTCATCCTTTAATTAAAAGTGGGGCAATTATTCATGCCTTTGTGGGAGAACAAAAGCCCCCTGCCGAGAGTATTTACAATTTAATTCATAAAGTTTGGAAGAATACTACCGCTGCGCAGATTACAATTTCACCAGAGTTTACCGTGTGTAATGATTGTCGGAAGGTAAACAGGGGAATACAGGAATTTTGTCATGATTGTCATAGTAAAGATGTGTATAGTATTACCAGGATTGTGGGATATTACAGTAAGATCAGTAATTGGAATAAAAATAAGATAGGTGAATTAAAAGATAGAAAAATGGGTAATTACCAGATTCATTAAATAAGGTATAGCTGAAAGGAGCTGAATATATTGACACTGAAGGTAAAAATTTTCTGGCAAAAAGATTGTCCTAACTGTCCCAGAGCAAAAGATATTGGAGATGCTTTAGCAAAAGAGTTTGAAGTCCAGTATTATGATATAAATACAGTGGATGGTTTAACAGAAGCGTGTTTTTATCAGGTAATGAGCACACCTACTATTCTTCTTGTTACTGATCGGGGAGAGGTAAAAGAATCCTGGAGGGGATTATTACCAGAAATTGACTATATTAGACAAAAATTATCCAATGGATAAAAAAATTAATATTAGAAAGTTAATCCCTACTTCTTTAATAGATTGGGAAGGTATGATAGTATCTACCTTATATGTAGGGGGATGCAATTTTCGTTGCCCTTTCTGTTATAATGTTGATCTAGTTACTAATCCACAAAAATTACCAATAATCCCTGAAGAAGATATTTTTAATTTCCTCAGAGAAAGAAGAGATTTCCTGGATGGAATATGCCTCAGTGGTGGAGAACCAACCATCTATGATGATTTACCCGAATTTCTTACCAAATTGAGGAATTATAAGATAAAAATTAAAATTGATACCAATGGCAGCCAACCAGAAATGATAGCCGAGGTTATTAAGAAAGGACTGGTTGATTTTATTGCTATGGATATTAAAACTTATTTGCAAACAGAATCATATAAAAAAATAACTGGAATCGAAGATGAACAGGTTATTAACAATATTAAAAAGAGTATCAACCTAATCAGATTTTCAGGAATGGAATATGAATTTAGAACAACGGTAGTACCAATTTTTCATGATCAAAATACCATTGAGGAGATTGGTCGAGCAATAAAAGGATCAAAGCAATATGTGTTACAGAATTTCTATCCCAATGAAAAACTTTTAGATAATAATCTGGTAAATATAACTCCTTATTCTCAGAATAAGATGGAAGAAATGAAGGAAAAGATTACATCTTATGTGAAAATAGTTAAGATTAGATAAAAAATATTTGCCTTTTTGAAAAAAATAATGTTATAATGATTGAGGGTTTTACTACATTTTCCGCCTTTTTAGGAAGTAGAAAAATTTTAGGAGGAATAATATTCTACGGTGGGAAATTTCGGTAATTGCATGGCGTCAGTTTGGCTGGGGGAAAAATACTACTTTCATTTAAAAATATTTAATTAAATAGAAGCAGAGTAATGAATTTTTTTACTCTGCTTTTTTTATGAATTGATAGAAAAAAATTAAGAAAATTATTATATATTCACTCTTTTTTAAATTGTAGCTAAAGAGGAACAAAGTATGAGAATTCAAGAACACCCTATTTTACAGTTCCAACCCGGCAAGAAGGTCA